>DASQEZ010000173.1:0-40625 GCA_035633415.1 Ornithinibacter sp. | reverse complement strand
CCTCGTCCTTCCCGCCTTCGTCGACGCGCACGCGCACCTGTCGCACACCGGGATGGGCCTGCGCGGTGTCGACCTCACCGGCACGACCTCGGTGTCGCAGGCGCTGCGCGCCGTCGAGCACGCCGTGCGGCGACGCGGCGGGAGGCCCCTGTTCGTGCTGAACTGGCAGGAGCACGACTGGGTCGAGGACCGCGCGATGACGGCGGCCGAGCTCGACCGGGCCTCCTTCGGCGGGGTGGTCTACGCGTCGCGGATCGACGGCCACTCGGCGGTGGTGTCCAGCGCGCTGGCCATGATGTCGGGTGCCGACCGCCTCGACGGCTGGATGGGCGAGGGGTTCGTCACCCGCGACGCCAAGAACGCCGCCCGCGCGGCCTTCGACGCGGCCCGCAGTGCCGCCCAGCGGCGCGAGGACGTCGAGACCGCACTGCAGTCCGCCGCCACCCGGGGGATCGCCGTCCTCCACGAGTGCGGCGGCCCGCTGCTGACCTCGGCAGGCGACTTCGCCGACGTCCTCGAGCTCGGTCGGCGACCGGACCTGCCCCGCACCGTCGGCTACTGGGCCGAGGCGGTCACCGAGCCGGAGCAGGCCCGTGCCCTGCTCGCCCTGCACGCCGCGGCCGGCCTCGGTGGCGACCTCAACATCGACGGGTCGATCGGGTCGCACACCGCCCGTCTGCGCCACGACTACGCCGACGACCCCGGATGCCGCGGCACGGCCTACCGCTCGAGTGCCGACGTCCGCGACCACGTCGGCGCCTGCGCCCTGGCCGGCATCCAGAGCGGGTTCCACGTCATCGGCGACGAGGGGATGGACACCGTGCTGGACGGGTGCGAAGCGGCGGCAGATCTGGTCGGGCTCGAGGTCGTGCGAGCCAGCAGGCCGCGGCTCGAGCATGCCGAGATGGTCGACGCCGTGGGCATCACCCGGATGGCGCGGCTGGGCATCGTCGCGAGCGTGCAGCCCGCCTTCGACGCGTTCTGGGGCGGAGCCGACGGCATGTACGAGTCCCGGCTGGGTCGCGACCGGGTTCCCGGCACCAACCCGATCGCCGCCTTCGCCGCGGCAGGCGTGCGCCTCGCGTTCGGGTCGGACTCCCCGGTCACGCCCTTCGACCCCTGGGCCGCCGTCCGTTCCGCCGTCGAGCACCACCAGGCCGGTCAGCGGCTCGACGTCGCCACCGCGCTGACCGCCCACACCGCCGGGGGCCACGAGGCGGCGCGTGAGCCCGGGGGAGGGGTGCTGCGGGTCGGGGGGCCGGCCACCTTCGCGGCCTGGCACACTCCCGGCACCGACTCCGACGGCCTGCCGGACGTGCGCGGCGGTGCACCGCTGCCGACCTGCCTGCTCACCGTCCGCGACGGGACGCGGCTGTTCGCACCCTGACCGCCGGGGAGGTTCCGACAGATCCTGTCGCGAACACCCCGGCCAGCCGTAAATACTGTCGCACCAGTTGGTAGATTGGCGTCGTGTCTTCACGTGCGCGCCCCCTCCTCGATCTCGACCCAGCGACCGTCCGCAAGGCCCGCAGCCTGGCCCGCCGGGCCGGCAAGCCGGTGGTCGACCTCGCCCGCAGCCACACCACCGTGTCGGTCGAGCGCGCGACCCTGCGCCTGGCCGGCCTGTCCGGCGCCGATCACGAGAACGTGCCGTGGGTCAACCACCTCGTCGATGCCGTCCGTGGCGACGTCGGCCTCGAGCACGGGGTCACCACCCCGGTCTGGGACGCCCTGCGCCGCGGCGAGGCTCCCGACCTGCTGACCCTCGCGCAGAAGTCCGCGAGCGGCAGCGTCACCTTCCGCCTCCCCGAGGGCAGGGACGGCACCGCGGCACGCAGGGCGGCCCGCACCTCGGTGGCCCGCGGCATCCGCGCCGTCGACCGCCAGCGGGCGGCCCGCGACCGGCTCGTGCGCCGCTACGGCGACCCCGCGCAGAAGCCGTGGATCTACCTCATCGTCGCCACCGGCGACATCTACGAGGACATCCCGCAGGCCCAGCAGGCCGCTCGCGAGGGTGCTGACGTCATCGCCGTCATCCGCTCCACCGGCCAGAGCCTGCTCGACTTCGTGCCCGAGGGCGCGACCCGTGAGGGGTACGCCGGCACCTACGCCACCCAGGAGAACTTCCGGCTGATGCGCGCGGCGCTCGACGAGTCCAGCAGGGAGCTGGGCCGCTACGTCCGGCTCACCAACTACGCCAGCGGGCTGTGCATGCCCGAGATCGCGGCCCTGGCCGGTCTCGAGCGGCTGGACATGATGCTCAACGACTCGATGTACGGCATCCTCTTTCGCGACATCAACCCGATCCGCACCTTCGTCGACCAGCGCTTCAGCCGCCAGGTCCACGCACGTGCAGGCATCATCATCAACACCGGCGAGGACAACTACCTCACCACCGCGGATGCCGTGGAGGCCGCTCACACGGTCACCGTGAGCCAGCTGCTCAACGAGTACTTCGCCAAGGAGGCCGGGCTCGCGGACTGGCAGCTGGGCCTGGGCCACGCCTTCGAGATCAACCCCGAGATCCCCGACAGCTTCCGCCTCGAGCTCGCCCACGCGCTGCTGGCCCGCCAGCTGTTCCCGGACGCGCCGCTGAAGTGGATGCCGCCCACCAAGCACATGACCGGCGACGTCTTCCGCGGCTACCTGCTCGACGGGTTCTTCAACCTCGTCGGGGCGATGACCGGCCAGGGCATCCTGCTCGTGGGGATGATGACCGAGGCCGTCGTGACCCCCTGGCTGTCCGACCGCGACCTGGCACTGCAGAACGTGCGCTACGTGCTCAACGCCGCCGGCGGGCTCACCGAGGACTTCCACCCGCCGCACGACGGGCTCATCCAGACCCGCGCACGGCAGGTGCTGGGGGAGGCGGTCGACCTGCTCGCCGCCATCGTCGACGACACGACCACCCGCGGCACGGACTTCCCGCAGCCGCTGCTCGCCGCCATCGCCGACGGGACCTTCGGCTCGATGAAGCGGCCCCCCACCAAGGGCAAGGGCCTCGAGGGTGTCATGGCGAAGGCCGACGGGTACGACAACCCCGCGACCACCCTGCTCGAGGAAGGGGCCACCCGATGATGACCCGCCGCCGCGACGCCCACGACGCCCAGCGTCGGATGGAGCACGCCCTCGACGGTGACCTCAGCCTGGCCGAGCCGGGCCCGGTCGTGCGCCCGTTCGGTGACACCACCGGCGACGGCATGGTCCAGATCTCCTTCACCCTGCCCCTCCCGCACGACAAGCGGGCCGAGGGGGCCGCGCTCCAGCTCGCCGCCAAGATGGGCCTGGAGCCCGCGCTCCTGGTGCACGCCAAGGCGATGGGCCCGCACTTCACCTTCTTCGTCGTCTACGGCTCGGTCACGCACCTGGTCGACGTGCGCGAGGTCGAGGTCCTCGAGCGTGAGTTCCCGCTGCTGACGTCCAAGGAGATCAACGCCGACATCAAGAAGCGGCTGCGCCGCAAGCTCGTCGTGGTCGGCGCCTGCATCGGCACCGACGCCCACACCGTCGGCATCGACGCGATCCTCAACATCAAGGGCTTCGCCGGCGAGAAGGGCCTGGAGTACTACCGCGAGATGACGGTGGTCAACCTGGGCGCCCAGGTGCTCGTCCCCGACCTGGTCAACACCGCCCGCGAGGTGCGTGCCGATGCCGTGCTGGTCTCGCAGGTCGTCACCCAGAAGGACGCGCACATCCACAACACGACGGCGATGTCGGCCGCCTTCCGGGAGGCCTTCCCGGCCGGGAAGGTGCCGCTGCTGGTCGTCGGCGGCCCACGCTTCGAGGAGGGGTCCGCGGCCGGCCTCGGGGTCGACCGGGTCTTCGGCCGCGGCACCACCCCCGGCGAGGTCGCGTCCTACCTCGTGCACCAGCTCGCCACCCCCAGCACGCACCCGGACCCGCGAGGAGCGCAGCGATGACCCGTGCCGAGGTCGGCTTCACCGTCACCCACCGCCGATACGTGCCCTACAGCCACGCCCACTACGCCGGCAACCTCGTCGACGGCGCGTACTCCCTCGCGGCGTTCGGCGACGTGGCCACCGAGCTGTGCATCCGCACCGACGGCGACGAGGGCCTGTTCGCCTCGTACTCCTCGGTGCAGTTCCTCGCGCCCGTTCGGGCCGGTGACGTGATCGAGATCGAGGGTCGGGTGGTCCGGGTCGGAACCCGCTCCCGCGAGATCGACTTCGAGGTGCGCGTCGTCGGCCGGGGGAACCCGGTCCGCGGCGGGTCCGCCGCCGATCTTCTCGACCCGCCGCTGGTGGCCACCACCGCCCGAGGGGTCGTGGTGGTCCCCCCGGCGGCGTGACCTACCGTTGGCGGGTGCCCACCCCGCTCCGGTATGCCGCTCGCCCGGCCGCCGCCGTCGCCGCCGGCCTGTGCCTGTGGCTGGCGTTCCCGGACGCGAACCTCTGGTGGCTCGCACCTGTCGGGGTGGCGCTGCTGGCCGCCGCCACGCTCACCGCCGGCGCTCGTCGCGGAGCAGCGCTGGGCATGCTCGGTGGCCTCTCCTTCTTCGTGCCCGTCCTGTCGTGGTCGGGCGTGTACGTCGGGGCCCTACCCTGGTTCGCCCTGGCCACCCTCGAGGCGCTCTACATCGCGGCCATGTCGGCCGTCGTCGGGTACGCCGGGCGCCGGCTGACAGTGGCCGGCCACGGCAGCACCGCCTACCTCCTGGTGCCCCTCGCCTGGGTCGTGCAGGAGTGGGCCCGCGGCACCACGCCCTACGGCGGGTTCCCCTGGGCGAGGCTGGCGTTCAGCCAGGCCGACAGCCCACTGGCCCACGTGGCTCGGTGGCTCGGGGCCCCCGGCGTCAGCTTCGCCGTGGCGGTCGTCGGCACCCTGCTCCTGTTCACCGTCACGATGGCGGTCCAGCGGTCCTTCGCGCGCGCCGCGGTGGCCGGGTCGCTCGCCGTCGCACTCGTGGCCCTGGTGCCCATCGCGATCCCGCTGCCCACCGCCGGGCGCGAGGTGTCGGTGGGCTTCGTCCAGGGGAACGTTCCGCAGGCGGGGCTGGAGTTCAACGCCGAGCGCCGGGCCGTGCTCGACAACCACGTCAGCGGAACCGAGCAGCTCGCCGACACCGCGCCCGACGACCTCACCCTCGTCGTCTGGCCGGAGAACTCCTCGGACATCGACCCCTTCCGCAACACCGACGCGGCCGCCCAGATCGTGCGCGCCCGCAGGGCGGTCGGGGTGCCGCTGCTGATCGGCGCCGTGCTCGCCGAACCGGTCGGGTACAGCTCGAACGTCTCGCTGTTCTACCTGCCGGGAGCCACCGAGCCCGAGCGCTACGTCAAGCTCCACCCGGTGCCCTTCGCCGAGTACATCCCCGGCCGCGCCTTCTTCCGGATCTTCACCCCGATGGCCGACCTGGCCGGCAACTTCGTCGCGGGCGACCGGATCGGCATGTTCCGGGTGCCCGCCCCCGGCGGCGACTACGTGGCACTGCCGACGATCTGCTTCGAGGTGGCCTACGACGGGCTGATGCGCGACAGCGTGCGGGCCGCGGGCGACGACGAGAGCCTCCTGGTGGTCCAGACCAACAACGCCACCTTCGGCTACACCGCCGAGTCCGAGCAGCAGTTCGCCATCTCCCGGATCCGGGCCATCGAACACGGGCGCTCCGTCGTGCACGTCTCGACCGTCGGGGTCTCCGGCTTCATCGCCCCGGACGGGTCGGTCACCGACAAGACCGGGCTGTTCACGGCCGACCAGCGCGTGGCGAGCCCGGTGCTGCGCAGCGAGCGCACCCCGTCGGACCGTCTCGGCGGCGCCCCCGAGTGGCTCGCCGCCGCCGCCCTGCTCCTGCTCGTCCTCGGGAGCACGCGGGCCGCGCGGAGCGTTAGTGTTTCCGAACCCCCCACCATCACCAGCCCACGACACGAGGACCGACGACGTTGACCGAGACCGCCCGACCGCCGCTGCGGCGCGTCGCCGTCCTCATCCCGACCTACAACGAGCGGGACACCCTTCCCGTGGTCGTCAGCCGCCTGCGCGACCTCGTCCCGGACGTCGACGTCGTCGTCCTCGACGACAACTCGCCCGACGGCACCGGCGAGGTGGCCGACACCCTCGCTGCTGACGACCCGCAGGTCCACGTCCTCCACCGAGCCGGCAAGGAGGGGCTCGGCGCCGCGTACCTGGCGGGGTTCGAGTACGCCATGGACGCCGGCTACGACGCCGTCGTCGAGATGGACGCCGACGGGTCGCACCGCCCCGAGCACCTGCCCACCCTCCTCGCGGCAGCGGCTGACGCGGACGTCGTGATCGGTTCGCGGTGGGTGCGCGGTGGCTCGATCGTCAACTGGCCGCTGCACCGCAAGGCCCTCTCGGTCGGCGGGAACCTCTACATCAAGGTGCTCCTCGGGATGCCGGTCAACGACGCCACCGCGGGGTACCGCGTCTACCGCAGCGAGGCGCTGCGCGCGATGGGCCTGGACGACGTCGCCTCCCAGGGCTACTGCTTCCAGGCCGACCTGACCTGGCGCGCCGTCAAGAAGGACCTGACCATCGTCGAGGTGCCGATCACCTTCGTCGAGCGGGAGGTCGGCGACTCCAAGATGAGCCGCGACATCATGACCGAGTCGCTGCGCCGGATCACCAGCTGGGGCGTGCACCACCGCGCCCGCCAGGTCCGCGGGCTGGTCGGCGGCGCCCGCGAGCCGAGGTGGCACGAGCTGTGAGCCGCCCTGGCGCCACCCCGTACGCGACGCGTCGGCGCCGTCCGCGGGTGCTGCGCTGGGTCTTCCTCGCCCTGCTCGTCGTGCCGGTCATCGAGATCGCCGCGATCATCGCCGTCGGCCGGGTGATCGGTGGCTGGCAGACCCTCGCGCTGCTCGTCCTCGAGTCGTTCCTCGGCGCGTGGATCGTCAAGCGCGAGGGCGGGCGCACCTGGGCCGCGCTGCAGGAGGCGCTGCGCAGCGGGACGATGCCGAGCCGTCAGCTCAGCGACGCCGCCCTGGTGCTGATCGGCGGAACGCTGCTGCTCACCCCCGGCTTCGTCACCGACTTCGTCGGGTTCTTCTTCATCCTGCCGCTGACCCGCCCGCTCACCCGGGCCTGGCTCGAGGCGGTCGTCGCGCGCAAGCTGCTCGGCCCGATGGGGGAGTGGCCCGCGGCCGGCGGGAGCGCGCCGGGCGGAACCGGTGCCCCGGCACCGGGCGGCGGGCGACCGGACGTCATCCAGGGTGAGGTCGTCGACCGCGAGCCGTGACGAACGAGTGCCGGGCACCCGCGAGGGGTACCCGGCACCGGTTCGGTGAGGTCAGGCGGACTTGCGCTTGCGGGGCCGCTCACCGCGGGACTCGCGCAGCAGGGTGAGGCGCTCCTCGAGGAGCTCCTCGAGCTCGGGGATCGAGCGCCGCTCGAGAAGCATGTCCCAGTGGGTGCGGACGTGCTTGACGGGCTTGGCCTCGGGCTCCGGGCCCCCACCCTGGAGCTTGGCCTCCGCACCGCAGCGGCACTCCCAGATGTGCGGGACGTCGGCCTCGACGGAGAAGGGAAGCTTGATGGTGTGCCCGTTGGGGCACAGGTACGTGGTGATGTTGCGCTCGCTGGGGACGACGTTCTGGTCGGTCTCCATGCTCAGGGCGCCGAGACGGCTGCCGCGCAGGCTGCGTTCTGCCATGGGTGAACTCCCGAGTCTGTGGTGTCCCGGTCGGCAGGTCGTCCCGACCGGGTCTAGCGCGTCCAACGACCGGACGGGTGGCGTTGTTCCGTGCGCCACCGCCCGTGTGGAGGGTTCGGTGTGAGAGCCCTCACAGATTGGTCGGTGATCAGACGTCCCACCCTTCGGGATGTCTGGTGAGTACCCGGACCCAATTCCCGCGTTGCGCGTTCCCAGAGGGCCCCACCGTCGCTAGCGTCAGCGGCGTGACAACACCCACCGTACCCGCCGAGGCGGCCGATTCCGGTCCTACCGCCCTCGAGGTCGCAGGCCCCACCTCGCGCCGGCGCGTGTTCGCGTGGGGGATGTGGGACTGGGGGGCCCAGCCGTTCAACACCGTCATCACCACGTTCGTGTTCTCGGTGTACATCACCAGTGAGAGCTTCGGCGCCACCAACGCGACGTCGACGGCCCTGGCCATCTCCACGGCGATCTCGGGCCTGTTCGTCGCCCTGCTCGCCCCGGTGCTGGGGCAGAACTCGGACCGGTCGGGGCGCACGGTGCGCAACCTGCGCTACCTGACCTGGCTGCTCGCCGGGCTGTCGGCCTCGCTGTACATCGTCAAGCCCGAGCCGGAGTTCCTGTGGGTGGGCCTGGTGCTGCTCGCCGTGGGGTCGGTGGTCTCGGAGATCGCCGGAGTCAACTACAACGCGACGATCGACCAGGTCGCGACGACGTCGACCGTCGGGAGGGTGTCCGGTTTCGGGTGGGGGATGGGCTACCTCGGCGGCATCCTCGTCCTGCTGCTGATCTACTTCCTGCTCATCCAGCCCGACGTGGGCCTGTTCGGGGTCTCCGACACCGACGGCACGAACATCCGGGTCTCGATGCTGGTCTGCGGGCTGTGGACGCTGCTCTTCACCATCCCCGCGTTCCTCGTGCTCAAGGACCGTCCGCACGAGCACGCCCCGCGAGTGGGCGTCGCGCAGTCCTACCGGTTGGTGTGGCGGTCCGTGCGCGGGTTGTGGGTCACCTCGAGGCACACCGTGTACTTCCTGCTCGCCTCCGCGCTCTTTCGCGACGGACTCGCAGGGGTGTTCGCGTTCGGTGCCGTGCTCGCGGCCGGGACGTTCGGGCTCTCCGCCGGTGACGTCATCGTCTTCGGGGCCGCCGCGAACATCGTCGCCGGGTTCGCGACGATGGGCTTCGGCATGCTGGACGACCGGGTCGGGCCCAAGCGGGTCATCCTCATCTCGCTCGGCGCGCTGGTCGTCCTCGGGATCCTCATCTTCATCCTGCACGACGGGGGAGCGACGACCTTCTGGGTCCTCGGTCTGCTCATGACCGTCTTCGTCGGGCCCGCGCAGGCGGCGTCGCGCAGCTTCCTGGCCAGGCTCATCCCCGAGGGCAAGAACGGCGAGATCTTCGGCCTGTACGCGACCACCGGGCGGGTCGTGTCCTTCCTGTCGCCCGCGGCCTTCGGCATGTTCATCGCGCTGGGCGCACTCATCACCGGGCAGGAGAACACGCAGTACTGGGGCATCCTAGGGATCGTGCTCATCCTCGCCGCGGGGTTCGCGGTCATGCTCCCGGTCAAGGAGCACACCGAGCACCGGATGTGACGCGAGCGCCGGTGCCGGGGGAGTGGGTCAGCCCGCGAACTCCCAGTGCCACGGCTCGGGCAGCGACCCACCGGCGGCGGCCCACGACGGGTGGAACCAGCCGTAGAGCGGGGCGTTCTGGCGCATCCAGCGGTGCGCGGGGGAGCCGAAGTCCTGCACGCCACCGCACAGGTCGACCGCCCGGCCCAGCCCGTGCCGACTGGTGCCCGGAGTGGCGGCGAACCGGCCGCGGGTGGCCTTGACCGAGATCTGGTCGGGCAGCGAGCGGTAGGAGTCGGTGATGCACAGGGGGACGCCGGTCTGGGCGGCATACGCCTTGCTCAGGGCGTTGAAGCTGGCTGCGGCAGCGGGGGAGAGCCGCTCACCGGCGGCGCCCCAGACCGGGCACAGCCCACTCGGCGGGATCATCCCGTTGGGGTGGAAGGCGAGGTCGTTCGTGCACGGCTTGCCGATGGCGGCGATGTCGACGGACGCGGCGGTCAGCGCGTCGCGCAGCCGCTGGGCGGCGGCCCGCGCGGCCTCGGTGCGGGCACCCACCAGGATGCTCGCCACCGGGCCGGCTCGCTCGACCTCGGCGACCTGGAGCCTGCGCAGCTGGCCGACCTTGGCGCGCTGGGTCAGGACGGCCTTGTCGAGCTCGGCCTTGTCACGTTCGATGACCGCGGTCGCCGCGGCGGAGGAGGCCTCGGCGGCATCGGCGGTCGCGCTGAGGCGCACCTGCTCGGCCGTCAGCACCTTGACGTCCTGCAGGGCACGGGTGCGCTGCTCGGTCAGGTAGGACAGGTCGCCCAGCGGGTCGCCGACGTCCTCCGGCTCGGCGGTGAGTGCGTCGAGCATGCCGAAGAGGTCGGAGTCGCCGCCTCCGCCGGAGTAGACCGAGAAGACCCACTCGCGCAGGATCTGGCGGGCGGTGGCGAGGCGGCCCTCGAGCACGACCAGGTCGGCGTGGGCCCGGGCGGCCTCGTCGGTCGCGGCACGCTCGGTCTCGCGGGCGGCCAACAGCGACTCGAGCAGGGCGTTGGACCGGTCGGAGAGGACGTCCATCTCGCGGGTGGCGGCGGCGACGGCGGAGTTGCTCGAGCTGAGCGCCGCGGAGATGCGGTCGGCCTCCGCGATCTGCGCGGCCAGGAGGGCTCCCGACAGGCCCACCGGGTGGTCGGGCTCACCCTCGCCCTCGCCGGGTGAGATGGTGCGGGGCGGGTCGTTGGGTCGCGACGGCGCCGGTGTCGCGCTGGGCCGCCCGGTGCCCGTCGGGGTGGGGGTGGCCGTGCTCGCCGTGCTGGAGGTGCCCGTCACCGTCGGGGTGGGAGGCAGGGCCGGGTCCTCGGCGGCAGCCATCGGCCCGACCGCGGCCACGACCGCGGCGAGCACGGCCGATCCGGCCGCCACACGCATCCCGAGTGCCCAGCGCACGACTCACGTCTCCTGTGGAGGGTCAACGGCACCTCGAAGGCACCCGGCACGAGCCCCTGCTGCGCGCGCCACTTCCACGATAGGCGCATTGCCAGGGGTGGAACACCCGGACCGCCGAAATGCCATCCGTTCGGGCCATCCCCGGCTCGTCAACAGGGTCGACCCGATGGCGGCGTCGTCCACAGCACTGCCCGCGCCCTCGCGTCCCACGCCGCGGGTGGGCAGGCTGCCACCGTGGGGGCACGCGCTCCCGGAGTGGAGGGGGAGATGAGTTATGTCAACTCGGTGCACCTCGCGGGCCGGGTCACGGCCACGGGGGAGCCGCGCACCCTGCCCAGCGGCGACACGGTGCTCACCCTGCGGGTCGTCGTGCCGAGACCGCAGCGGCGCGGGCGGGCCCGAGCAGGGGTCGACACCATCGACGTGGCCTGCTGGACGGCCGCGGTGCGCCGCTCGGCCGCGCGGTGCACCGTCGACGACCACGTCGAGGTCGAGGGCGCGCTGCGGCGCCGGTTCTTCCGGTCCGGAGGGTCGGTCGCCAGCCGCTACGAGGTCGAGGCGCGGACCGTGAGCCGACGCCGGCCGGACAGCGGCTGAGCAGCGCACCGCGGCGCTGACGGGTCCACCGGGCTCAGGACCGGGCGTCGAGCATCTGCTGGAGCAGCCGGATCTCCGAGGCCTGGGCGGCGGAGATGGCGCCGGCCAGGGTCCTCACCTCGGGCGTGCGTGCGTCGGCCAGGGCCGCCTCGGCCATGGCCACGCCTCCGGTGTGGTGGGCGATCATCAGGCGCAGGAAGATCCGCTCGGCCTCGACGCCGGTGGCCGCCTCGAGCTCGGCGAGCTGTGCGGGTGTCGCCATGCCGGGCATCGTGCCGTCCGGGCCGGCGTGGGCCGCGGCGTGCGCGCCGCCGACCCAGGCCATCGGGGGGCGCGACGCGGTCTGGGGCAGGCCCCACTGCACCAACCAGCCGTACATCTGCCCGCCCTGCTGCTGTTGGCTGGTGATGATGTCGTAGGCGACCGTGCGCAGTTCCTCGTCCGTCGAGCGGTCGCGCACGAGGAAGCCCATCTCGACGGCCTGGGCGTGGTGCGTCTGCATGTCCCGGGCGAAGCCCGCGTCGGCTCCGAAGTCGGTCGGCGCCGAGCTGCGCGCCTGCACGACCCACACGGTGGCGAGCACTCCGACGAGCAGGGCGGCCAGGGTGGCGAGCAGCAGCCGCCCGAGCCCCGCTCGACGGTGCTCGGGCTCGGGCGGCGGGTCGCCCACGGGGTCGGTCATCCGCTGGCCGGCGGCAGGTCACCCACGCTGCCACCGGTGCACGCGGCACCCGGCTCAGGGGTCTGCGGGCCCTGGCGGTAGGTCTTGACGAACTCCTCCAGACGCGGGTCGTCGACCCCGGTCAGGACGAGCTGGGTGCCCCAGGCGCTGGCGACGACCGGTCCGGGCAGGCCCTCGAACGGCGAGAGCACCATGTAGGTGTCCGGGATCGCCGCCTCGAGCTCGTCGACCTGGTCGGCCGGCAGGTCCGGGCGGTACGTCACCCAGACGGCACCGTGCTCGAGCGAGTGCACGGCGAGCTCGTTGGCGACCGGTTCGGTGTAGACCCCGCAGTTCAGCCAGGTCGAGGCGTGGTCACCACCGACCGGCGGCGTCTGTGCGTAGGTCACCGGCTCGGTGGTGTGGTCCCGGGTCACCGTGTAGGTCTGCACCGCGTCGAGGGTCGGGCGGCTCGAGACGTCGTTCCAGACGGTGAACCCGACGACGCCGGCGATGAGCAGCACCACCGTGGACACGGCGGCGACCAGGATGACCCGGGAGCGCCGTTCCTTGGCCCGCTGAGCCTGACGCACCTCGTCGACCTTGGCCCGACCGGCCTTGCTGCCACCCTGCGGCCTGGACGACTTGCTCACGCTGGTGCTCCTTCACTGCGGGACGGCTGGTGCCATGACGAGCGCCCATTCTCACCCACGCCGGGCGCTGGGACGTATCAGGGTCCGAACCGACTGCCTCCTTGCCAGCACGGGGGCCCTACGGGGACTTCGACGAAGAACGCACTCCAGCGAGGTGATGACATGCAGCAGACCCAGTGGACCCAGTGCCCACAGTGCGGCCTGGTCGCCGAGGTCGTCGACCGGGACGTCTGGCCGAGCACCGACGGCCCGGTGGAACACGTGCACGTGCGCTGCGTGGACAGGCACCGGTTCGTGCTGCCGACGGCGTCACTGGCGCTGCACCACGTGGCTGCCGCACGCCCGGCCCACTCCCGGGTGTTTCGCCGATAATCAACATTATGTCAATTAGGCACTCTAGGCTCCTCCCCCTCACCGCGTGGTGGCGATCGCCTCACCCAGGATGTCCAGGCCACGGTCGAGCTCTCCGTCGGTCACCGTGAGCGGCGGCGCGATCCGGAACACCCCGCCGGCGCCGGCCCGCTGGACGACGTTCATCGACAGTCCGAGCTCGAGGCAGCGTGCGGTGATCCGGGCCCCGCGCTCGTCGTCAGGCGCCATCGTCGCGCGGTCGGCCACGATCTCCAGGCCGAGGAGCAGCCCTCTGCCCCGGACGTCGCCGACGCACTCGTGCTCGCGCATCAGTTCGCGCAGCCCGTCCTCCAGCCGGGCGCCGGCTGCCACGGCCCGGGCCACGAGTCCGTCGCGCTCGATGACCTCGAGCACCGCCAGGCCCACGGATGCCGGCAGCGGGTCGTTGGCGTGGGTCGTGTAGAAGAGGAAGCCCCGGTCATGTGCCTGTTGCTCGATGTCGGGCGTGGTCAGGACCGCCGACAACGGCAGGCCTGCACCAAGGGTCTTGGACAGGGTCAGCACGTCGGGTACGACGCCGTCGCGCTCGACGGCGAACATCGTCCCGGTGCGACCGAGCCCGGTCTGGGCCTCGTCGACCACGAGGAGCATCCCGCGCCTGCGGCAGTGCTCGGCCAGGGCCGCCAGGTACCCCACGGGCAGCTCGAGCATGCCGCCCGTGCTGAGGATCGGCTCGGCGATGAAGGCCGCCAGGCTCCCTGAGGACTGCCGGTCGACCAGGTCGAACGCGTAGTCGAGCTCGGACCGCCAGTCGTACCCGTCGGCCGTGCGGAACGGCCCGCGCCTGGGGTCCGGCGCCGGGATGGCGAACGTGCCGACCCCCTGTGGCCCGTACCCCCGTCGCCCGAAGGCGTAGGTCGACGCCGCCGCTCCCCCGGTCACCCCGTGCCAGCTCTGGGCGAAGGCGACGACCTCGTGCCGCCCGGTGACGAGCTTGGCCAGCCTCAGCGCCGCCTCGTTGGACTCGGCGCCGGTGCTGAGGAACATCACCCGGTCCAACGGGGCCGGCGCCAGCGCCGTGAGCCGCTCCGCCAGCGCGAGCACCGGCTCGGAGAGCATCGCGGAGTGCAGGTGGTCGAGCTGGGATGCTGCCCGGGTCACCGCGGCGACGACGTCCGGGTGACCGTGCCCGAGGATCGAGCTGAGCTGGCCCGAGGTGAAGTCGAGGACGGCGCGCCCGCTCGCGTCGTAGAGGTGGCTGCCCGCGGCGCGCACGGGCCGGAACGCCGAGAAGTGCCCGCCGTAGCGGATGATCCGCTCGACACGCCGGTCCTCAGCCATGATCCGTGGGGCCGCCGCGCGCTCAGGCTCGCAGGGCCCGGGCCAGCTCGCGGAAGTCCTCGACCAGGGTCGCCATGTCGTCATCGGTGGTGACGAGCGAGACCAGCCACTGCTCGTCGAGGCCGGGCGGGGTGAGGATGTGCCGGTTGACGCCCCACAGCCAGGACAGCTCGGCCATGGCGAAGTCGGTGGCCTTGTAGTCGCGGTAGTTGCGCACGGGGGTGGTCGACCAGGTGACGCAGCCCTTGACCCCGAGGCCGACGGTGTGCGCCGGCAGCTCGTACTCGTCGATGATCGCGTCGATCGCCCCCAGGGCGCGCACGTTCACGGCCTCGGCCTCGGCGAGGGCCTCGCGGGTGCAGATCTCGTCGACGGCCTGCGCGGCCGCCATGACGAGCGGGTTGCCGTTGTAGGTGCCGAAGTGTGCCATCCGGCCGTCGACGACGACCTCCATGACCTCGCGCTTGCCACCGAACGCTGCGAGGGGCAGCCCGCCACCGATCGACTTGGCCAGGGTGATCAGGTCGGGGGTGACGCCCAGTCGCTGGGCGGCACCCGCGTAGCCGGCGGTGAGGCCGGTCTTCACCTCGTCGAAGATCAGGACGACGCCGTGCTCGTCGCACGCTGCCCGGACCGCCGCGAGGTACCCCTCGTCGGGGACCACGATCGACAGGTTCTCGATGACCGGCTCGACGACCAGCGCCGCGATCTCGCTGCCGTGCTCGGCGAGCACGCGGTCGAGCTGCTCGAGGTCGTTGTACGCGATGACGTGAACGGTGCCGGCCTCGACGTCGAAGGGCACCTGCGGCGTGGGTGCGTCCGCCGGGCCGATCTCGTCGAGCCCCGGCTTGACCGACACCTGCAGCGCGTCGTAGCCGCCGTGGTAGCCGCCCTCGATCTTCACGATCGCCTTGCGCTGCGTGTAGGCGCGGGCGCAGCGGATGGCGTACATCAGCGACTCGGTGCCGGAGTTGGTGAACCGGATCATGTCGAGCTGGAACCGGTCGCAGAAGCGCTCGCTCATCTCGGTCGCCTGGGGCGACGGGGTGACGAACAGCGTGCCGGTGTGCGTGAGCGCCTCGGTGACCTTCTCCACGACGCGCGGGTTGAGGTGGCCGACGAGCATCGCGCCGAAGCCCATCGACAGGTCGAGCATCCGGTTGCCGTCGACGTCGGTGAGCCAGGCACCCCGGGCCGAGGCGATCGAGATCGGGTACGGCTCCCAGTGCTGGAACGAGCTGGTGACACCGAGCGGCAGGGTCTTGCTCGCCCGCTCGTTGTGGGCCCCCGACTCCGCGGACCACCCGGTGAACCGCGCCCACTCGGCGGCGAGCAGCCGCTCGACGACCTCGGGGTCGACCGGGCGGGTGCGCGCCGGCAGGCGACGGTAGGTACCGGGGTCGTGCGCGGGCCAGGTCGGTGCGGTCTGCAGGTCTTCGGTCATCAGGGGCCTCCTCCCCCACCCTCGGGTGGGGACACGGTCTCAGGGTCGTCAGCTCGGTCCGGGCGCTGGCACTGGGCAGGCAGTCCACGGATCTCGCCAAGGCGAACCCTAACCCCCTTCGGATTCCGCTGCAAAGCCCTCATCCGACCACCGGAACCGCGAATGCTCTCCCGGGGGTGCCATGACCGGGTCGGTGGGTTCTATAGTTAACACTATTGTGAACTATGAGACCGGCTCCCCCGACGAGCTCGACGACATCCTCACGGCGCTGGCCAACCGCCACCGCCGTGAGGTGGTGCAGCTGCTGGCGGTGCGCCCGGGCACCATCGGGCAGGTCGCGCAGCGGGTGGGCCTGACGCTGCCGGCCATCCACCGGCACATCAAGGTCCTGGAGGCCGCCCACCTCGTGCGGCGCACCAAGGTCGGCCGGGTCAACCTGCTGGCCCTGGAACGCACCGCGCTGCGCCGCCTGCAGGGCTGGACCGAGCAGTTCGCTCCCTGGTGGGGCACCGATGCCGAGACGCTCGACAACCATGCGGCCGCAGCCGAGCGCGCCGCCGACCATGCCGGCTCACCCGGCGGGAAAGGCACACCGACATGAGCACCTTCCTGTTCCTCTACAAGGGCCACGTGACCCCCACGCCGGAGATCGGCAGGGCCTGGATGCAGTGGTTCGACAGCGTCGGCGCCCAGATGGTCGACAGCGGCAACCCGCTCAGCGGTGGTGCGGAGGTGACGACCGAGGCCACCGTCGACCTCGAGCCGGGCCCGGACTCCCTGACGGGCTACTCCATCATCGAGGCCGCCGATCGGGACGCGGCGCTGGCCCTGGCACGCACCAACCCGATGATCACGAGCGTCGTCGTGCACGAGCTGGGAAGGATGTAGCGCCGGGGCCGCGGGCGGCGCCTACGCTGGCCGCACCATGCAGTGCGACTACTTCGACGCCGGCCGCTGCCGCTCGTGCACCCTGATGGGCTCGGCCTACTCGGCCCAGCTCGCCGCCAAGCAGGGGGACGCCACGGCTGCCCTCGCCGAGGTGGCACCGGGCCTGCACTGGCTCGACGCGGCGCGCAGCCCCGCGTCGCACTACCGCAACAAGGCCAAGCTGGTGGTGGGGGGCCGCAGCGGGCACCCGACCCTCGGCATCCTGGACGAGCGCGGACGGGGCGTGGACCTGCGGCGCTGCGGGCTCTACGAGCCCGGGCTGGCCGCGACCTTCGACACGCTGCACCGCGTCGTCGCGGACCTCGGGCTCGAGCCCTACGACGTGCCGGCGCGGCGCGGCGAGCTGAAGTACCTGATCGTCACGCACTCCCCCGACGGCGAGCACCTGGTGCGCTTCGTGCTGCGCTCCGACCGGCACCTGGCCGACCTGCGGGCGGCGCTGCCCACCCTGCTCACCGAACTGCCATCGGTGCGGGTGGTCACCGCCAACCTGCACCCGGAGCACAAGGCGGTGCTCGAGGGCGACACCGAGGTGCCGCTCACCGCGCAGACCCTGCTGCCGGTGCGAGCCGGTGACGTGACCCTGCTGCTCGGGCCGAAGTCGTTCTTCCAGACCAACACCGTGGTCGCCGGCGCGCTCTACCGGCAGGCCCGCGAGTGGGTCGACGACGCCGAGCCTGCGGTCGTGTGGGACCTCTACTGCGGGGTGGGCGGGTTCGCCCTGCACGCCACCGGCGCCGGACGCACCGTGGTCGGCGTCGAGACCTCCGCCGAGGCGGTCGACGCCGCTCGGGTGGCGGCGGCGCGCCAGGCGGGGGTCGTGGGCCCGGCAGCCGCGGGCACCGTCACCTTCGAGGTCGGCGACGCCACGACGGCGACCCCCTCCCCTCCCCCGGACCTCGTCGTCGTCAACCCACCCCGACGCGGCATCGGTGCCGACCTCGCCGGATGGCTGGAGTCGTCGGCCGCGAGCCGGGTGCTGTACTCGAGCTGCAACGTCGACTCGCTCGCTCGGGACCTGGCGGCGATGCCGTCCTTGCGTGCCGTCGAGGGTCGGGTGTTCGACATGTTCCCGCAGACCCCGCACACCGAGGTGATGGTTCGCCTCGAGCGCCGCTGAGCACCGAGGGCGAAGCGCTCACCCCGGGCCTAGAATCTGCGCGCCGACACGTTGACCGTGCGCCAGTTCCGCTGCGGCACAGGCCGCTCCGGCGCCTGCTCGCCGACGACGGCCCAGCCGTCGGGGACACGGAGGAGTCTTACCGGGTGCACGGTCACCGGCGACCGTGACCGCGCGTCGAGTCTCACGACGCGGCGGGTCCGGATCGCCTCGGCCAGCGCTCGGACCCGGGCGTCGGGGTCCCCACGCGGCTCGGCGACGAACTCGACCCGGTTCTGCGCCTCCCGCAGGCTCGCGCGCACCTGGTCCGGCAGCGACTCGACCAGCTTGGTCCTGGCCCGGGCGCCGGCCTCGGCGAGCCCGAGGTCGGCGAGCTCGGGCACGGGCGCGGCGAGCATGACCCCGAGGGCCTCGGCCTCGTCGGTCGCGAGCCCGGTCAGCCGGGTGCGGTAGCCGAACCCGAGCTCGACCCCGCCCTTCGGGCCACGGTGCACGACGACGGGAAGTCCGGCAGCGCTCAGGGCCTCGATGTCGCGCAGTACCGTGCGCCGGGTCACGTCGAGCTCGCTCGCGAGCTGCGCGGCCGTCATCCGGCCGCGGTTCTGCAGGAGCAGCAGCAGAAGCAGCAACCGGGACGCACGCACCGGACTCCTCTTCCGTACATGACAGGAGATGTCACCTTAGGGCTGTTAGCGTCCGTCCCGGAAGTGAGGTGCGGAGATGGACGACGTGACGTACGGGGACGGCACCCCCGAGGACCCCTGGGTGCTGCAGACCCCCTCGCAGACCTCGAGCTACACGGCCTGGCGCGACGAGGAGGCCCAGCCGCCGGCGCTGGTCGTGCGGGTGGGCTCCACGACGCTGTCGTACCACCTGTCCGCGGTCGACGACCTCGCCGCGATGCTGCGCACCCGGGGCGACTGGGTGCCGCTGGGCAATGCCGACGAGGGCAAGCCCGTCAAGGAGGGCACCGTCGAGGCCTGGGCCCGCAGCGCGGACAACCCGGTCGGCGGCTACTACGGCCTGCGCAAGGGCTATCGGGGCCGGTTCGCCAACTACGTGACTCCCGTGCTCGAGCTGCTCGGCGAGGCCGAGCTCGAGCACGGGCCGCGCAACAACCGGGTGCGCGCCACCTAGCCTGTCGGGCATGACCTTCTCGATCGCCGCCCACGACGGAGACGCCTGGGGCGTCGCCGTCGCCAGCAAGTTCCTGGCCGTCGGCTCCGTGGTGCCCGCCGTGCGACCCGGGGTGGGCGCCGTGGCGACCCAGTCGCTGGCGCGCGTGGCCTACCTCGACGAGGTGCTCGACGCCCTCGCAGCAGGCGCCGAGGTCGGTGCCGCCCTGCAGGATGCCGTCGCGGCCGACGAGGGCCGCGCCCTGCGCCAGGTCGGTGCGGTGGGTGCCACCGGCGCCGCCACCTTCACCGGGGACGGCTGCTTCGCCCATGCCGGCGGGGTCGCCGCGGGCGGCGAGCACACGGCCTACGCCATCCAGGGAAACATCCTCACCGGGCCGCAGGTGATCGAGGCGATGGAGGCGGCGTGGCTCGCGTCCGCGGGGCAGCGTCTCGACCACCGCCTGATCGCAACGCTGTTGGCCGGGGACGACGCGGGCGGCGACTCACGAGGCCGCCAGAGCGCGGCGATCCTCGCCCACGCTCCCGGTGCCGGCTACGACGGATGCGGCGTGCTCGCCGACCTCCGGGTCGACGACCACCCGGACGCGCCACGCGAGCTGGCCCGCCTGCACGACCTGTCGACACTGCTGTTCGGCGGACCGGAGGACGTCGACCCGTTGGAGGGCGACCTGCGCGAGGAGGTGGGTGCGCTGCTCGCCGGGCTCGGACGCGGCGGCCCGGACGTCGAGGGAGCGCTCGGGGCGTGGATGTCCGAGGTGAACCTGGAGAACCGGCACTCCCCCGGCGGCATCGACGCCCGGGTGCTCGAAGAGCTGCGAGCCGCCGCACTCACCGCCGACCCGGCCTGAGCTCCGGTCACTCGAAGCGCGACGGGTCCCCGGAGCCCACGCGAACCACCTCGGCCGCGCCGCTGGAGAAGTCGACGACCGTGGTCGGCTCGGTGCCGCACTCCCCCGAGTCGATGACGACGTCGACCACGTGGTCGAGCTCCTCCTTGACGGCCCAGCCGTCGGTCATCGGCTCGTCCTCGCCGGGCAGCATCAACGTCGACGACAGCAGCGGTTCGCCCAGCTCGGCGAGCAGGGCGCGCACCACCGCGTGATCGGGGATGCGCACGCCGACGGTGCGCTTCTTCGGGTGCTGCAGCCGACGGGGCACCTCGTGCGTCGCCGGGAGGATGAACGTGAACGGGCCCGGCGTGGAAGCCTTCACGGCGCGGAAGACCGCGTTGTCGACATGGACCAGCTGCCCCAGCTGGGCGAAGTCGCGGCAGATCAGCGTGTAGTGGTGCCGGTCGTCGAGCCGGCGGATCTCGCGGATCCGGTCCTTGCCGTTCTGGTTGCCGACCATCGCCCCCAGCGCGAAACCGGAGTCCGTCGGGTACGCGATCAGGCCGCCGTCCCGCAGCACCGCCACCGCCTGGGCGATCGCCCGGGGCTGCGGGTCGACCGGGTGCACGTCGAGGTAGCGGGCCATGCGCCCACGATAGGGGTGCCGGCCACCTCAGGTGCGGCGCAGCCCGCGGTTCCAGAGCTCGCGGGTCTGGATGGCCCAGAAGACCGCGAAGAGCGTGATCAGCACGACCTCCACCCAGAACACCACGGTGGTGGAAGCGGTCGCGAGGTTGATGACGACCGTGGCGGCCAGCGCCACGAGCATCGCGATGGCCACCGCGCGGTACATCGCCACGTAGCGCGATCGTGTCGTCGGAAGCGCCTCCTGGGTGACCGCCTGCTGCACGTCGCGCGCGTTGAGCCACACCACGCCGATGATCGCGAGGAACATCGGTATCGCGGCCGCGTCGTGCCCGTGCGCGATGAAGCTGTCACGGTCGACGAAGAACCAGACCACGCCCGCCCCGAGCACGCCGAGAGAGAGGGCGAGCCCGAGCCGGTCGGCGGTGCTGAGCCCTGTTCCCCGGCCCTCGCGGCGGGCTATCCACAGCGCGACCGCGCCGACGGTCGCCCCGGTGACGAACAGCGCGGGCATGTTGTTGGCGACCGCGGCCGGGATGTCGGGGGTGAGCAGCGGTGCCGAGCTGCACTCCCGCGCCCCCACGGTGGGGATGAAGGCGACGCCGGGGGCCAGCATGCCGGCCAGGTTCATCAGCACGTCCTCGCCGTCGGTGTTCCCCTTCAGGGCGACCAGGCAGACGCCCATCGTGACCAGCACACCGATGAAGACCGCGTGCACGGGCGTGTAGTAGTAGGCGCTGATCGACGTCTGGAGGCACCGGCCCGCGGCCCACCACTCCAGGACCACCGAGCTGTAGAGCAGCAGCACCAGCGCCGCCAGGGCGATGCGCAGGTAGTTGTAGGTCTTGACGGCCGCCACGGCCGGGTCGCTGTCCACCATGACCACACTCCTTCCACTGGTCAGGAGGCGAGGAGGCGCCTCCCGATACCGCTCAGTCCTCGCGCATGTGGATGGGTGTGCCGAGCTGGACGCTGCGGCTCACCGTGCAGAGCCGGTCATGGCTCTGTGCGATGGCCCTCGGCAGCCGCTCCCGGGCCCGGTCACCGTCGGCACCCCGGGGGAAGCGCACCCGGAAGGACACCTCGATCTCACCCATGTGGTTGCCGTGCTCGTCGCGCATCTTCTCGCCGCCGGCGGTCACGGTGAACTCGGTGGGCTCCGCGAGCCGGCTGGTGATGAAGTCGACGTCGACCGCGCTGCACCCGGCGATCGCCGTGAGGAACAGCTCGACCGGGGTGAAGTCGTCGTTCTCGCCCGACCCGATGCTGATCGTGCCGCCCCGGGCGTTGGTCACGACGTAGGTGCCGGTGCCTGATCGGCTCATCGCGATGGTGCGATGGCCGGGACCGGTGCCGCCGGTCTCCTGCTGCGGGTGATGGGCCATCAGGCTCCCCACTTCTCGTCGATGGCGCGCACGACCTTGAGGTCACGCCAGGTGGCGGTGCGTCCGGTGATCCGTTCGATCCGGGCGTTGGTGAGCGTGGTCTTGCCGAAGCCGTCGGTCAGCTCGGCGAGGATCTCCGCGCCGAGCACGCGACACCGCTCCCCCGGCGCGTCCCAGGCGTCGAGTTGCTCGGTCGCCGCGGACGGGACAGGCCCGTCGGCGAAGGCGACGTAGCGCCTGCCGTTCGCGAGAAGGGGCGGCACGGCATCCACCGCGGCCAGGGTGGCACGCAGCTGCGCCGGGTCGCGGACGATGCAGGGGACGTCGAAGCCGGCGAACTCCCCCAGCACGTGCGACATCTCGGTGGCGACCGCGCCCGTCGAGCGACGCCCACTGCGCACGAGGACGTTGCCGGACTGGATGTGGGTCTCGACGCCGGCGAAGCCGGCCTCCTCGAGAGCGGTGCGCAGCTCGGCCATCCTCACGAAGCGCCCGCCGACGTTGACGGCCCGCAGGAACGCGACGTAGGACGGCATACCCGCATCCTTGCACCGGGATGGAACAGTGGGGCGCATGTCTCCCGCCGCCGAGCCGCCCGGCCGACTCGTCCTCGTCCGGCACGGCGAGACCGCGTGGAGCCGTGGCGGTCAGCACACCGGCCGCACCGACGTGCCACTGACCGAGCACGGAGAGCGTGACGCCCGACGGCTCGCCCCGCGACTGGCGGGCTTCGACCTGGTGCTCGTGCTCTCCTCACCGCTGTCGCGGGCCCGACGCACCGCGGAGCTGGCCGGTCTCGACCCGGTCACCGACGACGACCTGGTCGAGTGGGACTACGGCGGCTACGAGGGGCGCACCACCGCCGAGATCCGCGAGGACCTCGGCAACCCGGTCTGGACGGTGTTCGGTGACGGCGTCGTTCCCGGGACGACCCCGGGCGAGACGGTCGAGGAGGTCGCGGCGCGGGCGTCACGCGTGCTGGAGCGCCTCGCCGAACCCCTCGGGCGCGGCGACGTGGCCGTGTTCGCGCACGGTCACCTGCTGCGGATCCTCGCCGCGACCTACCTGCAGCAGCAGGCGAGGTTCGGCGCGCACCTGCTGCTCGACGCCGGGGCCGTGTGCGTGCTCGACCGCGAGCGAGGGGTGCCCGCGATCCGCACGTGGAACGAGACCGCGGGCTGACCGCGACCCTCAGCCGTCGAGGCCCGGGCCCTCGATCACCGACATGACGTTGCCCGACGGGTCGGTGAACCACGCGATGAGCGGGCCGCCTCCGCGGAAGACCCCGTCGTCGTCGGTCTGGGCCGCGGTGCCCTCGTAGTGCTCGAAGGCGACGCCGCGCTCGGTGAGCGAGTCCACGACCGCCGCGACGTCGTCGACGGGGAAGTTGAGCACGGTGTAGGTGGCCGGCACGTGATCGGGTTTCGGGTAGACCAGGACCGGGCGGCCCCCGGCGAGGCGCAGCACCAGCATGCCCATCTCGCCGTCGTCCACCTGCAGGCCCAGGACCTCCCGGAAGAAGTGCCTGGCCGAAGCGATGTCCTTGACCGCGATGCCGCTGAACGCCTTCGAAGACTCGAGCATGCGCTCCACGGTACGCGCGGCCTCAGGGCATCGGCCAGGTGTGCACGGGCTCGTTGGAGTCCATGTGCACGGTGTACAGCTCGAGCATCCGGCGCAACGCCTCGCGGCGGTCGCACCCCGAGCGCTCGAACGCGTCGACCGCCCGGGTCTGCCACTCGGCGCCGTTGACCCCGGTCTTGCACCGTCCTTCGATGACGCCCAGGAAGCGCTCGCGCACGGCATCCGAGACACCCCACTGCCGCAGCCCCTCGTGGGCGAGCGGGAGGAGGTGGCGCAGGATGAGCTCGTCGGCCGACAGCTCACCGAAGCCGGGCCAGTACAGGCGGGCGTCGATGCCGTCGCGCGCGGCCCGCCGGAAGTTCTCCTCGCAGGCGGCGAAGCTCATCTTGGTCCACACCGGGCGGTCCTCGTGGGCCAGCATCCGGATCGCGCCGTAGTAGAACGCCGCGTTGGCGAGCACGTCGACGATGGTCGGGCCGGCCGGCAGCACGCGGTTCTCCACGCGCAGGTGCGGGGTGCCCCCGACGATGTCGTAGATCGGCCGGTTCCATCGGTAGACGGTGCCGTTGAGCAGACGCAGCTCGGACAGCTCGGGCGCGACCCCGGCCTCGAGCTTGGCCATGGGGTCCTCGTCGCTGGTCTCGGCGAGCAGGGTCGGGAAGTAGCGGGCGTTCTCCTCGAACAGGTCGAAGATCGAGGTGATCCACCGCTCGCCGAAGAACACGCGCGGGCGCACGCCCTGGTTCTTCAGCTCGACCGGGCGGGTGTCGGTGGCCTGCTTGAAGAGCTCGATGCGGGTCTCGGCGTGCAACCGCTTGCCGAAGAAGAACGGGGAGTTGGCGGCCAGCGCCACCTGCGGCGCCGACAGTGCCTGGGCGGCGTTCCAGTGCGCGGCGAACTCCGCGGGAGCCACCTGCAGGTGCAGCTGCACCGAGGTGCAGGCCGACTCGGGCGCGATGGAGTCGCAGTAGGTGGCGACCCGCTCGCCGGTCGACCCCTCGATGTCGAGGTAGATGTCCTCGCCGCGCGCGACGAAGATCGAGTCGTTCAGGGCCGTGTAGCGGTTGTTGCCGCTGATCCACTCCCCCTCGTAGTGCTCGGGCATGATCGTCGGCAGGATGCCGATCGCGACGATCTTGGAACCGACCTCCTTGGCCGCGCGGTCGGCGGCGTTGAGGCTGTCGCGCAGCTCGGCCTCGAGCTCGAGCGCGGAGTCACCGGGCAGCGGACGGGGCGGCACGTTGAGCTCGATGTTGTACTGCGCGAGCTCGGTCTGGTAGTCCTCGTCCGCGATGGCAGCCAGCACCTGCGCGTTGTGGAAGTGCGGCTGCATGTCGGCGTCGACGAGGTTGAGCTCGATCTCCAGCCCGGTCATCGGCTTGTCGAACTCGAACGAGCTGGTGTTGAGCATCTTCTCGAAGACGTCGAGGTTCTGGCGCACCTTCTCGCGGTAGCGCTGACGCTCCTCACGGCTGTAGCTTCGCGCTTGAACCTCTGCTCCCATGGCGTCAGCCAACCACGGACCGGTGCGAGTCGGTACCCCGAACCGCGTTTCGGTCACGAGGGGTGTCGCACCCCGCTCGTAGCGTGGGACCCGTGCGGCTGATCCACACCTCCGACTGGCACCTGGGACGCTCGTTCCACCAGGTGGGGCTGCTCGGCGCCCAGGCCGCCTACCTCGACTCCCTCGTCGACGTCGTGCGCACCGAGCGGGTCGACGCGGTGCTCGTCAGCGGTGACGTCTACGACCGGGCGATGCCCTCACCCGAGACGATCGACCTGCTCTCGCAGAGCCTGGTCCGGCTCGTCGACGCCGGCGCCCAGGTGGTCGTCAGCAGCGGCAACCACGACTCCGCCATCCGGCTCGGGTTCGCGTCCGGCCTCCTCGAGCGGGCCGGGCTGCACCTGCGCACGTCGATCGCCGACGTCGGGCGTCCGGTGCTGCTCGGCGACACCGCGGTCCACCCCCTCCCCTACCTCGAACCGGCGCTGGCCGCCGACCCCCTCGGCGCCACCGAGCGCACCCACGCCGGCGTGCTGCGGGCCGCGATGTCGCGGGTGCGCGCCGATGCCGAGCAGCGGGGCGGGCGCACCGTGGTCATGGCCCACGCGTTCGTCACCGGCGGGGTCACGAGCGAGTCCGAGCGCGACATCTCGGTCGGCGGGGTGTCCGCGGTTCCACCCGAGGTCTTCGCCGGAGCCGACTACACGGCGCTGGGGCACCTGCACGGGCGCCAGGAGGTCGCCCCCGGCGTGCGCTACAGCGGCTCTCCGGTGGCGATGTCGTTCTCCGAGTGGCGCCACCGCAAGGGCAGCCTGCTCGTCGACCTCTCCTGCGAGACACCGGTGGTCGAGCACATCGAGGCGCCGGTCGAGCGGCCGCTGGCGGTGCTGCGCGGCGCCCTCGGCGACCTGCTCGCCGACCCGGCGCACCTCGCCGCCGAGACCTCGTGGTGCCAGGTCACCCTCACCGACGCGCAGCGCCCGCTGGGGGCGATGGAGCAGGTCCGCCGCCGCTTCCCGCACACCCTCGAGCTGCGCTTCGAGCCCGAGGGTGCGGCCGTGCCGCTGCGGCCGTACGCCGCGCGGGTCGCCACCGCGACCGACGTCGAGGTGTGCTGCGCCTTCCTCGGCCACGTGCGCGGTGGGCGCGGGGCCAGCGACGACGAGCGGGCGCTGCTCGCCGAGGCCGTCGAGGCCAGCCGGGTCGCCCGCCAGGTGGCCGACGACGAGGGCGTCGTGGCCAACGCAGCGGTGGGCGCAGCGTGAGGGTGCACCGGCTCGAGATCGAGGCGTTCGGGCCGTTCGCCGACCGGGTCGTCGTCGACGTCGACGCGCTCTCGGCCGAGGGGCTGTTCCTCATCCACGGGGCCACGGGGTCGGGCAAGACCAGCCTGCTCGACGCCATCTGCTTCGCCCTGTACGCCGACGTCCCCGGCTCGCGGTCCAAGCGCGGCCTGCGCAGCGACCACGCCGGCCCGGACGCCGTGCCGCGCGTCACGCTCGAGCTCACCGCCGGTACGCGGAGACTGCGGATCAGCCGCTCCCCCGAGTTCCTGCGCCCGAAGAAGCGCGGCACCGGCGTGTCGAAGGTCCAGGCCTCGGTCACCCTCGAGGAGCGGCGCTCAGCACGGTGGGTCGCGCTGAGCACTCGCCACGACGAGGTCGCCGACGTCGTCAAGGACGCCCTGGGCATGGGCATGGCGCAGTTCGCCAAGGTGGTGCTGCTCCCCCAGGGCGACTTCGCCGCCTTCCTGAGGGCCACGCCGGAGGACCGCCGAGAGGTGCTCGAACGCCTCTTCGACATCTCCGCGTTCAGCGACGTCGAGGAGTGGTTGGCGCAGGCCCGGCGCACGGCAGGGGCCGACCTCGAGGCGACGAGGGCCGCACTGGCGTCCCTGGTGGCCAGGGTCGGGGACGTCCTCGCCGACGCGGGGCTCGCCGCCGACCCGGTCGCCGAGGTGCCCGCCGAGTCGGTCGCCACCCGCCTGCGGGCCGTCGCCGAGGTCCTCGACGCCCGGGTGAGCACCACGATGGCCGCCTTCGACGCGGCATCAGGTGCCGAGCGGGTCGCAGCCGAGGCGCTGACGGCCGCCCGCACGCTCGACGACCTGCGCACCCGCGGGCGTCGTGCCCGAGCCCGGCTCGACGTGCTCGAGGCCGCCCGACCGAGCCAGGTCGAGCGGGTGGCCGCCCTCGCGGCAGCGGAGCGGGCTGCCGCCCTGGCCGGTCACCTCACCGCCCTCGACCGCGCGACCGAGGACGTGGCGGCCAGCCGTCGACAGGTCGCGCGCACTTGCGACGCGCTGCCCCCCGGGCCGCTCACCGCCGTGCCCGACGACGACGTGCCCGGCCTGCTGGCCGGGCTGTCCGCACTCGACGGCACCGCCGCGGCCCTGGCCCGTGAGGCCGACGACGAGTCGCTGCGGGCCTGCCGGCGCGCGGAGCTCGACGGCCGGGCGGAGCAGCTCACGGCACGAGCCGAGCGCGTCGGCGCCGAGCTCGCCGAGACCGAGGCCGAGCGCGAGGTGGTCGCCACCGAGCTCGAGGCCCGGGCCGCCGGCGCCGCTCGGGTGCCCGAGCTCGAGCTGCTCCTCGATGCCGCCCGAGCCCGGGTGACGGTGCTCGACGAGGCCGAGCACGACCTCGCGCGCGCCGACGCCCTCGCGCCGCGCCACGTCGACCTGCGCACCACCGCGCTGGATCGGCGAACTGAGCTGCTCGACCTGCGTCAGCGCCGGCTCGACGGCATGGCCGCCGAGCTCGCCCGCGCACTCTCCGACGGCGACCCGTGCCCCGTGTGTGGCGGGCTCGAGCACCCCTCTCCCGCAACCGTGGCCGACCCTGTGCTGCCGGATGACCTCGTGGCGGCCGAGCACCGGCTCGGTGTCGCCGATGCCGAGCTGCACTCGCTTGAGGCCCAGATCGAGTCGTTGCGCACCCGCGCCGCCACCCGGCTGGCCGGCCCCGCCCCGGCCGACCGCGCCGCCCTCGACCGGGCAGTCGCCGAGGCCACCGCCGAACTCACGAGCGCGCGGGCCGACGCCGACACCCGCGCCGAGCTCGCCGCACGGCTGACGGTCGTGGCCCACGCCGTCGAGTCGCACCGCACCGCCGTGGCCGGCACCGTGGCGCACCTCGAGGCCGTCGGCACCGCTCTCGACGAGCTGGCCGGGGTCGGTGCCGGCGCCCGTGATCGCGTCGAGAGGCTGCGCGCCGACCACTCCGGCTGCCCCTGCGGCTCGCCCGACCCGGCGGAGCACGTGAAGGCCGGCCGGGCGCTCACCGAGCTCGCCACGGCCGTCGCCGACCTCAGGGGGGCAGCGGCCCGGCTGGCCTCGGTGACCACCGATCTCGACTCGGCGCTGCGGGACAGCGGCTTCGACGACGCCGGCACCGCCCGCACGGCCCTGCTCGGGCCTGCCGACCTGGTCCGGCTGCGCGCACTGGTCACCGCACACGTCGAGGACACCGCCGCCGCGCGGGCCGTGGCCGACGACCCCGACGTCGTCTCGGCCCTGGCCGCGGACGCCCCCGACCTCGAGACCCTCCAGGCCGCCGACCGGGCCGCACGCGAGTCGCTGCTGGCGACGGCTGCGGCCCAGGACGACGCAGCCCGGGCGCTGCGCTCGCTGGAGCGCCTGCTTCCCCTCGTCGACCAGGCCTGTGCCCGGGTCTCGAGGGCCGGCGAGCGCGACGCCCGGGTCCGCGAGCTCGCTGACACCGCGAGCGGCATCGGGCCCGACAACACGCTGCGGATGCGGTTGACGGCCTACGTGCTCGCAGCCCGCCTCGAGGCGGTCGCCGCCCTCGCCAACGAACGGCTGGCGATCATGGGTGGCGGGCGCTACGTGCTCGAGCACTCCGACGAACGGGCCGCCCGCGGCGCGCGCTCCGGGCTGGGCCTGCGGGTGCTCGACCAGTGGACCGGCCGGGTCCGCGACACCGCCACCCTGTCCGGTGGCGAGTCGTTCATGGCCTCGCTCGCCCTGGCCCTGGGCCTGGCCGACGCCGTGCGCGAGGAGGCCGGCGGGCTCGACCTCGGCACGCTGTTCATCGACGAGGGCTTCGGCAGCCTCGACGACGACAGCCTCGAGCAGGTGCTCACCGTGCTCGACGGCCTGCGCGAGGGCGGCCGCGCCGTCGGCGTCGTGAGCCACGTCGCCGACCTGCGCACCCGCATCACGCACCAGGCCGTCGTGCACAAGGGCGCGGGCGGCAGCACCGTCGAGGTGCGCGTGGGCGGCGCTTCGGTCGAGCCGGCGGCCTAGTCCTCGAAGGCCTCCGGCGAGGGGCACGAGCAGACCAGGTGACGGTCGCCGTACGCCCCGTCGATGCGCCGCACCGGGGGCCAGTACTTGGCCGTCGGGTCGACGCCCCCGGGGAAGGCAGCGGTGGCCCGGTCGTAGGGGTGCTCCCAGTCACCGGCCAGGGCCTGCGCGGTGTGCGGCGCACCGCGCAGCACGCTCTGCGCGGCCGAGACCGCGCCGGAGCCGACCTCGTCGATCTCGCCGCGGATGGCGATCATGGCGTCGCAGAACCGGTCGAGCTCACCCTTGTCCTCGCTCTCGGTGGGCTCCACCATCAGCGTGCCGGCCACCGGGAACGACATGGTCGGCGCGTGGAAGCCGTAGTCGATGAGCCGCTTGGCGACGTCGTCGACGGTGACGCCGGTGTCCTTGGTGATGCCGCGCAGGTCGAGGATGCACTCGTGGGCCACGAGCCCGTCAGTGCCCGAGTAGAGCACCGGGTAGTGCTCGCGCAGGCGGGCGGCCACGTAGTTGGCGTTGAGCACGGCCACCTCGGTGGCCCGACGCAGGCCGGCGCCACCCATGAGCCGCACGTAGGCCCACGAGATCGGCAGGATGCTCGCCGAGCCGTACGGCGCGCCCGAGACGGGACCGACACCCTCGGCGGGGCCGGCCAGCTCGTCGAGCGGGTGGTTGGGCAGGTGCGGCGCGAGGTGCGCACGCACACCGACCGGGCCGACCCCGGGGCCGCCGCCACCGTGCGGGATGCAGAAGGTCTTGTGCAGGTTGAGGTGCGACACGTCGGCACCGAACCTGCCGGGTCGGGCGACGCCGACCAGGGCGTTGAGGTTGGCGCCGTCGACGTAGACCTGCCCACCGGCGTCGTGCACCATCGCGCACAGGTCGGTGATGGTGTCCTCGAAGACCCCGTGCGTCGACGGGTAGGTCACCATGATCGCCGCGAGCGTGTCGTGGTGCTCCTCGACCTTGGCCTTGAGGTCGTCCATGTCGACGTTGCCGGTGATCGGGTCGGTCTTGACGACCACGACCCGCAGGCCGGCCATGACGGCACTGGCGGCGTTGGTGCCGTGCGCGCTGGACGGGATGAGGCACACGGTGCGCTGGTCGTCACCGCGGGAACGGTGGTAGGCGGCGATGGCCAGCAGCCCGGAGAACTCACCCTGGGAGCCCGCGTTCGGCTGTAGCGACACCGCGTCGTAGCCGGTGATCTCGCACAGCCAGCCGCTCAGTTCCTCGACCAGGCCGCGGATGCCGCGGGTCTGCTCGTGGGGGGCGAACGGGTGCACCTGGGCGAACTCCGGCCAGGTGACCGCGACCATCTCGGTGGTCGCGTTGAGCTTCATGGTGCACGAGCCGAGCGGGATCATGCCCCGGTCGAGGGCGAAGTCGCGGTCGGCGAGCCGGCGCAGGTACCGCAGCATCGCGGTCTCGGAGTGGTGGGCCGAGAAGACCGGGTGGGTCAGGTAGTCGGAGGTGCGCACCAGCGCCACCGGCCACTGCGGTGTGGTGACGCGCACGTGCTCGGGAGCGGGGACGCCGAACGCCTTCGCGACACGGCCCAGGTGGATGAGGTCGGTCGTCTCGTCGACGCTGAGCTGCACGGTGTCCTCATCGACCCGCCACAGGTTGACTCCCGCCGCCAGGGCGGTGTCGACGACCTCGCCCGCGCGGCCCGGCACCGCGACCCGCAGGGTGTCGAAGACCGGGCCGTCGGCCACCTCGACCCCGCCCTGCCGCAACGCGCCGCGCAGCGCCTCGGCGTGGGCGTGCACGCCGAGCGCGATCGCCCGCAGCCCGGCCGGCCCGTGGTAGACGGCGTACATGCTGGCCATCACGGCGAGCAGCACCTGGGCGGTGCAGATGTTCGACGTCGCCTTCTCACGACGGATGTGCTGCTCGCGGGTCTGCAGCGCCAACCGGTAGGCCGGGGCACCGACGGCGTCGACGGAGACACCGACGAGCCGACCCGGCATGGTGCGCTCCAGGCCCCGGCGCACGCTCAGGTAGCCGGCGTGCGGCCCGCCGAAGCCCATCGGCACGCCGAAGCGCTGGGTGGTGCCGACGGCGACGTCGGCACCCCACTCCCCCGGAGGGGTCGCCAGGGTGAGCGCGAGCAGGTCGGCGGATGCCGTGACGAGCGCCCCCGCGTCGTGCGCGGCGGCGGTGAGCGCGCTCAGGTCGTGCAGCGTGCCGTCCATCGCCGGGTACTGCACGATCACACCGAACACCTCGGCGCCACCGGCGGCGGCGCGCAGCCCGTCGGCGGTGCTGACTCCGGTGAGGTCGGTGACGACCACGGGGATGCGCAGCGGCAGGGCCCGGGTGTGCACGACCCCGAGGGTCTGTGGGAACACCTCGGTGTCGACGAGGAGCACGGCGTCCGCGGGCGCCTTGGACGACCGTCGCATCAGGGTCATCGCCTCCGCCGCCGCGGTCGACTCGTCGAGCAGCGACGCGCCTGCGATCGGCAGGCCGGTGAGGTCGCTGACGACGGTCTGGAAGTTGAGCAGGGCCTCGAGCCGGCCCTGCGAGATCTCCGGCTGGTAGGGCGTGTAGGCCGTGTACCAGGCGGGGTTCTCGAGCACGTTGCGTTGCACCACCGCCGGGGTGAGGGTGCCGTAGTAGCCCAGCCCGATCATCGAGGTGACCCGGCGGTTGCGGGCGGCGACCTCGCGCAGCTCCTCCAGCACGGCGGCCTCGGAGGCGGCCGGCTCGATGTCCAGCGCCTCGGCCCCGCGGATGCCGCCGGGCACGGCCGTGTCGATCAGGTCGGCGAGCGAGGACCGGCCGACGACCTCGAGCATGGCGGCGACGTCGTCCTCGCGCGGACCGATGTGGCGGGCCGCGAAGGCGGGAAGGTCGGTGGACGAGGTGCTCACGGTGGCTCCTGGAGGGCAGACGACGTCGACGTCTCCCCCTCTGTCACGCATCGGCGAGAGGCCGGGTGCTCCAGAGGTGCCTGTCCCGTGTGGTCCTTTGCGCCTGAGAGGTTCCGGGGAGGTTTGCCCCTTCGGCGCCCCGATCTGATGCATCGAGGTCTCTCCCGCACGGTGTGAGCGGCGGGCGCCAATCTACCACCGGGAGCCCGGGGCAGGGCTGGAGCGGAAGGTCAGGCCAGGCGCGCGGCGCGGCGTGCACCGAGCTCGTCACCGGGCTGCGGCACGGCATCGACGACGTGCTCGGCCCGCTCGCTGGGCAGGTGCGAGAGGTCGCCCTCCACCTCACGCCAGACCTTGCCGACGGCGATGCCGAAGACACCCTGGCCGCCCTGGAGCAGGTCGATGACCTCTTCCGAGGAGGTGCACTCGTAGACCGAGGCGCCGTCGCTCATCAGGGTGATCTGGGCCAGGTCGTCGACGCCACGGGCGCGCAGCACGGAGATCGCCACCCGGATCTGCTGCAGGGACACGCCGGTGTCGAGCAGCCGCTTGCCGATCTTGAGCACGAGGATGTCGCGGAACCCGTAGAGACGCTGGGTTCCGGACCCACCGGCCGGGCGCACCGAGGGCTCGACCAACCCGGTGCGAGCCCAGTAGTCGAGCTGGCGGTAGGTGATGCCGGCCGCCTTGCACGCCGTGGGACCGCGGTAGCCGGCCTCCTCGTCGAGCTCGGGCAGGTCTCCCTGGAACAGCACACCCTGCGCGGGCACGGGGCTTCGCCCGGACTGCCGCGCTTCTCCGGTGGAGACCACGTGTACCTCCTAGATGAGCCTGCTCGGACGACTGTACGCCCACGAATGACAACGACGTCACTCTCTCGGCCACGGGTGTGACAGATGTGACGCTAGGGGCAGGTGTGACTCCGGTCAACGACCACCGAGCACGCACGCTCACCGGCGTGTCGCGGCGTCAGCTGTCGGTGTCCGCCTCGGTGTCGAAGTCGTCGGCCGAGACGTGGTCGAGGAACTCCTTGAACTTCTCGACCTCGTCGTCCTCGGTCTCGGCCATCTCCACCCCGGCCTCCTCGAGCAGCTCCTCCTCGGCGACGATCTCGGCCCCGGCCCGCAGGGCCAGCGCGATGGCGTCCGACGAGCGGGACTCGATGTCGGTGCCGCCGGCGGCCGCGCCCCCGTCGAGGTCGAGCATCGCGTGGAAGACACCGTCCTTGAGCGCGACGATGCGCACCCTGGTGAGCTCGTGGCCCAGCTCGTCGATGACGTTGCGGAGCAGGTCGTGGGTCAGCGGCCGGGGAGGGATGACGCCCTGCTGGGCGTAGGCGATGGCCGTCGCCTCCGCCGCGCCGATCCAGATCGGCAGGTAGCGGTCGCCGTCACGCTCCCGCAGGAGCACGATCGGCTGGTTGGTCGGCATCTCGACCCGCACCCCGAGCACGTCCAGGACCTTCATTGCGTCACCGTACCCCGCCGACGGGCACCGAGGTCAGCCCGTGCGGCCGGACAGGCCACCGCGGACCAGGGCGGCGTGCAGGGACAGGGACAGGTGGGCCACCTCGGCCGCGTGCCGCTGCGCGTCGGCACCACGGCGTGGCCCGACGACCTGTTCGACCAGCCCCACCTCGCGGTCGGCGGCCGCCCGGAACCCACGCAGGTGGCGCGGTTCGATGCCGTAGGCGGCCAGCCCCGCGGCGGCGTGCGCCACCGCGAGGTCGGCCTCGTCGTGCAGCCCTGCTGCGTCGGGGCGCAGGAGGCCGTGGGCGGCGAGGTCGGCGACGTCGCCGGGTGCCAGCCCGGTGGCGCGCGCCACCTCGGTCGCGGTGAGGCGCAGCGTGCGGGGGGCGGCCAGGTCGGCGGCAGCCGGCACGTCGGGGTCAGGGGTCGGGGCGGGGGGCTGCGCACGGCCGTCGACGGCATCCCCGGGGGTCAGACCCCGCTCGATCGCCTCGAGGTTGTCCCTGATCACCTTCAGCGGCCAGAACCGGTCGCGTTGGGCGCGCAGCACGTAGCGCAGCCGCTCGACGTCGTCGGCGGTGAACTGCCGGTAGCCCGAGGCGGTGCGGGCCGGCGTGACCAGGCCCTCGGCCTCGAGGAAGCGCACCTTGGAGATGGTGACGTCGGGGAACTCCGGCTCGAGGGCACGCACCACGGCGCCCACGGTGAGGCGGGCGCCGGACGCCTCGGTGGACACGGGAAGGGTCAGGCCTGGCTCGCGTAGAAGACGAGCCGGAACTTGCCGATCTGGACCTCGTCGCCGGTGGTGAGGGTGACCTCGTCGACCAGCTCGCGGTTGACGTAGGTGCCGTTGAGCGACCCGACGTCCCGCATGACGAAGCCGTGCTCGGTGCGGCGGAAGACCGCGTGCTTGCGCGAGACCGTCACGTCGTCGAGGAAGATGTCGCTGTCGGGGTGACGGCCGGACATCACCTCGTCGTCGTCGAGGAGGAACCGGGCGCCGGTGTTGGGCCCGCGCAGGACGACGAGCAGGGCGGTGCCGGGCCGCAGTGCCTCGACGGTGGCGAGGTCGGCCTTGGTGAGGACGTGGTCGCTCTCGGAGACCGGCTCGGCCGGCTCGTTACCCTGGAGCGCCTGGAGCCGCATGGTGGTCGGCTCGGGCACGGCACCTCGAGGGTCGTCGCGCTCGTCACTCATTCGCATCCAGCCTTCCGTCGTCGGTGCCCTGCGAGTGTCAAACCCTAGATCACGGCACCGTCGTTGGCCCACCCTTTGAGGGGGACTGCTCCCAAGGATGTCAGGTCAGCTGCGCGGTGTACGCATCGACGTCCAGCAGGCCCTCGAGCGCAGCCTCGTCGGTCACCCGCAGCTCGTACATCCAGCCCTCGCCGTAGGGGTCGGAGTTGACCAGCTCCGGGGTGGCGTCGAGCGCACCGTTGACCGCGGTCACCTCACCGGAGACCGGGGCGTAGAGGTCGCTGACCGACTTGGTGGACTCCACCTCGCCGCAGGTGTCGCCCGCGACGACCGCCTCGCCGACGGCCGGCAGGCTGACGTAGACGACGTCGCCCAGGGCCTCCTGGGCGAACGAGGTGATCCCCACCCGCAGCGTGTCACCCTCGGCGCGCACCCACTCGTGCTCGGCGGTGTAGCGCAGGCCGGAGGGGTACTCGAGGTCGCTCATGTCGCTCCTAGGTCGGGCCGCGAGGGACCCATCAGGGGTTGGCGGTGGGTACGGGCTGAGCGTACTGAGGCGAGGTCAGGGTCAGCAACGCGTCGATGTCGACCTCGTCGCGGATCTGGACGTCGGTGTCTCCGCCGGCCCGCCGTACGGTGGCGGTCACCCCGCCGGGGATCTCCATGGCGCCGGCCAGCGTGTTCGCGTCGCCGATGGCCCGGATCACGTAGGGCGGGCGCACCGCCACGCCCGTCACCGACAGCCCGTCGTCGGTGTCGGTGAACCAGGTGTTCGCGACCACCCGCACGTCGTTGATCTGGATCGCCTCGGCGCCGGCGTCGCGCAGCTCCTGGACGGCGTCGAGGATGATCGGCGCGTCGACCTTGCGGTCGGGGTCGCTGATCGTCAGGACGATGCCGGGCCCGGTCGCCGCGACGGTGCCCGCGAGGATGCCGAGGGCCTCCAGCCGCTCGCGTGCGGCGCGCTGCGCCTCCGCCTCGTTCGTGGACTGGCTCTCGAGCAGGTCGAGCGACGACTCCAGCCCTCGGATGTCCTCGGCGAGGCGGTCTCCGTCCTGGTCGACGCCGGCGAAGATGCGCACCAGCTCGTCCTCACGCAGGTTCTCCAGACCCTCGAGAGAGGTCTGGCGCACCTGCGCGATGATGGCGAAGCCGAGGGCGCCGGCGAGCACCATCGCGAACACGTTGGCGCGTGTCGCGCGCGGCGAGCCGGCCCGTAGGAGACGCCGCCAGGCCCGCTGTGGCGTGTCGACGGGGCCGGGGCCGCCGGGGGTCTGCGTCGGTCCGCTCTCGTCGCGGGCCCGCAGCCCGTCGAACAGGTAGGGCTCGACGCCGTGCCGCCCCGTGGGCGGGCGCTCGACCGGCTCGGCGGGGTCGCGCGGTGGCTCGGTCATGCGTCGAAGAGGTGTCGACGGATGGCCGCGACGTTGGAGAAGATCCGCACGCCGAGCACCACGACGACACCCGTCGAGAGCTGGCTGCCGACACCGAGCTTGTCGCCGAGGAAGACGATGAACGCCGCGACGACCACGTTGGACAGGAACGAGACGACGAAGACCTTGTCGTCGAAGATGCCGTCGAGGATCGCGCGCACGGCTCCGAAGACGGCGTCGAGCGCGGCGATCACGGCGATGGGCAGGTACGGCTGCAGCCACACGGGCACGGCCGGCTGGAGGAGCAGGCCGATGATGATGCCGAGCGAGAGGCCGATGGCCGGGATCATGGCGAGCTCCTCTCGGGGGTGGCGGACGGCGACGGGGTGGCCTGCTCAGTATCGCTGCTGCGGGCGTACCGGGTGGTCAGGCCCACCGCTGCCGGCACGGCCAGGGCATCCGAGACCTCGGTGTCGACCCGGATGCCGAAGGTGCTGCGCAGGGTGGACAGGTAGGTGCCGCCGGGCCCGTCGGCGAACGCCGCCGGAAAACGCTTCGGGTCGCCCAGCGCGGTGATGACGTAGGGGCGGGTGAGGGGCCGGTAGTCGACGATGATCGCCGACCCCGCGAAGCGGATCGCCGAGGTCGCGGTGAGTCGCTTGCCGTTGATGCTGACGGCCTCCGCGCCCGACTCCCACAGGGCGTTGGTGACGAACTGCAGGTCCTTGGCGAACACCTGGCCCTCGTCGGCCTTCTCTCCGGCCTCGGCGGTGTCGTCGGCACCGGCACCGGGCGCGTCGTCGAGGGTGAGCGTGAACCCCGGACCCTTCAGCGGGATGGCGCCCACCGTCGCCGACAGGTCGCGGCTACGGGTCGCGAGCGCGTCACCCCCGAGCTGCTCGGTCTGCAGCGCGGTGACCTGGCCCTGCAGGGCCGCGGCCTTCGCCGTCAGGGTGTCGACCTCGTCGCGCCGCTCCTCGATCTGCCGGATGAGGTCGGCCCGAGCCTGCGAGCGGGGCTCGTTCGCACTGGTGAGGTTGTACGAGGCGACCCCCACGAGGAGACCGATGAGCACGGTGGCCACGACGAGCAGGGGCGAGCGCAGCGACGTGGAACGCGGCCGGCCCTGCGCCTCGCGCCGGTCGGCGGCGGCGGCGTAGCCGGGGTCGAGGGGCCGCTGCAGCATCGTGGTCAGCAGGGTCATCGACGCGTCGGGGGCCCGGTCGGTGGGTGCGGGGCGGCTCACGCCGGCACCACCCGCTGCTCGTCGGCGATCAGCTGGCGCAGCTGCAGGGCGTAGAGGATGCCGGCCACCCAGTACAGCGCCGTGCCCCACCACGCGAACGCCCAGCCGACGGGCTGCGCGATGGTGGCCAGGGTGCCCGAGCCCTCGCCGAGGAGGATCAGCGGGAACGCGTACAGCAGGTTGAAGGTGGCCGCCTTGCCGGCGAAGTGCACCGGCAGCCCGAGCCAGCCGTGCCGCTTGGCGATGAGCACGACGACGACCATGAACAGCTCGCGCGCGAAGAGCACGCCGACGAGCCACCAGGGGATGATCTCGCGCCAGGCCAGGCCGAGCAGGGTCGACGCGATGTACAGGCGGTCGGCGACCGGGTCGAGCAGCTGGCCCACTCGCGAGACGAGGCCGTACTTCCGTGCGATCTTGCCGTCGAGGTAGTCGGTGAGGCCGGCGAGGAAGAGGAGCACCAGGGCCAGGCCGTCACGCTCGGACAGGATCGCCCAGAGGAAGACGGGTACGCCGAGGAGCCGGGCCGCGGACAGTGCGTTCGGCACCGTGAGCACCCGGTCGCTCACCTGCTCCTGGGGCGCCCCCATCGACATGGTCGCCACTGTATGCGCTCGGGCTGGGCGTGCGCTGACAGGCGGTGCGGTGCGGCGTTCTAGGGTGACGCCATGTCGACCCCCCTGCTCGGCGCGACCGAGGCTGAGCTGCGCCGTGACCGGACGAGTGTGAAGTGGGTGGCCTACCCGCCGGACGTGCTGCCGCTGTGGGTGGCCGAGATGGACGCCTCGCCGTGCCCGGCCGTCGCCGAGGCCGTGTCGGCCGCGGTGCGGCGCGGCGACACCGGGTACGGGTGGGGTCCGCGCTACGCCGCGGCGGTGGCCGCGTACGCCGAGCAGGCCTGGGGCTGGGAGGTCGACCCCGCGGCCGCCATGATCGTGCCCGACGTCATGATCGGCGCGGCGGAGCTGCTGCGCCTGCTCACCGACGAAGGCGGCCCGGTGGTGGTCTCGCCCCCGGTGTACGACTCGTTCTTCGGGTTCGTCGACGCCATCGGCCGGCGTCGGGTCGACGCGCCGCTCACCCCCACGGGGCGGCTCGACCCCGACGCGCTGCGCACCGCGTTCCGGGGGGCGACCGCGGGAGGCGAGCGGGCGGCCTACCTGCTGTGCAACCCGCACAACCCGACCGGAACCGTGCACTCCCCCGCTGAGCTCGCGTCGCTCGCGGCCCTGGCCGAGGAGCACGGGGTGCGCGTGGTCGCCGACGAGATCCACGCGCCGGTCGTCTACGCCGGCGCGGCGACCTTCACGCCGTACCTGAGCGTGCCGGGTGCCGAACGCGGCTTCTCGGTGTTCTCACCCTCGAAGGGCTGGAACCTCGCGGGGCTGAAGTCGGCGCTCGCGATGGCCGGGCCCGCGGCGGTCGACGACTTCCGCAGGTTGTCCGAGGTGCACACCCACGGGTCCTCGCACGTCGGCGCCATCGCGCACGTGGCCGCCATGGCGCACGGTCGCGACTGGCTGGCACGGCTCGTCGGCGAGCTCGACGCCAACCGGGCGCTCCTGCACCGGCTGCTCGCCGAGCACCTGCCGGGTGTGCGCTGGCAGGCGCCCGCGGCGACCTACCTGGCCTGGCTGGACTGCCGTGACCTCGGGCTCGGCGACGACCCGGCCCGGGTGTTCCGGGAGCGCGGCCGGGTGGCGCTCGGCTCGGGGCCGGCCTACGGACGCCAGGCCGGGCGTGGCTTCGCGCGACTCAACTTCGCGACCTCACCGCAGATCCTCGAGGAGGCCGTGCTCCGGATGGCGTCGGTGCTCTGAGCCCACGGCTCAGCCCAGCAGGCCGCCGAGTCCCTGGCCGAGCATCGACAGGCCAAGGACCCCGAGCAGGACCGTCATGATCGCGGCGTTGTGCACCTCCATGAAGGTCTTCAGGCTCTGCAGCGGGCCGGCCGTGCGGTCGCCCAGAACGAGGAACGCGACGACCGGCCCGACGACCAGCAGGCTGGCGAGGACCACGAAGACCACCACGCACGCGACGGTCTGGCTGGTCGACAGGTCACCGGACGCGATGGCGACCGCACCGGATGCCGTCAGCGCCAGGTTCTTCGGGTTGACTCCCGACAGGGCCGCGCCGAGCCCGAGCGCCGCGAGCGCGGAGATTGTCTCGAGCCTGCCCATCCAGGCCGGCGGTTCGGCGGCCTCACCCGGGTGGGGTCGCTGCCGCCAGGTGCGCAGTCCCAGGGCGAGGAAGAGCATGCCGAGCACGAGCTTGACCCAGTACGTCGTGTCGGACGTGCCGGAGGTGTCGAGCCCGTCCTTCCCCACCGCGACGAGGACGACCGCCATCACCACGACCAGGCCGATGACCCAGCCGAGCGCGAAGGCCGGTGCCGTGCGCCGCGGGCGACCCGACATCAGCATCAGCACGGTGGCGATGATGGGCACCGGGCTCAGCGCCACGCCCAGGGCGGCCGGCAGGAGGCTGCCAAGGGTGCCGGACAGACCGTTCATGTGTGCCTCATGGCTCGCCAGCAAACCGGATGCCGGGTCTGCCCGGCCACGCCCTCAGCGGGTGAGTTCCACGGCATCGGCGCCCCTGGGCACCACTGCGGCCAGCGTGGCGGCGTAGAGCTCGTCGGCGTGCTCTGGTGTGCGGCCGATGGCCGTCGCGCCGAACCGGCCGTCGACGGCGAGACAGCCGAGCATGTGCAGCACGACCCCCGTGCCGGTGGTGGTGTCGAACTGCAGGCCGGCGTCGCGCACGGCGTCGATGACCGACTGGGGGCTGCGCTCGGCCAGTGAGGGGTCGACGAAGTTGTCGGTCGAGCGGTAGGCGCGGGTGCTGCCGTCGGCGTCCGCGAGCCAGACGCCGGCCTCGGTGTCGTAGTACCCCGGGACCAGGCTGCGCAGCGCCGAGAAGGGGTGCGTCGTGCCGCCCTTGCGCAGGTTGACCTCCAGGGCGGACAGGGACCACGGCTGGTCCCCCGTGCGCGCCGCCATGAAGTCCACGCCGGCCCGGCCGGCACAGCCGCGCACCGCGAGCTCGCGTCCGACCGCCTCCCCGTACCTGGCCAGCTCGGGGGCGTAGGACGGGTCGGCCGGGAAACGGCATCCGAGGTAGACCTGACCGTTGGTGCCGCCGAGCACCTGGTCGTGGGTGGCGAGCACGCGCACCCCGCCTCCGGGAAGCAGGTCGACCTGCACGCTCGGGCTGCGCAGCGAGTCCCCGACGACCATCTCCTCGACGACTCCTCCCCCCGCCACGAGGTCGTCGAGGAACCACGCGGGCAGGGCTGCGATGTCGGCCAGGAGCGCGTGGGGGTCGCGGGGGGCACCGGACTCGTCC
>DASQEZ010000172.1:0-6621 GCA_035633415.1 Ornithinibacter sp. | reverse complement strand
GCGTTCAGCGTCAACGTGCTCGGCGCGCACCAGGCCGAGCTGGGACGGCGCTTCGCGCAGCGGTCGAGCGACCGGCCGGACCGCTTCGCCGGGGTGGCGTGGCGGCCGGGGCCGAACGGGTGCCCCCACCTGGCGGGCACGGCGACCGTGCTCGACTGCGACCTGCACGACGTGCTGCCCCTCGGTGACCACGAGCTGGTGATCGGCCGGGTCACGGCCGCGACCACCGCCTCGTCCGCACCCCCGCCGCTGGTCTTCTCCGCAGGCAGCTTCACCACCGTCGTGGCCCTCGGGCCGGAGCCCGGTGCCGTGCCGGCCTGGGAACGAGCCGGATGACCTGCTCCGTGCGCGGCCTGCCTCTGCTGCTGGGGGGCGGGTGCTGCCTCCTCTGCGAGCCGCGGAGAGGTGCGCGTGCCGCGTCGCCGCCGCGCGGCTGACGTCGAGGCTGCTTGGGGTGAGCCGGCCGACGGGGTCGAGCTGGTGCATGGGAGTTCCGTTCTCTGGGTTCGGGTTCGGGCCCGGTTGCTGCACATGGAACGGAGCGGCGGGTCGGGGTGTGAGCGAGACGGCATCCCCGGAGGGAGCCGTGCCGGCTCGCGCCCCGACCGCCGCCCCGGAGGAAGCGGCCGGGCCGGGCCGAGTCAGCCGACCTCGACCTCGATGTCCACCGGCACGCCGTTGGTGATGACGTCGTAGACGGCCGAGCGGCGGCGCGACTGCTCGACGAGGCCGCGCAGCACGTCCTCGGGGGCGTCGCCCTTGACGACGAGCCGAACCGAGACGTCGCGGTAGCCGTTGCGCACGGGCTGCAGCCCGAGGATGCCGTTGAGGTCGATGTCGCCGGTCACGGTCGAGCGCACCTCGGTGAGGGTGACGCCACGCGCGGCGGCGATGTTCGCGAGTCCGGCGGTGAGGCAGGCCGCCAGGGCGTGCAGCACGAACTCGACCGGCGTCGGCCCGTTGTCGCGGCCCACGAGCACGGCGGGGTGGTCGGCGTCGAACACGAACTCCCGCTCGTGCGAACGCTCCTCGCCGACACCGAAGTAGTCGGAGATCGTCGACCGGCTGTGGGTGCCGCGCTGCCACTCGTTGTGGGCGCGGAACTGGAACTGCGCAGCGGCCGGCATCGCCTTGACGGCGTCGAGGGTGGCGAAGAGCGTCGCGGTGTCGACGCCGTTGCGCTCGGCCGGGGTGGTGGGGGCAGCGGTGGTGGTGTCGGTGGTCATGGTGGTGTGTCCTCTCGGTGGTGTGGTGCCGGGGTCCGGCGGGTCCTCTGGGTGAGGTCTGGGTTCTCCGCGACGTGGTGGCGCGCGGGGGTCAGGCGGCGGCGGTGGTGGCGGCCCGTGAGGGCCAGCCGGCGAGCTCGCCGGCCTGGTCGTCGATCGCCACCGCGAGCTCGCGCTGCAGCTCGACGAAGCGCTCCGGCCCGGGGAAGGCGGCGAGCGCGCAGGTGAGGTCGAAGATCGGCCGGGCCATCCGGTCGCGGTGCCGGCCGTAGCCCGCGAGCGCCTTGCTCTCGCAACCCGGGTCGCGCAGTGCCGCGTCGAGAGCGGTGGCCAGCAGCTCGGCATCCCGGAACGCGTCGCTGATGCCGTGCCCGGTGACGGCGTCGCGGTGGTAGCCGGCATCGCCCACCAGGGCCCAGCCGGGGCCGGCCGCCTGGCGGAGGTGGTTCGGCATCCGCAGCATCCCCCGCACGGGCGAGGTCTGCTGCGCGCCTCCTACCCGGTCGCGCAGCCGCGGGGTGAGCTCGGCCAGCAGGCCGGTCACGACCTCGTCGCGGGCCCCGCGCCTCTGGTGCCGGCGCGCGACCGACTCCGAGGTGCAGACCCAGATGCACGCCTCGCCGCCGTGGGTCGGGAAGATGCCGGCCAGCGCGCCCGGGGCCACGTGGTACTCGATGCTCGGCCAGTCGCCCGCGAAGTAGGCATACAGCGCCGCCCCGGAGGTCGGTCGCTCGAGCGTCAGGGGGGCCCCCACCTCGCGGGCCACGCGCGACCCCAGCCCGTCGGCGCCGACGACGTGCCGGGCCAGCACCCGGATGCCGCCGTGCGCGTCGTGCGCCTGAACGCCCACGACCCGGCCGGACGGGTGCCGCAGCACGCCGTCGACGGCCACCCCGGTCTCGACGCGGGCACCCGCGCGGCGGGCGGCATCTTGCACCAGCACGTCGAGCACGGTTCGCCGTGGGGCGAGCAGGTGGTCGACGCCGTGCCGGTCCTTGATCGTACGCGCGACGACGTCGGTGCCGGTGTGGATCTCGACCGTGGTGACCCGCGGGGCGCCCGACTCGTGCAGCGCGCCGAGCAGGCCCCACCGGGTCAGCTGCACCATGCCGGTGCGAGGGATGACGTGGGTCGAGACCGTGTCGCTCGGGAAGGCGGCGCGGTCGACGACGAGCACGTCGTGCCCGGCATCGGCGAGCAGCATCGCGGTTGCCGACCCGGCGCAGCGGGCCCCGACGACGACGACGTCGGCGTGCCAGGTGCGGTCGGTGCCGACGGCCCGGGGGGTCTGGGTGTGGTTCACGGTGTCTCCTCATCGGTGGCGATGGGGACAACTGTCGTCGGCTACGGCCGGGCGTCCTTGGAGAGGACGGGGACAGGGTGTGGACTCCACGTGGACTCGTCCTCGGCGAGGAACGCGTCGACCTCGCGCAGCAGCTCGGCCCACGCGGGCTCCTCGGGCCGCAGGAGGTGGTTGCGGCTGTCGAGCGGCACCAGCCGGCTGCCCCGGATGCGGGTGGCGAGCTGCACCCCCTGGTCGAACGGGATCCGGGTGTCACCGCGGGCGTGCAGCACCAGCGTGGGCAGGTCGAGGGCCTCGGCGGCCTCGACGACGTCCATGTCGAGGCAGGCGTCGAACAGGCGCAGCGCGTTCTCGGCCGAGGTGGTGCGCCGCATGAGTTCGGCGAAGTCGGTCCACAGCTGCGGGTCGGCATCCGGCATGAACACCGACGAGAAGTACAGGCGGAACGAGTGCTCGTCACGGCCCCAGCCGAGCTTGATCAGCTCGCGCTGCATCTCGAACTCGCGGTGGTCCTCCGGGGTGAGCGACCGTGCGCGCCGGCCCTTGATGAAGGCGCCGACGAGGACGAGCCGGCTGACCCGCTCGGGGTGCCGGCGGGTGTACTCGATGGCGACCGGACCGCCCTGCGACAGGCCCATCAGCGGGAACCGCTCCAGCCCCAGGTCGTCGACGACGGTCTCGAGGTCGTGCACGAACGACTCGAGCGACACCTCGGCCGGGTCGTGGTCGGAGAGCCCGCAGCCGCGCTCGTCGTAGCGGATCAGGGTGTGGTTGCGGGAGAGGCCCTCCATCCAGTGCTGCCACACCGGGCTGCGCCACTCGTAGTCGAGGTGGGTGATCCAGTGCGCCGCCCGCACCAGCGGCGGGCCGGAGCCCACTGTCGCGTAGGCGAGCCGCTCACCGTCGCGGGTGCGACAGAACCGGATCCGCTGCTCCGTCCGCCGGGGCGGAGGAGGCAGCGAGCTCGGCGGCGCGGCATCCGCCGGGTCGGCGAGCTCGCCCACCTCGGCGACCCAGCGGTACCCACGCCCGTGCACGGTCTTGATGACGCGCTGGGTGATGCCGTCGTCGCCCACGACCCGGCGGGCGGCCTTGATCCGGCTGGTGAGCGTCGACTCGCTGACGAAGCGGTCGCCCCACACGGTGTCGAGCAGCTCGGTCTTCGGCACGACCCGGTCGCGGTTGACCACGAGATGGCTCAGGACGTCGAAGACCTGCGGCTGGACGTGCTGGGGCTGCCCGTCCCGCTCGAGCAGGAACCGGTCGGTGTCGAGGACGACGTCCCCGAACGCGCACCGCATGGTGGGGAGTGTGGCACGCGCCGCGGGGTCAGTACCAGTGCGGCGAGCCGGACAGGAACGTCTCGTAGGCGGTGCACGGCGACCCCTAGACCGACCTCATGAACCCCATCCCCCACTCGATCTGGGTCGCGGGGTTGGTCAGCCAGTCGCTGCCCGCGCTCGCCATCTTCCAGCCGGGCAGGGCCTGGGGGATGCCGTCGGCACCCGATGACGGGGTCCTGGTGCGCCAGCTGCACCCCGACCCGGCGTTCCACAGTGCGACCAGGCACGGGACTCGGCCGGGTCCGTCCAGCCGTACGACGCCATTCGGCGTTCCCGGAGGGCGGCGTGCCTGGGGCCGAGGCAGCGTCATTCTGGGCGCTGCTATACCCGCCTGAAGGCGCCCAGCTCGCGGCGGTATGCCGCAGGTGCCGAGCGGCGCGCGTATCGGTATTCGGAACCGCCGGGCCTCTGCACGGGTGGTCACTGCGTGATCCTTCGAGTGATCATCAACAGCCGATACGGAGAGGACTTTCGCGATGACCGCCGGAGGCCCTGCGGCCCTAGTGTCTGCTATCGGGCGGCGGGCCACGCCCGTAGGAGGCCCAGCATCCTCGGCGAGCCGATGGGCTCCCAAGTCGACCCTGGAAGTCGCAGACCGCATCGTCGTACGGTTCCCGATCGTTCACGCGCTGCACGAAGCGGCTGCCACCTTGCACTCAGCGCTCGGATTCACTCCCTCCACGACCGACCCGCCCACCTGTACCTGCTCCTGAGCAATGCTCGTGCATCCACCGCTGACCGCGGGCCTCCAACCCGGGCAGGTGGCGCCGCTGGCGACCGCAGGACCTGGCCCCGGGTCACGCGAGCGCGTCGACATGCCTGCTGCCAAGTGGCTCGGGACCCAGGCCGCCCTGCACCGCGTGCAGGGCGGCGAGGCGATTGGTGACACCGAGCTTTCGGTAGGCGTTCTCCAGGTGCTTGCGCACCGTGCTCGGGGCGACGACAAGCCGGTCGGCAATCTCTGCGTTGGAAAGGCCCTCGGCGACGTGCAACAGCACCCGGCGCTCCTGGACAGTGAGCGCCGGGGGCAGGTCCGACCTCGGCCACCCGCGAAGAAGCCGCTCGAGCGCGGGGGCGACCAGTACGAGCAGTGCCTGGTCCCGTTGCGTGAAGGACGTCGTCCGCCTGGCCATCCAGAGTTGGACGACGTGGTGGGGTCCGTTTCGCACCCCGAGGGCCAGAACAGCGACTCCCCGCGCGGCCGAGGAGCCGGTGTGAGCTGGGGTGCGGTCGATCTGCTGGATCCCCAGGACCGCACCCTCGGACGACATGGGGTCGCCGTCAGGTGTCGGCCCAAGTGTCTCGCCCACGGTCGATCCCTTGCTGTCGAGCAGGGCGATGCCGATCGCGTCGCACGCGACGAGGTTGGGGAGGTGCTGCAGCACGGCCTCCCCCGGCAGGCGGCTCCCGGTCACCGGTCCCGTGGCGATGATGGCGCGCACGGCGCCCTGTTCCCGCTCGTGCAGCAGCAGGTCAGCCATGTCGGCCTCCAAAGCCCGCCGCCCTTGACGGGCTTGGTCACGAGTGTCCACCCGCGTCCCCTCGGCGTCCAGTGCCGGTGCGCGCCGAATCTGACACCCGTCGCACAACCAGCAGCTACACAGGTCGACCTGCGCGCTTTCCTGTGAGCATTCGCCAGAAAGCGTATGGCGCAGGGACCGGGCCAACGCGAGACTGGCCAAGAGACTGGCCAAGCAGCGTTGAGATTCTCCCATGCCGCCCCTGCCGGTCAGCCGCAGCACCCCGGCGACTGGCCGATCGCAGCGTCCGAAAGGTGCCTTTCCATGTCCTTACCTCGCCCAGCCGTCGCGGCGGCCGCGTCCGTCCTGCTTGCCCCTCTCCTCGCCGTCCCGCTCGCCGGGCCGGCCGTCGCGCACGACGGAAAGCCCGAAGCGCGAGACCTCGCATCGTCGACCGCGGTCTCCTGGCAGCGCACGGCGAACCGCACCATCTACACCGAGGGGGCCAAGGCACCCCCGGACGGGGCGCTGTACCTCGCGTTCACCTCACTCGCGGTGCACGACGCCGCGGTCAAGGCCCACCGGCGCGGCACGCACGTGGCTGCCGCCGCGGTCGCCACGGCCGCCCACCACGTGCTGCTCGAGTACTTCCCCACCTCGGCCCAGGCGCTAGCCGCCGACCTGGCCACCAGCCTCATGCCGGTCCCTGACGGCAGGAAGCAGGCCCTCGGGGTCGCCATCGGCGCCGCCGCCGCCGACGAGATGATCGCCTCGCGGGTAGGCGACGGGCGCAACAACGTCTTCGCCGACGGAAGCACCGTGGCCCCCTACTCAAAGGCCCCGGCTCCCGGGATCTGGCAACCGCCGGCAAGCGGCATGGCACTGTACTGGCTCGGCTTCGTCAAGCCGGTCATCGACGTCAGGCCCGTGAGGCTCGACGGCCCCGACCCGCTCACCAGTGCCGCCTACGCACGGGACTACGAGGAGGTACGCAAGGCCGGTGAGCTCAACGCGCCCCTCACCGATCGAACCCAGGAGCAGACCGACATCGCCAAGTTCTTCGCCAACAACCCGGTCCCCATCTACCGCGGAGCCCTGTGCGACCTGCTCGAGGCGGAGCCGATGGACCTGCTGGCCACGACACGGCTCTTCGCACAGATCGACGCCGCGCAGGTCACCACGTTCATCCAGACGTGGCGGGCGAAGTACGAGGTTGGCTTCTGGCGGCCGTTCCAGGCGATCGCCGGCGCCCTGACTGACGACAACCCGGCGACCAACCCCCACCCGGG
>DASQEZ010000171.1:0-9411 GCA_035633415.1 Ornithinibacter sp. | reverse complement strand
GCATGATGTTGATGGCGACGGCGTTGACGAAGCCGACCAGCACCGAGCTCGGCACGAAGCGCACGAGCGACCCGAGCCGGGCCAGACCCAGCGCCAACATCATCAGACCGGTCAGCAGCGCCAGCACGGCGAGGGCCTCCTGCGCCCGCGCGTCGCCCGTCTGGGTCTGCGGAACGTCCGAGATGACCACCGCCATCGCCCCGGTGGCCTGGACCGACATCAGCACGGTGCTCGTCGTGACCGCCCCCGCGATGGTGCCGACGAGGTAGGCGTGCAGGGCGAGGATCGGGTTGACGCCGGCGAGGAGGCCGGTGGCCAGGCCGTCGGGCACCGACTCCAACCCGAGCACGGTGCCGGCGCGCAGGTCGGCCCCGACGGTGGTGCGGTCGCCGAAGCGACCCGACCACCAGGCGCGCACCCGTCGCGTCCGGGATGGCGGGTCGACGGAGCGGGGTCCTTGGCCGGTCACGCGCGGGTCAGTCGGGAAGCCGTCGCATCTCGACGACCGACAGCCCCAGGTCCGAGAACCGGGCGAGCAGGCTCGAGACGTCCGACTCGTCCCGGACCGGCCCGAACAGCACCGTGCCGCCGGTGGGGTACGGCGTCGAGGACAGCTCGGGCAGGGCAGCCATCAGGTCCTCGGACACCGTGCCTGTGACGATGAACTCGTATCGCATGGACTCCCTCTCGACACCACCGACCACTGATCCGCTGCCGCTGAAGTCGACATTGGCACCCGGCGCGCGACGTCGCCTCACGCGTGACGGGTGAGCGCTGCCGGATGCCGGGGTCGCCGGCGCCGGCTGCCGGCTGCGGGCGGGGCGTGCTGCCCTATGCTCCGCAGATGGTCCCTGCGGATGCGTCCGGTAGCTGGGCGCGGTTGTTGGACGCCGCGGAGGCAGCCTCGCCGGTCGACGCCGTCGAGGCGGTGACGTCCGAGCTCGGGCTGGCGCTGGGTGCCACGGAGGTGTCGTTCCTGATCGTGGACCTGTCGGGGCGGGCCCTGGTGCGGCTCGCCCACATCCCGCTGGGCGAGCCGGGCGCGGATGCGGCGCGAACGAGTCGGCCGCCGGCCGCCGACGAACGCCGCGACGCCGAGGAGTCGGCCACGGTGCTGCCCTTCGACGGTGGGCCGGGCGAGCAGGCGGTGCGCACCCAGCGGGTGCAGGTGCTCGCCCCCCGGGACGCCGCCGAGCCGTCGCCACCCCGCGACCACTGGACCGTCCTCGCCCCCATGACCGAGCGAGGCGAGGTCATCGGTCTGCTCGAGCTCTGCCTGCCGCAGGAGCCGAGCCCGGACACGGTGGCCGAGATCGCCCGGCTGGCACATCTGCTCGCGTTCGTGGTGATCGCGAACCGGCGGCACACCGACCTGTTCGAGTGGGCCCAGCGCGGGCGCCGGTCGACCCTGTCCGCCGAGGTCCAGCAGCGGCTGCTCCCGGGCCCACGCACCTGCGAGGCCGGGGCCTTCACCCTGTCGGCCTGGTTGGAGCCGGCAGCCGAGATCGCCGGTGACACCTTCGACTACAGCCTGGCCCGCGACCTGCTGCACCTGTCGATGACCGATGCCATGGGGCACGGGGTCGGGGCCGCCCTGACGGCCACGTTGTGCGTCGGCGGACTGCGCAACGCCCGCCGCGACGGGTCCTCGTTGCTCGCGCAGGCGACGGCGACGAACGCGGTCCTGGTCGAGAACGCGGCGTCGAACGCCCTGGACGACTTCGTGACGGGCCTGGTCGGGCGCCTGGACCTGCGCACGGGGGCGCTGGAGCTCGTCAACGCGGGGCACGTCGCCCCGTACCTCGTGCGCGATGGCGTCGTCCGGGCCGTGGACCTTCCCGCGGACCTGCCGTTCGGGCTGTTCGCCGAGACGGACTATCGCAGCACGATGCTCGACCTCGAGCCGGGGGACCGGGTCGTCATCGTCACCGACGGGATGCTCGAGCGCAACGCCGCCGGCATCGACCTCCTCGCGGCCATCGTGGAGACCCGCGAGCTGCACCCCAGGGAGGCCGCTCGCGGACTGGCCGACATCGTCCTGCGGGCGACCGGGCACGACCTGCGCGACGACGCCACCATCTTGCTGCTGGACTGGCACGGGGCGCACGATCGGGAGCGGCTCGCCGTCTCCGGGGCCGACCCCCTGCGTGCCAGCGACGCGCTGACCTGATCCCGCCGCGGCTGGGACGCCGCCTCGGCCTCAAAGCAGGCCGAGGCCCCGGGCGATGCCGATGGCCTCGCGCCGGGTGCCCGCCCCGAGCTTCGCGTAGATCGAGCGCACGTGGGTCTTCACGGTGTTCAGGCTGATGCCCTGGGCGGTCGCGATCTCGCCGAGCGTCATCATCGACGGCAGGTCCCGCAGCACGACGAGCTCGCGCTCGGTGAGCCACCCACCGCTGGGCGCCGTCGTCGTGCCGAGCGGCAGCCCCGAGGTGGCGGCCGTCGCACCGCCCTGCCACTCCAGCACGTGCGCGATGCCGGCGAGCACGGAGTCGAGGGACTGCTCGAGGTGCCCGGCCCGTCCCCGCAGCGCCGACAACATGGCGTGGACCTCCGCCCCGGCGTCGAAGAACGGGCGAGAGGCTCCTGCGGGTGCGGCGACCTGGAGGGCGGTCTGCAGGGCCTCGGTCGCGGCGGGGCGGCGCTCGGAGCGCTCGGCGAGCAGGGCCTCGAGCAGCCAGGCCGACACCAGGGCGGTGGACCGGATCGGGGTGAGCCCGCCGCTGAGCACCGGGCGCAGCAGCCGGCGGGCGTCGGCCGGTCGACCCCGGGCGGAGGCCAGCTGGGCCTGGAGCACGACGACGTCGCCACTGGTACCGAGTCGGGTCTCGGCTCGCTCGACGGCCCGCTCGGCCCGGTGCCACTCACCCAGGCTCAGGCACATCCGCAGCTCGTGCGGTGCGGCCAGCGCGGTGAGGGCCGGCGAGGCACCCCGGTCGGTGAGCCAGGCCGTCGTGCGCTCGAGCCGGTCGAGGGCCGAGCGCCGCTGCGGCGGCTCGTCGAAGGCGATGATGGCCTCGCCGGTGCGGGCCGCCCCCTCGACCTCGACGTCGATGGTGGTGTCGATGACGTCGAGGGAGATCGCCGCCCAGGTCGCCGCCTCCTCGGGGTGGAGCATCTGGAACGCGGTCCACCCGGCGAGCATGTACGAGTACGCCATGCTGGGCGTGCGGTCCCACCCGCGGGCGGCCGCGAACGCGATCGCCCTCTCGGCGGAGATGCGCGCCTGCGCGAAGTCGTTCTCGGCCACGTAGGTCCCGGCGACGAGGTTCGAGCAGTAGAGCTGCACCGAGTGCAGCCCTGCGGCCCGGGCCAGCTCGATCGCCTGCTGCAGGTCACGCCGGGCACGCCGGTGGTCCCCCTCGAACAGGTGCAGGGCGCCCCGATCCGCGAGCACGAGCAGCCGCACGTCCGGGTCCAGGTCGGCGGGCAGGTGCGAGGGGCCGACGTCCTCGACGAGGTCGCTGGCGTGCGCGACCGCGAGGTCCGCGGCGAGGCGGGCGCGATGGAGGGCAGCGGCCTTGCGCAGCGCCGTCATCCGAGGGGAGCCGCCGTCGTCCGGCACGGCGGCAAGCATGGCCAGGGCCTCGTCGGCAGCGACGACGTCACCCTCGTCGACGGCGAGCAGGGCCCGGTGCACCAGCACTGCCGGGGTCCGTTCCGCGGAGACCGGTAGCACGGCGATCGACCGGCGCACCGTCGGGCCGGCACCCGCCAGCACCAGACCCAGGCCGTGGGTGAGCAGGATCTGCTCGACGAGCTCGGTGTCGCCCGCCACGGAGGCCAGCTCGAGGGCCTGGGCGGGGTCGCGCTGCTCGAGGAACCACAGTGCCGCCACCCGCTGCAGCGTGGCCAGCTCGGCCGGGTCGCGGCGCTGCAGGGCCGCGGCGAGGTAGGTGCGCAGCAGCGCGTGGTACCTGAACCAGGTGCCGCTGCGGTCGAGGGGCACGACCAAGGCGTTGCGCTGGGCCAGGTCGTCGAGCATCGCTGCCGAGTCGTCGCGGCCGGAGAGCCGGGCCGCCAGGTCGACGGCCAGGTCCTCGACGACGCTGGTGCGCAGGAGGAAGTCGACGACGTCGTCGGGCAACCGCACGAGGACCTCACTCGCGAGGTAGTCGGCCACGGGGCGGTCGGCGCCGCTGAACTCGGCGACGAAGGTGGCCGGATCGCCGTGCTCGAGCGACAGGGCCGCCATCCGCATACCGGCCGGCCACCCCTCGATCAGGGTGTGCAGGACCCCACGGGAGTCGCCGTCGAGCACGATGTCGTGGCGGCCCCAGAAGTCGTCGGCCTCCTCGGCGGTGAAGGCCAGCTGCGCCGCACGCACCTCGTGCAGCCGGCCGGTCAGCCGCAGCCGGTGCAGCCCGATCGGTGGCTCGAACCGGCAGCCGAGCGCGACCCGCACCCGGCCGTCGGCCCACTCGACCAGGTGCTGGATGCCGTCGAGCACCGCCCGCGCGCGGACCTCGTGCACGTCGTCGAGGACGAGGAGCAGCCCGGGCACCTCGTCGGCGAACACCCCGATCAGGTTCGCGACGAACGTCGAGTCGGTCGGGCCGGCCGGGGCGTCGAGCCCGGCGAGCATCGTGGCGGAGTCAGGGGCGGCCTCGGTGGCGGCCACGAGGACCGCGCTCCAGAAGGCCGTGCTGTCGTCGTCACGGTCGCAGGTGACCCACGCGACCGGCACCCCGGCGGCTCGCTGGTCATCGGCGAAGTCGGCCAGCATGGTCGTCTTGCCGTAACCGGCCGGCGCGCACGCGAGGAGCACGACGGGGCCCTGCGTCAGGTCACGGCCGGACGGGATGGAGGGGTCGTCGAAGGGGGCTCCGGTGAGGTCGCGAAGGAGGCGCGGCCGCTCCACGGCACGGTCGATGCGACGAGGCACCGACACCTTGGGGCGCGGCACGGCGAGCGCGGTGCGCAGGTCTGCCACGGGGGTGAGACTAGCCAGCCCTGCTGGAAACCGCGCCTCGGTCCACCGTGTCGCCGAGCGGGGCCTCCTCAGATGCCGGTGACGGCCTCGATCTGCCCGTCCGTGACCGCCGCGGCCAGCGCGGCGTGGTCCTGCTCGGTGCGGTCCGCGTAGCGCTCGGCGAAGGTGGTGCAGGCCCGGTCGAACTTGTCGGTCTTGCCGAGGTAGCCGGCGATGGCGAACCGGTCACCCGAGCGGGCGTGGGCGCGGGCGAGGGTCCAGCCGCACAGCTCGGCGTAGACGGCCAGGCTCGCGAGCGGCATCTGCTCGATGGCCGCCGAGTACTTCCAGTCGCGCAGCTGGCGCACGTAGAAGTCACGCGAGCCGCCGTCGAGGCCGACGTCGACGTGCTGCCAGCCCAGGAAGATGTCGCTCGCGGCCTGCATGAGGTGCTGCCCCGCGACCACGCGCTGACCCTCGTTGCGGTGTCGGCTGGCCCCGCAGTAGTCGGCGAGCACCGATCGCTGGGCCTCCTTCGCCTGGAGGAAGAGTGGCTCCTGGCCGCCGTCGGCCTCGAGCAGCAGGATCCAGGCGCGGGTGCCGACGCTGCCGACGCCGACGACCTTGCGCGCGACGTCGAGGAGGCGGAACTGCCCGATGAGGTGGCGGCGGTCGGCGTTGAGCGTCCTGCGGTACTGCGCCAGGAGCGTCGTCATGCCCGCCATGACCTCGTCGGCGTCGTGGTGGTCGACGAGCTCCTCGAGGGGGACGACGAGCGGTGGGTTGCTGATGATCCGCCGGCGGCCGTCGACGACTTCGGTCAGCTTCTTGAGCACCTGCATGCTGTCGCGGGTGCGCGCCTTCGCCAACGCCTTGCGGGTTCGTGCGACCTGCTCGTTCGACACCTTGGGGGCCATCGTCTCGATCGCGTCCTCGACGTCGAGGCGGGCGTACCAGACGTCGAGCATCTTCCGGGTGGCGAACTCGGTCATGCTCGTGCGGTACGCCCCCACCCCGCGCAGGACCAGCGTCCTGCGGTCCTTGGCGTCCAGGCCGACGTCGCGCCCGGCCACCGCGAGGCTGGCGGCGAACCGCTTCACGTCCCACTCGAAGGGCCCGGGCAGCGTCTCGTCGAAGTCGTTCAGGTCGAAGACGAGGCGGCGGTCGGGGGCCGCGAAGGCACCGAAGTTCGACAGGTGGGCGTCACCGCACAGCTGCACGCGCAGGCCCGAGGACGGCACCCTCGACAGGTCGGCCGCCATCGGGAGCGCGGCACCGCGGTAGAACGTGAACGGCGACGCCAGCATCCTGCCGTGCCGGATGGGGACCAGCTCCGGCACCCGCGTGGCGGCCTGAGCGACGATCAGGCCGACCGGGTCCCGCCCGGGATCCGGACCGATCTCCGCGTGTGACTCCAGCGGGGCGTGGGCGCGCGCCGCCTTCCCCTGGGCCCGGCGCTCGGCCGTCGTCAGCTCGGTCATGGCCGGTGTCCACCTCTCGTCGTGCCACCGCGGTGCCCGCGGTGCCCTCTGCTCGGTCCGCGCGGCTCAGGCCGGCACGGGTGCGTCCGGGGCCTCCTTCGGCGCCGGTGGGTCGGGCTCGTCCTTGGCGAGCTGGCCCGACAGGACCGGGAGCACCCAGTGGGCGCTGGGGTCGGCCTCGATGAGGATCGCCCGCATGAACAGGCTGAAGGGCACCGCGAGCAGCGCGCCGATCGCGCCCAGCGCCCAGGCCCAGAAGATCAGCGAGAGCAGGGTGATCGTGGGGGACAGGCCCACGGCGTCCCCGACGTAGCGCGGCTGGATCACCGACTGGATGACGACGTTGATCACCGAGTAGACCGCGATGACGCCGATCATCATGGTGGGGCCGCCCTCGAGGAGGCCGATGATCGCCGGCGGGATCACCCCGATCACGAAGCCGATGTTCGGGATGAAGTTCGTGACGAACGCCAGCACGGCCCAGATGAAGGCGCCGGGCACGCCCATGACGTAGAGCGCGACGCCGTCGATGACGGCGACGATGAAGCCGAAACCCGCAGCCACCCCCATGTAGACCCGGGTGCCGTGAGCGAAGCTGACCAGCGCGTCCACGAGGTGCGGGCGGGTCGTGCGGACCACTGCCATGACCCGCTCGACGCCACCGGTGTCGAACGCCATCATCAGGGCCACGGTGAGGATGAAGAAGAAGTTGGAGAGCACCGCCAGCACGGCGCTGAACGCGTCGCCGATGACACCGACCAGGCTGCCGGGGTCGATCGACGAGCCGACCGATTCCGCCTGGTCCTTGGTGATGCCGAGCGATGCCAGCCAGTTGGTCACGTCGGCGGTGTACCCGCTGAACTGGTCCTGGTACTGCGGGAGGAGCTCGGCCAGCCTGGCCGCGGAGATCAACAGCGCGATCGACACCGAGAAGAGCAGCAGGTAGACCGACAGCACCACGGCGACGGCCACGAGCCACTCGGGGACGTTGCGCCTGACGAGGGCACGGCGCACCGGGTGCACGGTGATGGTGAGCACCAGGGCCAGGAAGGCCGGTCCGATGATCCCGGCGGTCTCGCGCGCACCCGCGAGCACCAGCACGAGCGAGCCGGCGACGATCACGACCATCGCGAGCCGCGGCAGCCCCGGCCGACGGGACCCGTCCGTCACCTCCGGGTCGGAGGACGGGGAGCCCGGCGCGATCGCGGTCACCGGGTCGGCGGGCGCGTCGACGGCCCCCGGCGCCACGTCATCCGTGGCGGTCGGGAGCACGTCGGCGGTGGTGGCCGCTGAGGTCGCCGTGGGCTCCTGGCCCACCGCGGCCGCCGCGTGCCTACCGGCATCAGCCAAGGAGCTTGGCCTTCTGGGCCGCGAACTCGTCCTCGGTGAGGATGCCGGAGTCGCGCAGCTCGCCGAGCTGCTTGAGCTGGCTGATCAGGTCTTCCTGGGAGGCCACCGGGGGAGGCTCCGGCGGAGCGGCGTACTGCTGCTGCGGCGGAGCCGCGTACTGGGGCTGGGGCGGCGCGTACTGCTGCTGCTGCTGCTGCGCGCCCATCTCCTCCTCGTACGCGGCGGAGCGCTGCGCGGCTGCGTGGGCGTCACGCTCGGCGTACTTGTCGGCCTGTCGGCGCTGGACGCGGCCGCTCACGGCGGTCGCCGTTCCGGCGACGACGGCGGTACGGGCCACACCTCGGAGTAGTCCGGGCATCGGGTTACCTCGCTTCTTCGGTCTCGAGCGCGTCGAGGGCGTCCATGACGTCCGACGCAGGGATGCGCATGCTGGCGACGAGCTCGCCGCCGTTCCTCCGGGCCGCGGCGACGAACGGTGCCGCCCAGGCGTTCTCGAAGACGATCAGCGCCGCGGTCGTCCCGGGGGACAGGGCGTTGCCGGCCTCCTGGATGTCGTCGTCGCCGAGCAGGCCCGAGCGGGCCCCGGCGAACTGCACGAAGGCCGTCACGCCACCGGCCGCGTCGACGTCGATGACCTCGACCGTGCCGTCGTCCTCCTTGCGGGCGACGACCAGGTCCAGCAGGCGGATCGTGCCGGCCTCGACGAGGTCGAACAGGGCCTCGGCGGCGCTGCCGTCGGTGCGGTCGTTCGGGAACTCGATGAGGATGAAGTCGATCGGCCCGGTTGCGTCGGGTGTGGTGGTCATTCGGATGACCCCCCTCTCGGTGTCGGGTGCTCAATTCGTATGCCGCGCAGCCTCCCACCGCCTCACCCCGCCGGGGTGACTCCTGCCGCGGCTCGGCCGGCGCCCGTTGCCGACGGACGGTGCCGGCCTCACCCGCGCGAGATGAGGCGCCCAGGTGGGCGGGATCCGCACACTGGGTCGATGCGGTTGCCGAACGTGCTCGACGAGGACTGGTTCCCGCGCCGGTGCCTGCGCTGCTTCTTCGCCATCCAGGGCATCGACCGCGCCACCGTCATCGCCTCGCAGGCGTTCACGGCACTGATCCCACTCATCATCCTCACCTCGGCCATGCTGCCGACCGAGAACCACGCGTCCATCGCCGACGCCATCGTCCGCAAGTTCGCGCTGACCGGCAACTCGGCCGATGCGGTGCAGACCGTGTTCGCGCCGTCCGGCGAGGCCAGCATCGGTGTGCTCAGCGTGCTGCTGCTGCTGATGTCGGGTATCAGCCTCTCCCGGCGGATCCAGCGGATGTACCTCGAGGCGTGGCAGCTGCCACGAGCACCGGGCGTGCGGGCCTCGGTCTACGCGGCCGTCGCACTGGGGGCGCTGATCCTCGAGCTCGGACTGCTCTCGTTCATCCGCACGCTCCTGCGCGAGATCCCCTACGACTGGGCGGCCGGGCTGACCGGCTCGCTCCTGTCGAGCATCGTGGTCTGGACCTCCATCCCCTGGCTGCTGCTCAACCGCCGCGTCGCGTGGCAGCGGCTGCTGCCGGCCGGTGTCCTCGCCGGCGTGCTGAGCACCCTCTGGGGCTACGCGACGACCGTCTACATGCCGCGCCTGATGACGTCCTACAGCGACCGCTACGGGTTGTTCGGCG
>DASQEZ010000170.1:0-3300 GCA_035633415.1 Ornithinibacter sp. | reverse complement strand
GGGCAGCACGCCGGAGATCGCGAAGAAGCAGGTCTGCAGCACGGTGTTGGTGCGACCGGGCAGGCCGGCCTCGCGGGCCACGGCGTCGGCGTCGACCGCATACAGGCGCAGCCGCTTGTCGATGATCTGCGTCTGCACCGGGCCCGGCAGCGCGTCCCACACCTCGTCGGTCGGCTGGGGGGCGTTGAGCAGCAGGGTGGCGCCGTCCTGGGCGCAGGCCAGCACGTCGGCCGTGTCGAGCAGGCCGAGGTGGTGGCAGCCGACGAACCCGGCCCGGTTGACCAGGTACGGGGCGTGGATGGGGTGCGGCCCGAAACGCAGGTGCGACACGGTGAGCCCGCCGGACTTCTTGGAGTCGTAGACGAAGTAGGCCTGCGCGTGGACGTCGGGGTCGGCCCCGAGGATCTTGATCGTGTTCTTGTTCGCGCCGACGGTGCCGTCGGAGCCGAGTCCGTAGAACACCGCGCGCAGGGTGTCGGGCTCCTCGATGTCGAGGGTGTCCTCGTAGGGCAGGCTCGTGCCGCCGACGTCGTCGGTGATGCCGATGGTGAACCGGCGCCGTGGGTCGGCGAGCGCGAGCTCCGCGAAGATGCCGGCCACCATGCCGGGGGTGAACTCCTTGGAGGACAGGCCGTAGCGGCCGCCGATCACCCGGGGAATCGTCGCCCGGTCCCCGCGCTCGTGGGCCTCCGCCAGGGTGGCCAGGACGTCGAGGTACAACGGCTCACCGTTGGACCCCGGCTCCTTGGTGCGGTCGAGCACCGCCACCTGCGTCACGGTGGGGGGCAGGGCCGCCAGCAGCTCGTCGGCGGGGAAGGGCCGGTACAGGCGCAGCTGGAGCACGCCGACCCGCTCGCCTGCGTCGACGAGGTGGGTCACCGTCTCGCGCACCGTCTCGCCGCCGGACCCCATGATGACCACGATCCGGTCGGCCTCGGGGTGCCCCGAGTACTCGGCGACGCGGTAGTGCCGGCCGGTGTGCACGGCCACCTCGTCCATGACCTCCTGCACCACGGTGGGCACGACGGCGTAGAACGGGTTCACCGTCTCACGGGCCTGGAAGTACACGTCGGGGTTCTGGGCGGTGCCCCGCACGAACGGCCGCTCGGGCGTCAGCGCCCGGAGGCGGTGCTCGCGCACCAGGTGCTCGGGCACGACGGCACGCAGCACGTCGTCGTCGATCAGCTCGACGGTGTTGAGCTCGTGCGAGGTGCGGAAACCGTCGAAGAAGTGCACGAAGGGCACCCGGGTGCGCAGCGTGGTCGCCTGCGCGACGAGGGCGAGGTCATGTGCCTCCTGCACCGATGCGGATGACAGCAGCGCAAAACCGGTCTGCCGCACGGCCATCACGTCGGAGTGGTCGCCGAAGATCGACAACCCCTGGGCCGCCAGCGACCGGGCGGCCACGTGGAACACCGTCGAGGTGAGCTCGCCGGCGATCTTGTACATGTTCGGGATCATCAGCAGCAGCCCCTGGGATGCCGTGAACGTGGCACTGAGTGCCCCACCCTGGAGAGCGCCGTGCATCGCCCCTGCGGCGCCACCCTCGCTCTGCATCTCCACCACGGTGGGCACCATGCCCCACACGTTGGCGCGGCCGTGGCTGGCCCACTCGTCCGCGAGCTCGGCCATCGTCGACGACGGCGTGATCGGGTAGATCGCGCACAGCTCGTTGAGCCGATAGGCGACGTCGACCGCCGCGTGGTTCCCGTCGATCGTGACGCGCACGGCTCAGACCTCCGCAATCATGTCGATGGCGTGCACCGGGCACTGCCGGTAGCACGTGCCGCAGCCGGTGCACTTGTCCAGGTCGAACCGGTAGCGCAACCCGACTCCGAGCTTGACCACGGCATCCTCGGGGCAGGCCCCCAGGCAGCCGTCGCACTCGAAGCAGTTGCCGCAGGACAGGCAGCGCCCGGCCTCGAAGGCCGCATCCGTGGGGGTCAGCCCGGGAAGCACCTCGTCGAAGGTCTGCACCCGGGTGGCGGGGTCGAGGCCGACCTCCTCGCTGCGACCGTGCATGCCGAAGTACCAGAGGTTGAGCTTGTCGAAGGCTGCCAGCGGGTGCTTGGGCGCGTCCTCGTGGGGCTGGGCGCGCAGCCAGGCGTCGATCGACCGGGCGGCGCGTTTGCCGTGGCCGGTGCCGACCGTGACGGTGCGCTGGCTGGGCACCGCGTCGCCACCGGCGAAGATGCCGGGCGCGCCGGTCATCAGGGTGGTCCTGTCGACCTGCACGGTGTCGCGGTCGAACTCGATGCCGGGGATGCCGTGCAGGAAGCCGGTGTCGCTCGCCTGGCCGAGGGCCAGGATGACGGTGTCGGCCTCGAGTGTCTCGAACGTCCCGGTGCCGTGCGGGCGGCCGTCCTCGTCGAGCTCCTGGATCTCGACGGTGAGGTCGTCCTCGCCCATCGAGCTGATGGTGCGGAGCCAGTTGATCCGGATCCCCTCCGCCTCGGCGTCCTGGGCCTCGGACTCGTGCGCCGGCATCTGCTCGCGGGTGCGCCGGTAGACGATGACCGTGTCGTCGGCGCCGAGGCGGCGGGCGACGCGAGCGGCATCCATGGCGGTGTTGCCACCCCCGTAGACCGCGACCCTGCCGGACAGCGGCGCCTGGGTGCCCGAGGAGGCGCCGCGCAGGAACTCGACGGCGTCGACGACGCGCGAGGCATCCTGGTTGGGGATGTCGACGCGGGTGGAGAGGTGCGCGCCGATGGCGACGAAGGCGGCGTCGAACCCGCCATCGCGCATCTCGGCCTGGAGGTCCTCCACGCGGTGGTCCTGCTCGAAGGTGACGCCGAGGTGGCGCAGCCGGTCGATCTCGGCGTCGAGCACGTCGCGCGGCAGGCGGTAGCTGGGGATGCCGTAGCGCATCATGCCGCCCGGCTCGGAACCGCTGTCGCGCACCGTCACCGCGTGACCCATCCGGCTGAGGTGGTAGGCGGCCGCCAGCCCGCTGGGGCCGGAGCCGATGACGAGCACGCGACGCCCCGTGGGTGCCGGCGGTGGGTCGAAGGCCCATCCGTGCTCGATGGCCAGGTCGCCGAGGAAGCGCTCGACGCCGTGGATCGAGACGGCGCCGTCGAGCTCGACCCGGTTGCAGGCGGTCTCGCACGGGTGGTAGCAGACGCGGCCGTGCACCGCCGGGAAGGGGTTGTCCGCGGTGAGCTGGCGCCAGGCGCCCTCGTGGTGGCCCGCCTTGACCAGGGCGAGCCACGCCTGGATGTTCTCGCCCGCGGGGCACCCGGCGTTGCACGGGGGGAGCAGGTCGACGTAGACCGGGCGCTGTTGGCGCACCGGGCC
>DASQEZ010000169.1:0-2906 GCA_035633415.1 Ornithinibacter sp. | reverse complement strand
CACCCACCTCGAGGAGTTCGTGCGGACCCGGACGGGCGTCGAGGCGTTCGTCGAACCGCGGACGACGGTGACCGAGACCACGGTGGTGCTCGTGGCCGTGGATGGTGAGTGGACCCGCCGACGGGTCCCGTCGCCTCAGGTGGTCCACGAGTGGGCCAACGGTCTCGGCGTCCCGAGCTATGACGCGGCTGTCGTCGGGTATCCCCAGCGGATGCGCGACTGGACCTCGGCACGCGCGGCCGAGGACAAGGCGCGCCGAAAGAAGCTGCTCGAGGACTAACCCGGCTGGTCGGCCACCAGCACCGTGAAGGTCGCGGTCAGGTGGTGGGTGGCCAACGTGCGCTCGACGGCACGGGAAGGAGCACCGAGCGCCAGGCCGTAAGACCTGCTGACGGCCCTCCGTCGGGCCAGGAGCAGGGGCGCGAGCCCGGCGGCGTCGCAGGACTCGACCCCGGACAGGTCGATCACCAGGGTTGCTCCCCGTCCGCACTCCTGGTCGAGGGCGAGGAGGGCTCGACGCAGCACCGGCGCCGAGGAGGCGTCGAGTCGGCCGGCCACGTGGACGACGCGCCCACCCCTGCCCTCGGCGGGTGGAAGGGTCACCGTGAGGGGGGAGGGCCTGACCTGGTCGGGTACCCGCACGGCCGATCCCAGACCGTCGCCGGCGGGAGCGAACGGGGGCACGAGCGCAGGTCCAGGCACGGGCGGGCTCCCTCGAGGCGGGGCGTCGTACCTGCTAGACGCGCGGGAACCCCGGGAGGTTGCACCCTGACGCGACTGGTTAGGCGCTCAGGTCCTCTGCGAACCTGACGAGGGTGCGCACCGCGAAGCCGGTCCCGCCCTTGGGGGTGCAGCCCCAGGGCTGGGTCTCGTTGTACGCCGGGCCGGCGATGTCCAGGTGGGCCCAACGGAACCCCTCGACGAACTCCTGAAGGAAGGTGCCGGCCGACAGCATCCCGGCCAGCCGTGAGTTGTCGATGTTGGCGATGTCGGCCACCGTCGAGTCGAGGCCCTTCCGCAGCTCCGGTGGCAGCGGCATCGGCCACATCGACTCGCCCGCGGCGTCGGCCGCGGCGTGGACGGCGGCCCGGAGGTCGTCGTCGTTGGACATGATCCCGGCCACCCGGCTGCCCAGAGCGACCAGCTGGGCGCCCGTGAGGGTGGCGACGTCGATGATGACGTCGGGGGAGTCCTCGGTCGCTCGAACCAGCGCGTCACCCAGGACGAGCCGGCCCTCGGCGTCGGTGTTCAGCACTTCGACGGTGCGACCGCCGTAGCTGGTGAGCACGTCGGACGGGCGCTGCGCGGTGCCCGACGGCATGTTCTCGGCCATGGGGGCATAGGTCGTCACGTTCACCCGAAGGCCCAGTCGGGCGATGGCGAGGGTCGCCGCGACGACGGCTGCGGCGCCTCCCATGTCGCTCTTCATGAGCTCCATGTTGGCCGCGGGCTTGATCGAGATGCCCCCCGTGTCGAAGGTGATGCCCTTGCCGACGAGCGCGAGGTGCTGCGTGGCGGCGGGGTGCCGATAGGCGATCCGGACCAGTCGGGGCGGGGCTTCCGAGCCGAGGCCGACGCCGAGGATCCCGCCGTACCCCGCCTTCGCCAGCGCCTTCTCGTCGAGGACCTCCACGTCGAGCCCGAGCTCCGTCGCGGCGTCAGCAGCGACTACGGCGAAGGCAGGCGGCCGCAGGCTGTTCGCGGGAGTGTTCACGAGGTCGCGGGCGAACATCACGGCCTCGGCCACCGCCTGCGCCCGACGCACGGCCGCGCGGGCCGGCTTGTCGGCCGGAGCCGTACCGGCGAGCACCAGTCCGGTGAGCGGCGACTTGCGCTTGGCCTTGCTGCGGACGCGGAAGTCGGTGAAGTCGTAGGCGCCGAGGAGCGCGCCGAGGCCGACCGCCTCCAGACCGGCCGCATCAGCGGTGGGCAGGGCGAGCACCGCTCGCCGGCTTCCCGCGAGCGCCCGCGTAGCCGCTCCGGCGGCCCGGCGGAGGGTCTCTTCCGGGTAGCGGGAGCTCTGCTCGCCCAGGCCGACGGCGACCACGACCGAAGCGGTCACCCCGCGCGGCGCCGGGATCTTCACGACCTCGTCGGCCGCTCCTGTCGCCCCGAGCGCCTCGAGCGCCTCGACCAGGCCACGGAGCTTCTTCGCGGTCGCCGGATCGGTCGCCAGCGCGAGCGGCGTACGGCGTCGGCCGGTCGTCACGAGGCCGACGATCAAGGCGTCGGCCTTCAAGGTGGTGGCAGCGGCGGCATTGAGCGCGAGAGTGGTCACGGCAGGAGCCTAACGAGAGGCGGTAGCGTCGCGGGTCGTGACTGACTCCCCGGCCCTGCGCCGCTCGCCCCTGCACTCCCGGCACCTGGCGCTCGGCGCCAAGCTGGCCGACTTCGGTGGGTGGGAGATGCCCATCGAGTACGCCGGAGCCGGCGTCCTCAAGGAGCACGCGGCCGTCCGCGACGCCGTGGGGATCTTCGACGTGAGCCACCTGGGGAAGGCGTCGGTGTCAGGTCCCGGTGCGGCGGCCTTCGTCGACGCCTGTCTGACCAACGCGATGGGCCGGATCGCACCGGGGGAGGCCCAGTACTCGTTGTGCTGCAACGACGATGGTGGCGTCGTCGACGACCTGATCGTCTATCTGCGGTCGGCGGAAGAGGTGTTCCTCGTGCCCAACGCGGCGAACACCGCCGAGGTGGTCCGCCGGCTCGCCGCCGCAGCGCCAGCATCGGTCAAGGTGTCCGACGAGCACGAGCAGTACGGCGTGATCGCCGTCCAGGGTCCACGGTCGGCGGACCTGCTGGCTGCCCTGGGGCTCCCGCACGGCCACCGGTACATGAGCTGGGTCGAGACGACGTGGTCGGACACCCCGGTGATCGTGTGCCGGACGGGCTACACCGGCGAGCAC
>DASQEZ010000168.1:0-4968 GCA_035633415.1 Ornithinibacter sp. | reverse complement strand
ACCCACGAGTTCAGGCGTGCGGCGTCGCCGCCACGACCTCGAGCCCGTCGGGCGCGTCGACCGCCACCACCTGCCCGGTCGAGGACACCTCGACGGTGACGGGCAGGCCGCTGACCCTCAGGCCCTCGACCCGCAGGGCGCCACAGGGCGGGTCGGGCAGCGGTGAGAGCACGAGCCGGCCGTTGGGGGCGTCGGCGCGCAGGCCGAGCACGGTCGAGACGATCAGGCCCGCGGAGGCGGCGGCCCAGGCCTGCGGGCGACAGCTCGCGGGGTAGGGCGCCGGGCGGCCCCCGACCGGCTCGGCACCGAACAGCTCGGGCCACCGGTAGCCGCTCGCGGCGGCGACATCGACGAGTGCCGCCACCGCACGGCCGGCCTCGTGTGGATGGCCGCTGCGGGCCAGGCCGTGGGCGCAGATCGCGGTGTCGTGGGTCCACACCGAGCCGGTGTGGTACCCGAGCGGGTTGTAGGCGGGGTTGTCCGCGGACAGCGTGCGGATCCCGAGCGGGCCCAGCATCTCGGGCGCCCCCAGGGTGGCGGCGACCCGCGCGGACTCGTCGGGGCGCAGGAGCCCGGTGCCGAGGGCATGACCCATGTTGCTGCCCACGCCGTCGACGACGCGGCCCTCGCCGTCCAGGGCCATGGCCAGGCGTGGACCGGCCGGCGCGTCGACCCAGAACCGGCCGCGCACCCGGTCGGCGAGGTCGAGAGCCCAGGCGCGCCAGGGCGCGCCGTCCTCCCCGAGCACGGCCTCGAGCAGGTCGGCCCCACCCAGGGCCGCCTCCACCGCATACGCCTGGGTCTCGACGAGGGCGATCGGGCCTACAGCGATCGAGCCCGAGGCGGTGCGCATGGCGTCCCCGGAGTCCTTCCACCCTTGGTTGCTCAGACCCGTGCCCGAGGCGTCGTGGTAACGCAGGAGGCCGTCGGCGTCGGCGGCGGTCCGCCGCATCCAGCCCAGGGCGCCCGTCAGGGCCGGGTGCAGGGCGCGCACGTCCTGCGGGGCGAGCCCCCAGCGCCACGCGTCGTGCAGCAGGCACACCCACAGCGGGGTGGCGTCGACAGTGCCGTAGTAGGTGGGCGGCAGGGTGAAGTTGCCGGGGTCCTGGAACACGGTTCGGCGCACCTCGTGGAGGATCTTGCCGGGCTGCTGCGCCGAGGCCACGTCGCTGTGGGTGCCCTGTCTGCGGGCCAGGGCCCGCAGGGTGCCCTTGGCCAGCTCGGTGCCGAACGGCAGCGACATCCGGGCCGCCCAGATGGAGTCGCGGCCGAAGAGCGTCAGGTACCAGGGCGAGCCCGCGGCAGCGAAGACGTCGCCCTCGTCGAGCGGGTCGGTGAGCAGCAGGTGGCGCAGGTCGACCAGGGAACGATGCACGGTGGCCGACAGCCGGGAGTCCTGCGAGGTGACGTGCACGGCATCCCAGTCGACCAGCGCAGCCCCGGGCCCGGCGTCGAAGGGAGTGGGCGCCGCACGCCGCGCCGTGACCTCGAGGACCAACGTGGCCGACGCCCCTGGTGGGATGGCGACCGCCCACCGCGCGCACAAGGTGCCCGCCTCGACGCTCACCGTTCCGTCGTGCGCGACGACCGTGGTCGTGTGGCGCGAGTCGGCCCAGCCGCCGCGCTCCGGGCCGCTGGTGACGGCCGGCAGGGGCGGCCCGGCCGGAAGACCGGACTTCACGGTGTGCAGCTCGGCGCCGTCACCCCGGGCCCGGAGCAGGACCCCACAGCGCACCTCGGTGCCGGCGCGCGAGGTGACGGTGACGGTCTCGGTCATGCCGGTGTCGCGCAGCACGCGGTGTCGGCGCACCTCGACGGTGGGGTCCGGGCCGGGGTCGCCGACGTTGCGCGCCAGCAGGAGGCACTCGGTGGAAGGCCCGGCGGTGGCCGCCACGACCGGCACCGGTGCGACGCCGTCGACGGTCAGCGAGAGCAGGTCGAGCACCCGACGGTCGTCGACGTAGAGGCCGGTCGCCGCTCCCCCCTCGGTGCCGGCGTCCAGGTCGCCGGAGCGGTGCGAGAGGCAGGTGACGTTGCCGTGCACCGCCACCTCGAGCTCGTGCAACCAGGGCTGGCGCGACCGCACGGGGGGCGCCGGTTCGGCCGCGCTCATCGCGGTCCTCCCGGCCGACCGCACCCGAGGTGGTGGTGTTGACACGGCACTGTGACGAGGGGCACAGTGTGAACTGTATCGATTTGATCGTTCAAATCAAGGGCAAACGCCGATCTGAACGATCCAAGAGCGAGAGGACGACGATGACCTCAGAGGGTTCGCCACCGCGAGTCACGATCCTCGACGTCGCTCGGCAGGCCGCCGTCTCGCGCCAGACCGTGAGCAACGCCCTGACGCACCCGGGTCGAGTGCACCCGGACACCCTCGAGAGGGTGATGGCGGCTGTCGACGAGCTCGGCTACCAGCCGTCGTCGTCGGCGCAATCGCTGCGCTCGCAACGCGCTGGTGCCCTCGGCGTCGAGGTCAACACGCTCGGGCGCGGCTCGCACAACGAGACGATGGCGCCCTTCCTCGCCTCCCTCGGCATGCGGGCCGGGCTGCACGGCACCCACGTCGTGCCCTTCGGTTCGCCGGAGAACTCCCCGATGCTCGACGGCTACCGCCAGATGTGGGCGCGGCGGCTCGTCGACGCCTTTGTCATCGCCGACACCCACCACGGCGACCCGCGGCCGCCTTGGTTGGAGGGCAACGGCATCCCCTTCGCGTCCTTCGGGCGGGTGTGGGACGACCCCACCAACACCAGGTGGGTCGACGTCGACGGCGCGTCTGGCACCCGGGCGGCGGTCGCGCACTGTGTGGCCGCCGGCTACGCCACCGTGGCCTACCTCGGGTGGCCACACGGCTCGATCGTCGGCGATGACCGGCGACGCGGGTGGGAGCTCGGCTGCGCTGCCGCCAGTGGCGGGCACGCCGGCCCCACGGCCACGGCCGCGCAGGATCTCGACGCGGCGCGTGATGCCGCCCGGGCGCTGCTGCGCGAGATCGGGCCCGGTGACGCAGTCGTCTGCGCGTCCGACATCCTCGCCCTCGGCGTCCACCACGAGCTGCTCACCGCCGGGTTGCGGCCGGGCCTCGACGTCGGCGTCGTCGGCTTCGACGGATCCGAGACCGCCCTGATGCACCACCTCACCAGCGTCGCGCAGCCCCTGGACGCGATCGCCGAGCAGGTTCTCGTCCTGCTCGACGACGCGATGGCCGGCCGCTCCCGACCCACGGCGGGGGTGCTGCTCGAGCCGACGCTGGCCCAGGGGAGGAGCACCGACCGCCGCACCCCGGCGCCCTGACCTTCCCGGCGCCCCCATCCCCCTGCCGCGAGAGACCGATATCGACCCGGGCCACCCGGCCAGCAGAACCGTCCCCTTCGAAGCACCTGCACCTGACCGACAAAGGAGTCATCATGAACCGCACCCGTCGCACCGCGGCCCTCGCCCTCGTCCTCGGCGGCACCCTGTTCGCCTCGGCCTGCGGAGGTGGTGGTGGGGGGTTCGAGGAGGACTCGGGCTCCAGCGCACCGGCATCCGCCAGCGGCCCCGCACAACTGCAACTGCTCATCGCCTCCTCCGGCGACGCCGAGACCAACGCGGTCAAGGCCGCGGCGGACGCCTGGGCCAAGAGCTCGGGCAACACCGTCACCGTCACCGTCGCCAGCGACATGAACCAGCAGCTCGCCCAGGGCTTCGCGAGCGGCCAGCCCGCCGACGTCTTCTACATGGACGCCTCCCGGTTCGCCGACTACGCCAAGAACGGCAGCCTCTACCCCTACGCCGACCAGCTGAGCGACAACAGCGACTTCTACGAGCCGCTGCGCCAGACCTTCACCTACGACGGCAAGCAGTACTGCGCCCCCAAGGACTTCTCGACCCTGGCCCTGCAGATCAACACCGACTCCTGGGAGAAGGCCGGCCTCACCGACGCCGACGTCCCCACGACCTGGGAGCAGCTCGAGGCCGTGTCGAAGAAGCTCACCACCAAGGACCAGGCCGGCCTGGGCATCGGTGTCGGCATCGACCGCCTCGGCGCGTTCGTCGTGCAGAACGGTGGCTGGTGGATCAAGGACGACGGGTCCGCACCCTCGGCGAGCACCCCTGAGGTGACCGAGGCCCTCGAGTACGTCCAGAGGAACGTCAAGGCCGGCAACTTCCAGATGTCCAACCAGCTCGACTCCGGTTGGGGCGGTGAGGCCTTCGGCACCAAGAAGTCCGCGATGACCGTCGAGGGCAACTGGATCAAGGGCGCCGTCACGAACGACTACCCCGACCTGAAGTACAAGACCGTCGAGCTCCCGGCGGGGCCGGCGGGCAAGGGCACCCTGCAGTTCACCCAGTGCTGGGGCATCGCCGCCGACTCCAAGGCACAGGCGCAGGCGGTCGACCTCGTCAAGGCCATGAGCACCGTCGAGCAGCAGATGGCGTTCGCGGACGCGTTCGGTGTCATGCCCAGCCGGCAGTCCGCCGCCGACCAGTACAAGACGAAGTTCCCCGAGGACGCCCCCTTCATCGCCGGAGGCGAGTACGGCCACGGCCCGATCAACCAGCCCGGCATGGAGCAGGTCGTCGCCGACCTCAACTCCAAGCTCGAGGACTTCGGGGGTGCCAACATCCCCGAGGTGCTCGAGACCTTCGACACCAACGCCAGCGCGGCGCTGGGGAAGTGAGCACCGCCGACACCGCCGTGGGGCCCCGCACCGGCCGGGCCCCACGGCGGAACCGCCGGGGCGAGGGCCAGCGCCAGTCGGTGGCCGGGTGGCTCTTCATCACCCCGACCCTGGTGATCCTGGGCCTGTTCCTCGCCATCCCCATCGTCATGGCCCTGTGGGTGTCCTTCACCGACTGGACCGGCCGCGGCAGCCCCTTCTCGTCGCAGGTCGGCTTCGTCGGCACGGACAACTACCAGGCGCTGCTCACCGAGCCGGGCCTGTCGCGGCAGGACTTCATGATCTCGCTGCGCAACACCTT
>DASQEZ010000167.1:0-17341 GCA_035633415.1 Ornithinibacter sp. | reverse complement strand
ACGTGCGAGAGGTCCACCAGCATCCCGAGGCGGTTCATCTCGCGCACCACCTCCCGACCGAACGGCGACAGGCCTCCCAGTACGGGGTCGTCGGTGGCCGAGTCGGCCCACGGCACGTTGTCGTTGTGCGTGAGGGTCAGGTAGCGCACGCCGAGCGCGAACAGCATCCGCAGCGTGCCCAGGGAGCAGCCGATGCTGTGCCCGCCCTCGGCCCCCATGAGCGAGGCGATGCGCCCCCGGGCCCGGGCGCGCTCGATGTCGGCGACCGTGGTCGCGAGGGCGAGGTCGGCGGCGTACCGGGCGGTCATCGCGTGCACGGCGTCGACCTGCTCCAAGGTGGCCGAGACGGCGGCGTCACCGCGCAGCGAGGCCGGCACGAACACCGACCAGAACTGCGCCCCGACGCCACCGGCGCGCAGGCGGGGGAGATCGGTGTGGGTGGGCTGGCCCGGCTGTGAGATGTCGAGCCGGTCCCAGTCGTAGCCGACCCGTTCCCGTGCCTCCCAGGGCAGGTCGTTGTGGCCGTCGACGACGGGGTGCTCGGCGAGGAGGTCGTGGATCCGGGCCGAGGTGTCCGAGGGCATGCGCTGGACCCTACTCGGGGGTGCGTGGACCGGCCCGCCGCGCAACTAGAGTGGCCGCATGGCCTCCCCCTCGAGCCGCGGCAGCGTCGCGCTGGTCACCCTCGGGTGCACCCGCAACGAGGTCGACTCCGAGGAGCTCGCTGGGCGGCTCGCGGCTGAGGGCTGGACCCTCGTCGACGACGCGGCGGACGCCGACGTGGCCCTGGTCAACACCTGCGGCTTCGTCGAGCAGGCCAAGAAGGACTCGATCGACACCCTGCTCGAGGCGGCCGAGCTCAAGGAGACCGGGCGCACCAAGGCCGTGGTGGCCGTGGGCTGCCTGGCCGAGCGCTACGGCCAGACCCTCGCCGACGAGCTGCCGGATGCCGACGCGGTGCTCGGTTTCGACTCCTACCGCGACATGTCGAGCCACCTGACCGCGATCCTCGGCGGTGCGCGGCCGGCATCCCACGTGCCCTCGGACCGCCGCATGCTGCTGCCGCTCTCGCCGGTCGAGCGCTCGGTCGCCGCGGCGGGCGTGGCGCTGCCCGGGCACGGCGACGGCGAGCAGTTCGTGCGCTCGCGGCTCGACGCCCGCCCGTGGGCGCCCCTGAAGATCGCCAGCGGCTGCGACCGGCGCTGCTCGTTCTGCGCCATCCCGATGTTCCGTGGCTCGTTCGTGTCCCGCCGCCCCACCGACGTCATCGCCGAGGCGCGCTGGCTGGGGGAGCAGGGCGTGCGAGAGCTGTTCCTCGTCAGTGAGAACTCGACCTCCTACGGCAAGGACCTCGGCGACCTCGCGCTGCTCGAGAAGCTGCTGCCCGAGCTGACGGCGGTCGAGGGTGTCGACCGCGTACGGGTGTCCTACCTGCAGCCCGCAGAGGTGCGCCCGGGCCTGCTCGAGGCGATGGCCGACCTGCCCGGCGTGATGCCGTGGTACGACCTGTCCTTCCAGCACGCGTCGCCGACCGTGCTGCGCCGGATGCGCCGGTTCGGGGGCACCGAGCCGTTCCTCGAGCTCATCGAGCGGGTCCGGTCGCGCGTGCCGCTGGCCGGGGTGCGCAGCAACGTCATCGTCGGGTTCCCGGGCGAGACCGAGGCCGACGTCGACGAGCTCGAGCGGTTCCTCGTGCAGGGCGGGCTCGACGTCGTCGGCGTGTTCGGCTACTCCGACGAGGACGGCACCGAGGCGGAGGAGCTCGACGGCAAGCTGCCCGACGACGTCGTCGGCGAACGGGTCGAGCGGCTGACCGCGCTGATCGAGTCGCTCACCGCGCAGCGGGCCATGGAGCGCGTGGGGGAGCAGGTGGTCGTCCTCGTCGAGGAGCACGACGACGAGGACCCCACCGTGGCCGTCGGTCGCGCCGAACACCAGGGCCCGGACGTCGACGGCGTGTGCCTCGTGCGCGCCGGGGCCGACGGCACGATGCCGGCCGTGGGCGCGTTCGTCACCGGCGTCGTCGTCGACGCCGTGGGGGTCGACCTCGTCGTGGAGACGCGATGAGCGACAAGCCGCTGCGCCCGGTGCGCCCCGGCCCCCTCGCCGAGGGCCGTGCCACCGACCCCTACCGGGTGGGCGTCGACCCGGCGAGCCCGGTGGTGCCGACGACCGGTCCGAGCGCCTGGAACATCGCGAACTACCTCACCATGCTGCGCCTGCTGATGGTGCCTGTCTTCGGCTGGCTGCTGCTCGTCGACGACGGCCAGAGCGCCGGGTACCGGTGGGCGTCCTTCGGGGTGTTCGCGGTCGCGATGATCACCGACCGGATCGACGGCGACCTGGCACGCAGCCGCGGCCTCGTGACCAACTTCGGGAAGGTCGTCGACCCGATCGCCGACAAGGCGCTCGTGACGATGGCCCTGGTCGGTCTGTCGATGATCGGCGAGGTCTGGTGGTGGGTGACCGTCGTCGTCCTCGTGCGCGAGTGGGGCATCACGGCAGTGCGCTTCTGGGTGATCCGGCACGGTGTGATGGCCGCGGGCCGTGGCGGCAAGCTCAAGACCCTGCTGCAGACGTTCGGCATCGGCTTCTTCCTCATGCCGCGCTGGACGCTGCCGTTCCCCGACCTGTGGGAGTGGGTCGCGTCGATCACCCTCGGTGCCGCTGTGATCGTCACGGTGGTGACGGGCTTCGACTACCTCCACCAGGCGCTTCGGCTGCGCCGGACCAGCGAGCGGGCGGTGCGCAAGCGCGCCGAGCGCGCCGCGGCCCGGCAGCGGCGCCCCGCGCCGTGAGCGGCCCGCGAGCCGTGGCCGATTCGGTCGTGGCCCGGCTGCGCGAGCTCGACCTGTCGGTCGGCACCGCCGAGTCGCTGACCGGCGGGTTGGTCTGTGCCGCGCTGACGAGCGTGCCGGGCGCCTCGACCGTGGTGCGCGGTGGTGTGGTCGCCTACGCGAGCGAGGTCAAGGCCGACCTCCTCGGCGTCGACCGCGAGCTCCTGGCCCGCGAGGGCGCGGTGTGCGCGCCGGTGGCCGCCCAGCTGGCGGACGGCATCCGAGTGACCCTGGGCGCGGCGGTGGGCCTGTCGACCACGGGCGTCGCCGGCCCCGACCCCGCAGACGGGAAGCCGGTCGGCACCGTGTTCGTGGGCGCCGTGGGGCCGTGGGGAATCCTCGTCGAGGAGCTGGCGTTGACCGGCGACCGGGAGGAGATCCGGGCGGCCAGCGTGCAGGCCGTGCTCGACCTCCTCGCGCGGGGTCTGGAGAACCTCCGAGACGGCGTGGACCCATCGGGGTACCGTTGACCCTGCGGGCCGGTCGACGGTCCGCACTGACGAGCGAGAGGAGGGCACCGTGATCCTGCTGAGACACGAGCTCGGCGAGGTCCTGCGCGAGATCCGCCAGGACCAGGGCCGCACGCTGCGCGACGTCGCGTCGTCCTCCGCCGTCTCCCTGGGCTACCTCAGCGAGCTCGAGCGCGGCACCAAGGAGGCCTCCTCCGAGCTGCTCGCCTCCGTGTGCGGCGGCCTGGGCCTGAGCCTGTCCGAGGTGCTCGAGCTGGTTCGCGAGCGCGTCGAGCGCGTCGAGACCCTCTCGGCCCCGGTCTCGCTGCCCGTCGGGCACGCGATGTCCGACACCGTCTCGGCGTCCGCCGCGTAGCCCTAGGCCTGGTACCGCCTCCGGCCGCTTCCCAGCGGCCGCTGCCGCCTGCCGTCGTCCGTGGGTGCCAGCCCGCCCTGGCACGTCGGGCACGAGAACATCGTGCGCTGCCGTGGCGCCACCCCGGTCATCGCGACCCGCACGGTGTCGCCGCACCGCCGGCACGGCCGGCCCGAGCGCGCGTGGACGTAGGCCTCCTCGCCCGAGCGCCGGATGCCGGTGCTCGCCTGCCAGCCGGTGCGGCGGGCGGCGTCCATCAACCGGTGCAGCCGCTCCAGCATCCGCCGGGTGCGCGCGGGGTCGAGGTCGCGGGCGGGTGTCCAGGGCAGCACCCGTTCGACGAAGAGGATCTCGCTGGCCCAGAAGGTCCCGACTCCCGCGATCACCCGCTGGTCGAGCAGGGCGTCGCCGATCAACGCGTCGGATGCCGTGAGCCGCGCCGCCGCGACGGCGGGGTCCCAGCCGGGCCCGAGCACGTCGGGCCCGAGGTGACCCACGAGGTCGGACTCACGCGCCGTCGGCACCAGGTCGAGCATCCCGAGGCGCAGGCCCAGGGCCGACCACCGCTCGGTGAGCAGGGCGGCGCGCAGGTCGTGCCGGCGCAGCGCCCGCTCGGTGGCGACCCCGGGGTGCTCGACCCGCCACTGACCCTCCATCCGCAGGTGGGTGTGCAGCGTGGCGCCGGAGTCGAAGCGGTGCAGGAGGTGCTTGCCGCGGGCGACGACCTCCACGGTGCGCGACCCCGAGAGGTCGACGTCGGGCACCGAGGGCCAGCGCAGCTCGGCCCGCTCGAGGACGGCGCCGCGCAGGGCCGCGTCGAGCCGGTCGGCCGTGCGGTGGACCGTGTCACCCTCGGGCACGGGGCGCTCCCGTGTCGCCGACCGCCGCGAGGGCCGCCAGGGACTCCTGCGCCCAGGCCAGCTGGGCGTGCGCCAGGTGCTCGCCGAAGGACAGGGTGATGGTGCGCAGCGTCTGCTCGCGACTCGCGTCGTCAGCCAGGGACCCCCGCACGACGGCGTACTCGTCGAGGGCGCGCGTCGCGGCCTGCTCGGCCTCGACGAGGAGGGACTCGGGCGTGCCCGGGGGCAGGTGGCTGCCGAAGAACAGCCGCAGCAGCAGCCCGTTGCGGGCCGGCGGAGGCGTGTGGGCCTGTGCGAGCAGGGAGCGCAGCAGGCCCTCCCCGGCCGCGGTGATGGCGAAGACCGTGCCGGACGTGCGGCCCGGCCCGGTGCGCTGCACGGCGCCGGCCCGTTCGAGTGCGGTGAGGCACGGGTAGATCTGGCCGAAGCTCTCGTGCCAGAAGTGGCCGAGCACCTCGGTGATCGCCCGGCGCAGCTCGTAGCCGCTCATCGGGCCGGTCGAGAGGGCGCCCAGCACGGCGAGCTCGGTCTGAGAACGTCTGGCCATTCGCCGATGCTATCTGCTAGAAACGTATCTGTGAGATACCTTCGAGCAACCGGCCGGCGTCCCGGCACCGTCGAGCGCCGGGCTGCGAGCGTGCTGCTCGGCGGAATCACGCTGTTCCAGACCGCCCTGGCGGCGGGGGCACCGTGGGGCGAGCTGGCCTGGAGCGGCAGCCACGAGGGCCCCCTGCCGGCCGACCTGCGGGTGGCCTCGGGCGTCGCGGCGGTGCTGTGGGGTGCGGCCACGGTCGCGGTGGCTGCCGAGCTGCCCCGCTCCCCGCGGGGCCGGCGCGCGCTGCTGCGCGGGGTCAGCGGGGTCTGCACCGTGGGTGCGGTGCTCAACCTGGCCTCACCGAGCGTGCCGGAACGGGCGCTGTGGGCCCCGGTGAGCGCGGCCGTCGCCGTGCTGACGTGGCGGGTGGCCCGGGCGGTCGTCGTCACCGACGCATCCGCAGACCCCGTGGCGTGAGGTGGAAGCCGGCCTCCTCGAGCGCGGCCACGAGCGGGTGACCCGAGCCGAGCACCTGGCCGCCGTCGGCCTTCTCGACGGTGATCCGCCCGAGGCTGCCGTGGCGCACGGCATCCGCGAGCGCGGTGGCGGCGGCCCGCAGGAGGGCGGGGTCCTCGGCGTAGGTGAGCAGTGTCCTGCCACCCCGCTCGACGTAGAGCACGAGGTCACCGTCGACGAGCACGACCACGGCTCCGGCCTTGCGGCCGGGCTGGTGCCGGCGGCGCTTGTCGGCCGGCGCGTCGTCGCCCGTGGCGCCTGACCCGACCGCAGCGGGGTCGACGGCACGGTCGGGCCAGGGCAGGGCCGCACCGAACGGGTTCGCCGGGTCGCTCGTGGCGAGCACGACGGCCTCCGGGGCCTCGCGACCGCGTTTCCCGCTCGTGGCCGCCACGCCACCGGTGCCGCTGCGCAGCCGGTCGACGGCGCCGGTGGTGCCGAACTGCGAGGCGCCGAGCCCTTCGACGAAGTAGCCGCGGCGCACCCGCCCGGCCTCCTCGGCCTTGCCGAGCACCCGGTAGATCGCGGCGAACCCGCCGGGGACGTCCTCGGCGGCCGTCGCCCCACGGGTGAGGATGCCGTGCCGGTCGAGCAGCAGCTCGGCCGTGGCGTAGGCGCGAAGGGTGGGGTCGAGGTCGACCGGCGGCAGCAGTGACCAGCGGCCGGTGACCTGTGGTGGGCCGGTGCGGACCGGCAGGGCGGGGCGGGCCGGAGCCGAGCCGAGCCCCCCCAGCGGACCGCGCCGACCGGCGTACCGGGTGCGGCGCGGCCCGGTGGGGGTACGACGGTGGGCGGTGCGTCCGCCGGACAGCAGGGCGCGCACCGGGGCGAACGTGTCGCCGGTGACCCGGCCCGACCACGCGAGGTCCCACAGCGTGCTCGCGAGGGCCTGGTCGTCGGTGGAGCCGACCTGCTCGGACAGGGTGCGGAAGAAGTGCGCTCCACCGCCCGCGAGCGCGTCGAGCACGGCGAGCCCCTCGGGTGACGGCACCCGGTCCGGATCGGGCCCGGGGAGGGTGACGTGGGCCGAGTCGGCGAGGTGCAAGGAGAGCCAGCCGTCGTCACCGGGCAGCGAGCCGTGGCCGCACCAGAGCACCTCGCCGGTGGCCATCAGCTCGTCGAGCAGGGCGGGGGCGTAGTCGGCCACCCGGGCGGGCAGGACGAGTGACTCCAGGGCGCTGGCCGGCAGCACGGCGCCACTGAGCTGCTCGATCACCCGGACCAGTCCGTCGCGCCCACGCAGCCGACCGCCGATGCCCTGCCACCCCTGCAGGAAACGGGCCAGCTCGACGGGCGTGACCGGCTCGACCTCGGCGCGCAGCGCGGCGAGCGACCGACGGCGCAGCATCCGCAGCACCTCGGCGTCACAGAACTCGGTGCCCCCACCACCGGTGGGCAGGAGCTCGCCCTCGACGACCCGGCCGGTCGACACCAGCCGGGCCAGCGCCGTGCCGGCGACGGCCGGCCCGAGCCCGTAGGCGCGGGCGACCTCGGCGGCGTGGAAGGGCACGTGGGTGCGGGCGTAGCGGGCCACGAGGTCGCCGAGCGGGTCGGCGACCGGCTCGAGGAAGGTGTGTGGCACGCCGGGGGGCAGCGACACCCCGAGGGCGTCGCGCAGCCGGGAGGCGTCGTCGATGGCGGCCCAGCGGGGCTCGCCGGCCACCCGCACGGAGATCACCTGGCGGGCACCGTCGAGCCCGGCGAGCCACACCTCGACGTCGTCACCGGTGGTGCCCTCACGGCACCGGGCGAGGATGCCGTCGACCGGCAGCGGCCCGAGGGAGCGCAGTAGGTCGAGCACGTCGTCGGCGTCGCGGGCGGCCCGCTCGGGAGTGAGCCGCTGCAGCTCGGCCTCGGTGCGCGCGATCTGCTCGGCGTCGAGCAGGTCGCGCAGCGCCAGGCCCTCGCTCGTGCCGAGCAGCTCGGCCAGCAGGCTCGGGTCGAGCGCCAGCGCCGCGGCCCGGCGCTCGGCCAGGGGGGAGTCGCCCTCGTAGAGGAACTGCGCGACGTAGCCGAAGAGCAGGGACTTGGCGAACGGCGACGGGGTGCTGCTCTCGACGTCGACGACGGTGACCCGGCGCGAGCCGATGTCGCGCATCAGGTCGACCAGACCCGGAACGTCGAAGACGTCCTGGACACACTCTCGGACGGCCTCGAGCACGATCGGGAAGGTCGGGTACTGGCTGGCCACCTCGAGCAGCTGCGAGGCGCGCTGGCGCTGCTGCCACAGGGGCTGACGCCGGTCGGGGCGGCGGCGGGGGAGCAGCAGCGCCCGGGCCGCGCACTCGCGGAAGCGCGCGGCGAACAGCGCCGAGCCGCCGATCTCCTCGGTGACCAGGCCGCGCACGTCGTCGGGGTCGAGGGTGACCAGGTCGAGCAGCTCGCGCCCCACCCCCCGCTCGCGCACGCCGTCGAGGTCGTCGAGCTCGATGTCGGGCAGGCGCAGCACGATGCCGTCGTCGCCGTGCATCGCCTGCACGTCGACGCCGAACCGGTTCCGCATCCGGGCGCTCACGGCCAGCGCCCACGGGGCGTGCACCTGGGCGCCGAACGGTGACAGGACCGCGACCCGCCAGTCGCCGAGCTCGTCGCGGAACCGCTCGACGACGATGGTGCGGTCGTCGGGGACGTGGCCGGTGGCCTCGCGCTGCTCGCGCAGGTAGCCCAGCAGGTTGTCGGCGGCCCAGTCGTCGAGGCCGGCGGCCATCACCCGCTCGCGTGCCGCCGTCGGGGTCAGGCCCTCGAGCTCACGCACGAACGCGCCGACGGCCCGGCCCAGCTCGGCCGGCCGGCCCAGTGAGTCGCCCTTCCAGAACGGCAACCGCCCGGGCAGCCCGGGGGCCGGCGTCACGAGCACCCGGTCGTGGGTGATGTCCTCGATGCGCCAGGTGCTCGTGCCGAGGGTGAACAGGTCGCCGACCCGCGACTCGTAGACCATCTCCTCGTCGAGCTCGCCGACCCGTCGGCCGGGACCCTCACCGGTGGCGAGGAACACCGCGTACAGGCCGCGGTCGGGGATGGTGCCCCCGGAGGTGACGGCGAGGCGCTGGGCGCCGCGGCGGCCGGTGAGGGTGTCGGAGAGGCGGTCCCAGGTGATGCGGGCACGCAGTTCGGCGAACTCGTCGCTGGGGTACCGCCCCGCCAGCATGTCGAGCACCGACTCGAGCACCGGCCGGGTGAGCGTGGAGTAGGACGCCGCGCGGCGGGCCAGGGTGAGCACGTCGTCGACGGTCCACTCGTCGAGGGCGCACATGGCGACCACCTGCTGGGCCAGCACGTCGAGCGGGGTGTTGGGCAGGTGCAGCGCCTCGATCTGGCCGGCGAGCATCCGCTCGACGACGACGGCGGTCTGCACGAGGTCGCCACGGAACTTGGGGAACAGCACCCCGCGGCTGACCGCGCCGACCTGGTGGCCGGCACGGCCGACTCGCTGCAGCCCGGAGGCGACCGAGGGTGGCGACTCGACCTGCACGACGAGGTCGACGGCACCCATGTCGATGCCGAGCTCGAGGCTGCTCGTGGCGACGACCGCGGGGAGCCGGCCGGACTTGAGGTCCTCCTCGATCGTGGCACGCTGCTCCTTGCTCACCGACCCGTGGTGGGCCCGGGCCAGCACGGCGGGGGCACCACGCGCGGCACCCGCCTGGGCCATGATCTGGGCCGGGCTCCGCGAGAGCGTGGCGAGCCGTGGCACGGCATCCGGCGCACCGACCGTGTCGGCCCCCTCGGCCGCCTCGACCCGCTCCTCCCAGATCTCGTTGAGCCGGGTGGTCAGCCGCTCGGCGAGCCGGCGGCTGTTGGAGAAGACGAGGGTCGAGGTGTGCTCGGCGACGAGGTCGACGATGCGCTCCTCGACGTGCGGCCAGATCGAGGCCCGCTGCTCGGGCCCGGCCGCGGCGCCGGACAGGTCGCCGGTGGGTTGGCCCAGCTCGCCCATGTCGGGCACGGGGACGACCACCTTGAGGTCCCACTCCTTGGTCGACGGCGGCTGCACGACCTCGACCGGGCGACCGCCGGCGAGGTAGCGGGCGACCTCCTCGACCGGTCGGACGGTGGCCGACAGGCCGATCCGCTGGGTCGGCCGGGGGAGCAGTGCGTCGAGCCGCTCGAGGCTGAGGGCGAGGTGGGCGCCACGCTTGGTTCCGGCGAGGGCGTGCACCTCGTCGAGGATCACCGTCTCGACCCCGGCCAGCGCCTCGCGGGCCGCCGAGGTGAGGATGAGGAAGAGCGACTCGGGCGTCGTGATCAGCACGTCGGTCGGCGTCCGCGCGAACGCCCGGCGCTCGTCGGCGGGGGTGTCACCCGAGCGCACCGACACGGTGATGTCGGGCTCGGCCACGCCGAGCCGGGTGGCCGCGTGCCGGATGCCGACGAGCGGGCTGCGCAGGTTGCGCTCGACGTCGACGGCGAGCGCCTTCATCGGGGAGACGTAGAGCACCCGGCAGCGCGCCTTCCTCTCCTCGGGGAGGGGCTGCGACGCGAGCCGGTCGAGGGCCCAGAGGAAGGCCGACAGGGTCTTGCCCGAGCCCGTCGGCGCGACGACCAGGGCGTGGTGCCCGCTGCTGATCGCCTCCCAGGCGCCGACCTGGGCGGCGGTGGGCGCGCTGAAGCTGCCCCGGAACCACGCGGCCGTGGCGGGGGAGAAGCGGTCGAGGACGTCGCCGGTCATGTGGGTGTCAGCCTCTCACCCGCCCCCGACAAGGAGGTGGCGGCCGCCGGCCTCAGACGCGGGGCTGCTGCTGGGTGATGCAGTGGATGCCGCCGCCGCGGGCGAACAGCGGGCGCGCATCGACCCCGAGGACCCGGCGCCCGGCGTACGCCCGCTCGAGGACGGCGAGCGAGTCGGTGTCCCGCGGGTCGTCGTAGGTGCACGCGACGACCCCGTCGTTGACGACGAGGTGGTTGATGTAGGACCAGTCGACCGGCCCCTCGTCGTCCTCGAGCGTCGTGGGGGCCGGCACCCGCACGACCTCGAGCAGCTCGCCCCGGGCGTCGCGCGACGACGACAGCAGGCCCTCCAGCTCGACCGACACCTCGTGGTCGGGGTGCGAGGGGTCGCCCTGCCAGTGCAGCAGCACCACCCCGGGCGACGCGAACGTCGCGACGATGTCGACGTGCCCGCGGGTGCCGAACTCGTCGTAGTCGCGGGTCAGCCCGCGGGGCAGCCAGATGCACGTCGTCGCGCCGATGGTCCGCGCCATCTCGGCCTCGACGTCGGCCCGGGCGAGCCCCGGGTTGCGGCCGTGGTCGAGCTGCACGGTCTCGGTGAGCAGCACGGTGCCGAGCCCGTCGACGTGGATGCCGCCGCCCTCGTTGACCAGGTCCGACAGGATGCGCGTCGCCCCGGCTCGGGCCGCGACGAACGAGGCGATGCGGGTGTCCTTGTCCCAGGTCGCCCAGTGCTGGGCCCCCCAGCCGTTGAAGACCCAGTCGACGGCGCCGAGCCTGCCGTCGGGGGCGAGCACGAAGGTCGGACCGATGTCGCGCATCCACGCGTCGTCGAGCGGCGCGGTGACGACCTCGACGTGGTCGCCGAGGGACTCGCGCGCGATCGCCTCGTCGGCCGGGTCCGCCACCATGGTCACCGGCTCGAAGTGGGCCACGGCCCGGGCCACCGCGGCCCACGTGCTGCGGGCCTCGTCGGCCTTCTCCTCGGTGTCACCGAGGGAATAGCCCGCCGACGGCCAGGCCATCCAGGTGCGCTCGTGCGGCGCCCACTCGGCCGGCATCCGCCAGCCGTTCTCGACCGCCATCGCTCAGCCCTGCCGCTGGTGCTCGGGGCGCACGGGCGCGGTGAGCGAGGCGTAGGAGTCGGGACGGCGGGTCGACAGGAACGGGAACAGCTCGATCCAGTCGCGCCCCTGCGCCAGGTCGAGGTCGGCCACGAGCACCGCGGCCTCGTCGCGGGGTGCCTGCACCAGCACCCTGCCGTAGGGGTCGGCGATGAAGGACGACCCGTAGAAGGTGATGAGCCCCTCGGTGCCGTAGCGGTTCGGCACGACGACGAACAGGCCGTTGGCGATGGCGTGCCCGACGATCGTGTGCTGCCACAGCGGCTGCGTGTCGAAGTCGGGGTGGTCGGGCTCGGAGCCGATCGCCGTCGGGTACACCAGCACCTGCGCGCCCGCGAGCCCGTAGGCGCGAGCGACCTCGGGGAACCACTCGTCCCAGCAGGTCGGCATCCCGAGCCGCAGCCCGGGGTCGGCGAGGTCGTAGACGGGGTAGGCGTCGCTCGGCGGGCCCTGCCGGAAGTACTTGTCCTCGAAGTAGCCCGCCGTCACCGGGATGTGCGTCTTGCGCGTGCGGGCCACGACCTCGCCGCTCGGCGCGACGAGGACCGCGGTGTTGAAGCCGAGCCCGTCGTCGGTGCCGTCGGGTGCAGGGGCGCGCTCGAAGAGCGAGGCGTGCACGAGCACCCCGGATGCCGCGGCAGCCTCCCGCGCGAAGGTCACCGTCGGTCCGTCGTCGAGCGACTCGGCGGTGGCGTCGGGCCGCCCGCTGGGCAGGGCGTCGGCGGGGTAGCGCGACAGGGTGAGCTCGGGGAGGAAGACGATGCGGGCACCCGCGTCGGCAGCCGTGCGGATGCCGTCGTGCAGGGTCGCGCGCAGCCGGTCGCCGTCGGCGTCCCAGGCGTGCTGGACGAGGCCGACCCGGACGGGGGCTGTGGTGGGCTCGTGGACGCGGGCGAGCGAGGTGGGCACCTCAGCGGCGGTGATCAGGCGCATGCGGGCCAGTATGCCGGTGGCGGAGCGGGGTGGCGGCACGGCATACCATCCGCCCATGCGCGTCTCACGCTTCTGGGCCCTCGCCGAGGACGAGTTCGGTGCCGCCTACGCGCACTCGCTCGCCGGCTCCACCCACCTGGCCGCGCTCGGTGGCCGCACCGCGCAGGAGGCGCTCGACGCCGGGGTGCCTCCGCGCGATGTCTGGTTCGCCCTGTGCGACGCGATGGACGTGCCCGAGAACCGCCGGCACGGCCTGGACAAGCCGGCCAGAAACTGACGGGCGCGCTGTCCGAGGCCTCGGCTAGGGTCCGTGCGGTGGGCGACGACATCCTGCTCCGAGCTCGGGGGCTGACCAAGCGGTTCGGCGACTTCACCGCGGTCGACGGCATCGACGTCGACGTGCGCCGCGGGGAGGCGTTCGGCTTCCTCGGCCCCAACGGCGCGGGCAAGTCGAGCACGATGCGCATGGTCGGGTGCGTCTCGCCGGTCACCGAGGGTGAGCTGCGCATCCTGGGCATGGACCCCGCCTCCGACGGGCCGGCGATCCGCGCCCGGCTCGGGGTGTGCCCGCAGAGCGACATCCTCGACGAGGACCTCTCCGTCGAGGAGAACCTCTGGGTCTACGGCCGGTTCTTCGGACTGAGCCGCCACGAGGTGCGCACGCGGGCCGACGACCTGCTCGAGTTCGCCCAGCTCACCGAGCGCCGGCACGACCGGGTCGAGCCGCTCTCGGGCGGCATGAAGCGCCGGCTCACCATCGCCCGCAGCCTGATGAACGACCCCGAGGTGCTGCTCCTCGACGAGCCGACGACCGGGCTCGACCCGCAGGCACGACACGTGTTGTGGGACAGGCTCTTCCGGCTCAAGCGCGAGGGCGTCACCCTCATCGTCACGACCCACTACATGGACGAGGCCGAGCAGCTCTGCGACCGGCTCGTGGTCATGGACCACGGTCGCATCGTCGCCGAGGGCAGCCCTCGGGCGCTCATCACCGAGCACGCGACCCGCGAGGTGCTCGAGCTGCGCTTCGACCTCGACGAGCAGGACCGGCACGTCGATGCCGTCAGCGGGGTGGGCGAGCGGCTCGAGGTGCTGCCCGACCGGCTCCTGGTCTACGCCGACGACGGTGACGCCGCCCTCGCCACCGTGCACGCCCGTGGCGTCGCGCCGCTGTCGTCGCTGGTGCGCCGCTCCACGCTCGAGGACGTCTTCCTCCACCTCACCGGCCGCAGCCTGGTCGACTGATGACCGCCACCTCACCCGGCCTGGTGTCCGGGCTCACCCCGAGCGGTCGGCTCGGCTTCGGCGCGCGGCGCCCGACGTCCACCGCCGAGCGGGTCACGGCCGTCGCGGCCCACCACTTCCTGGTCTACCGCCGCACCTGGCGCGGCTCGATCATCAGCCGCTTCCTGTCGCCGCTGTTCTTCCTGCTGGCGATGGGGCTGGGTCTGGGTGCGCTGGTCGACGACAGCGCCGGAGGCGTCGGCGGGGTGCCGTACCTGCAGTTCGTCGTGCCGGGCATCCTCGCCATGCAGGCGATGATGACCGCCTTCGGTGAGTCGACCTACGCGGTCATGGGCTACATCAAGTGGAACCAGATGTACGCGGCGATGCTCGCGACGCCGCTGCGGGTGGTCGAGGTGCTCGGCGGGCACCTGGCGGTGGTCGCGTTCCACCTGCTCACCGGGTCGGCGATCTTCGTGCTCGTCGCGGCACCGTTCGGGGCCTTCGCCTCCTGGTGGGTGGTGCTCGTGGTGCCGGTCGCCGTGCTCACCGGGCTCGCCTTCGCGGTGCCGATGTTCGCGTTCGCCGCGCGGCTCGACAACGACAACGGCTTCAGCATCCTCTTCCGGTTCGTGGTCACCCCGCTCATGCTCTTCTCCGGCACCTTCTTCCCGATCGACCAGCTCCCGGTGTGGATGCAGCCGCTCGCCTGGCTCACGCCGCTCTGGCACGGTGTCGAGCTGTCCCGCGACGCGGCCACCGGCACCGCTCCCGGCGCGCTGGGTGCGGTGCACCTGGTCGTGCTCCTCGGGTACGTCGCGGTCGGGTGGGTGCTCGCCCGGCGCGAGTTCAGCCGGAGGTTGGTCCCGTGAGCGCGGCGGCCGGCGTCGCCCGCGCGTCGCGACGCCTTCCCTTCCCCATGGGCCTGGGCCTGGCCCGGCACGTCGTCGGGCGCAACATGACGGCGTTCCGGCGGGCCTGGCTGCTGCTGCTCAGCGGCTTCGTCGAGCCGGTCTTCTACCTCTTCTCCATCGGGGTCGGCCTCGGTGCCCTCGTCGGCGACGTCACGACCGACGGCGGCGAGGCCGTCTCCTACGCGGCCTTCGTGGCTCCGGCGCTGCTCGCGTCGTCGGCGATGAACGGTGCCATCGCCGACAGCACCTACAACGTGTTCTTCAAGCTGAAGTACCAGCGCCTCTACGACGCCATGCTGGCGACACCCCTGCGCCCGCGCGACGTCGCGCTCGGCGAGATCACCTGGTCCCTGATGAGGGGGGCGCTGTACTCGGCGATGTTCCTCGTCGTCGCGTTCGTCGCAGGCCTCGTGCAGTCGTGGTGGGCGCTGCTCGCCGTGCCGGCGGCGGTGCTCATCGGCCTGGCGTTCGGCGCCGTCGGCATGTTCGCGACGACGTTCATGACGAGCTGGCAGCACTTCGACTACGTCACCCTCGCGATCCAGCCGATGTTCCTGTTCTCCGCGACCTTCTTCCCGCTCTCCACCTACCCCGAGTCACTGCAGTGGGTCGTGGCGGCTACTCCCCTCTACCAGGGCGTCGCGCTGGAGCGCGGGCTCATCCTCGGCGAGGTGGGGTGGTCCCTGCTGGGCAACGCCGCCTACCTGCTCGCGCTGGGCGTGCTCGGCGTCGTCGGTGCGTCGCGGCGGATCGAGCGGCTGCTGCTCACCTGAGCCGTCAGACCCTCTACACGCGGTCGACGTGTCGCTCGCGGCGGCGGACACTTGCCGGATGAGCGCGCGGCGGGAAGACCACTGGACACCCGACCCCGCACTGCCGGGCTACGTCACCGACGGCGGGCTGGAGACCGACCTGGTCTTCCACCACGGTGTCGAGCTGCGGGACTTCGCGGCGTTCCCGCTGCTGGTCGACCCCAAGGGCCGCGACCTGCTCACGGCCTACTACGCGGCCTACGCCGAGATCGCCTCCGCGGCCGGGGCCGGGCTGGTGCTGGAGACCCCGACGTGGCGCGCCAACCGCGACTGGGGTGCCCGGCTGGGGGTCGGCGCCGACGGGCTGGCCGGCGCCAACGCGGCCGCGGTCCACCTCCTCGCGGAACTGGCTCAGCAGTACGCCGCTTCCGTCCCGGAGGTCGTCGTGGCAGGTCTGGTGGGACCTCGAGGAGACGGGTACGTGGCCGGCGAGGCGATGGACCCGTGGCAGGCGCGCGACTACCACCTGCCGCAGGCGCAGGTGCTCGCCGAGGAGGGGGTCGACCTGCTCACGGCGCTGACCCTCACCACGGCGGGCGAGGCGATCGGCATCGTGCTGGCCGCTCGCGAGGCCGGGGTCCCGGTCTCGGTGGGGTTCACCGTCGAGACCGATGGCCGGCTACCCGACGGCACCACCCTGCGCGCGGCCGTCGAGGGCGTCGACGACGTCAGCCCGCCCGACTGGTTCGTCGTCAACTGTGCGCACCCCTCGCACGTGGCAGCCGCCCTGACGGACGCTGGGCCGTGGCGTGAGCGGATCGGCGGCACCCGGGTGAACGCGTCCGAGCTCAGCCACGCGGAGCTCGACTCGGCCGCCGAGCTCGACGAGGGGGACCCGGTGGCCCTGGGCCGCGACCAGGCCGACCTCGCCGCGATGCTCCCGGGCCTGCGCGTCGTCGGGGGGTGCTGCGGCACCGACGCCCGCCACGTCGCCGCGATGTGGGGCGTCACGGCCCCGCAGGCGTGACGGGGGGTGTGGGCGGCGGCGGCACCGGACCGAAGGGGTGTGGGCGCCCGTGCAGCTCCTCGTGCCACTCGAGGTACGCGGCGACCGCGGTCGGGAGGGTGGCGTAGATCCGGTCGGTGCCGATGGCGTCGACGAGTCCCGCCGCCCGCAGCTCGTCGAGCAGGTCGTGCTTGACCCGCGCCAGGGCGAGCACGACGCCGCGGGACTCCATCTCGCTGTGCAGCCGGGCGAGGGCGTCGAGGCTGGTGAGGTCGACCTCGACGTTGGCCTCGGCGTTGATGAGCAGCCACTCGACGGGCGCCGCCGCCTCGTCGACGGCGGCCCGCGCGCGGTGGTGGAAGTCCTCGGCGTTGGCGAAGAACAGCGGTGAGTCGTAGCGGTAGACGACCAGCCCGGGAACCTGTTCGGCCTGCGGGAAGTCGTCGACGTCGTGCATCCCGGCCAGCCCACGCACGTAGCCGAGGATGCCGTCGTGCGGCCGTGCGACCCGGCGCAGCAGGTCGCCGAGTGACAGGGCGACGGCGAGCAGGATGCCGTACAGCGCGCCGAACAGGAACACCCCGAGCGTGGTGGCGACGAGCAGCACGAGCTCGCTGCGGCGGAACCGCGCGACCCGGCGGATCTCGGTGACGTCGACGAGCCGGATGGCGGCGTAGACCACGAGGGCGGCCAGGGCGGCCTGGGGGAAGGCCGCGATGACCGGGGCGAAGGCGACCAGGGCGAGCAGCACGGTCGCGAGGGTGGCGAGGGAGTACAGCTGGGTGCGGCTGTGCATCGAGGCGCCGATCGCGGTGCGGCTCCCGCTGCTGCTCACCGGGAAGCCGGACAGCAGGCCCCCCGCGACGTTCGCGGCGCCGAGGGCGAGGAGCTCCTGGTTGGCGTCGATCCGCTGGCCGAGGCGGTCGGCGAACGCGCGTGCGGTGAGCACGTTGTCCGAGTAGGCCACGACCGTGATGCCGAGGGCGGGCCCGATCATCGCGGCGACCGCGGAGGGCGAGAGGTCCGGCAGGCTCAGCTGGGGCAGGACGTCGGGAACGGCGCCCACCGTCTCGACCCCGAGCGACTCGAGGCCGAGGACGGTGACGGCGCCGGCGCCGAGGAGCACGGCGAGGAGCGGGTTCGGCAG
>DASQEZ010000166.1:0-6145 GCA_035633415.1 Ornithinibacter sp. | reverse complement strand
CGGGCAGGACGACGACGGCCAGCAGGGTGAAGGCGGCGGCTTCGGCATGCGAGGTCACCCGGCCGGGGTCTACGTCATCAAGGACGGCGCCGTGAAGTGGCAACCAGCCGTCGACCCGAACCGTGTGGTGGTCGCCGCCGCGGCCGTGGTGATCGTTGCGCTCGTGACGCGCGCTTGGGCCAGCCGCAGCCGCAGTTGCACGCAGCCCTAGACGCCAGCCAGCGCCTCGTCAGCGACCACGATCGTCGAACGCCCGGTCAAGGCGCCGGGGGTCTGACCGGCAGGTGGGTGATGAGGGGGACGGCAGCCCCCGACGGATCGGTGAAGAAGTCGTTCCCCTTGTCGTCCACCACGATGAACGCGGGGAAGTCCTCGACCTCGATCCGCCAGACCGCCTCCATGCCGAGCTCGGGGTACTCGAGGACCTCGACCTTGCGGATGCAGTCCTGGGCGAGCCGCGCCGCCGGGCCCCCGATCGATCCGAGGTAGAACCCCCCGTTGTCGTGGCACGCCTGCGTGACGGCCGCCGAGCGGTTGCCCTTGGCGAGCATCACGTACGACCCTCCGGCCTTCTGGAACGCGTCGACGTAGGAGTCCATCCGCCCGGCCGTCGTCGGCCCGAACGAGCCCGACGCGTAGCCCTCGGGGGTCTTGGCCGGGCCGGCGTAGTAGACGCACATGTCGCGCAGGTAGCCGGGCATCTCCCCGCCGGCGTCGAGCAGCTCCTGGATCTTGGCGTGCGCGATGTCGCGCGCGACGACCATCGGCCCGGTCAGCGACAGCCGGGTCTTCACCGGGTAGCGCGAGAGCTCGGCCCGGATCTCGGCCATCGGACGGCTGAGATCGATGCGTACGGCTTCGCCGAGCCCGTCGTCGAGGTGGTCGTCAGTGACTTCGGGCAGGTAGTGGGCGGGCTCGCGTTCGAGCGCCTCGAGGAAGACACCGTCAGCCGTGATCTTGCCGAGCGCCTGCCGGTCGGCCGAGCACGACACGGCCAGCGCGATGGGCAGCGAGGCGCCGTGCCGGGGGAGCCGGATGACGCGCACGTCGTGGCAGAAGTACTTGCCGCCGAACTGCGCACCGATCCCGAGCCGTTGCGTCAGAACGAAGACCTCCGCCTCGAGCTCGTGGTCACGGAAGCCGTGCCCGACCTCGGAGCCGGCCGAGGGCAGCCCGTCGAGATAGTGCGCCGAGGCGTACTTCGCGGTCTTGAGGGCGTACTCCGCAGACGTACCGCCGATGACGATCGCCAGGTGGTAGGGAGGGCATGCTGCGGTCCCCAGCGAACGGATCTTCTCCTCCAGGAAGGTCATCAGCCGGGTCGGGCTCAGGACCGCCTTGGTCTCCTGGAACAGGTACGACTTGTTGGCCGACCCGCCGCCCTTGGCCATGAAAAGGAACTTGTACGTCGTCTCGTGCCCGGGTGCGGTGTCGGCGTACAGCTCGACCTGCGCGGGGAGGTTCGTGCCGGTGTTGCGCTCCTCCCACATGGTGAGCGGCGCCATCTGCGAGTAGCGCAGGTTCAGCTGGTGGTACGCGTCGTACACGCCCCGACTGATCGCCTCCTCATCCGGGCCGGCTGTCAGAACCTGCTGCCCGCGCTTGCCCATGACGATCGCCGTGCCGGTGTCCTGGCACATCGGCAGCACCCCGCCGGCTGAGATGTTCGCGTTCTTGAGCAGGTCGAGGGCGACGAACTTGTCGTTGGGGGAGGCCCCCGGGTCGTCCAGGATCCGACGGAGCTGGGCGAGGTGGGCCGGTCGCAGCAGGTGCGCGATGTCGTGCATCGCCTCGAAGGTGAGCAACCGCAACGCTTCTGGCTCCACCTCGAGGAACGTCCTGCCCGCAGCCTCGACGGTCGAGACCCCCTCGGTGGTCAGGAGGCGGTACGGCGTCTCGTCGTCGCCGAGCGGCAGGAGGTCGGAGTAGGCGAACTCAGGCATGCCCTCAGCGTATGTCTCCGGTGAGCCACCACGCGGCGTAGGGCGGCAGCACGAGGGTGCCCTCCTCTGCCGTGACCGCAGCCGCCGACAACTCGTCGACCCAAGGCCCCGGCAGGTGTGCCGCGACGGCGCCGGCAGGCACCCTCTGTTCCCGCTCGGAGACGTTGAAGACCTCGACCAACGTCCCGGCAGCGTGCCGACGTACGGCGACCACGACGGCTTGGTTGCCGGTCTCGAACAGCTCGGTCTCCACCGACGCGTGCAGCGCCGCGAGCCCGGCGCGGGTCCGCGCCAGGTGCTGCATCGAGGCGAACGCCCGCCCGGTCACCGTCGACCGGTCGCGGCGCTGCTCGGCCAGCGACCACGGCATCGCGGGCCGGTGCAGCCACCGGTTGTCGTCGGCGTGCTCGGGCGCGCCGACGTACTCGCGGTCGTTGAGCAGCGCCAGCTCGTCTCCCATGTAGACGAGCGGGATCCCCCCGAACCCGAACACCATCGCGTGCGCACACGCGAGCCGGGCCAGTGCCAGCGTGAGCGCGCCGTCGTCCTGGTCCTCGAGGGCGGCTTCGACACCCGCGAGGCTTGCCGCGCTGCCGCTGATCCGGCGGTCGCCGGTCTCCTCGTTGTGCTGGAAGACCGCACCCCGCGCGAACGACCCAGGTGCCTCGCCGGAGTAGAAGTCGCTGAGGAAGGACCGGTGCCCAGAACCCGTCCAGCCGAGCCCGGCGGTGTCGACGTCGTCGATCGCCCAGCCGATGTCGTCATGGCAGCGCAGGTACGTGCCCCACGCCGCGGTCGTCGGCTTGGGCGGGAAGCGACCGAGGGCCCGCACCATGAGACGGGCGTCCCGAGCGGCGAGCGCCGACCAGATCTGGACCATCAAGGAGTTGTGGTAGGCCACGTCGCTGACCTTGCCGGCATGCTCACCGGACCCGAGATAGGCCATCAGCTGGTCAGGCCCCACGATCGCCTCGGCCTTGAACACCAAGGAGGGGGCGGCGATCCGGGCCACCGCCCGCAGCGCCTGGGTGATCGCGTGGACCTCGGGCTGGTTCTGGCTGTTGGTGCCGAGCCGCTTCCAGAGGAAGGCGATCGCGTCGAGCCTGAGGCAGTCGACGCCCTGGTTGGCCAGGAACACGATGATGTCGACGAACTCGCAGAACACGTCCGGGTTCGACCAGTCCAAGTCCCATTGCCAGGTGTTGAACGTGGTCCACACCCAGGCGGCGGCCTCGTCGTCCCAGGTGAAGCTGCCGGGAGCCGTGGCGGGGAAGACCTCGGGCAGCGTCACCTCGAAGGCGTCCGGCTCGGTGCGGTCGGGGAACAGCCGGAAGTACCGCCGGTAACGCTCCTCGCCGGCTCGCGCGCGGCGCGCCCACTCGTGCTCGCGCGCCACGTGGTTGAGCACCAGGTCGAGGGTGAGCGCCATCCCTTGCTCGTGCAGGGTGTCGGCCAGCTCGGCGAGGTCCGCCATCGTGCCGAGGTCGGAGCGGACGGCGCGGTAGTCGGCGACGGCGTACCCACCGTCGTTGGGAGCCGGCCGCGGCTGGAGGAGCGGCATCAGGTGGAGGTAGGTGACCCCGAGCTCGGCGAGGTAGGGGACCCGGGCGCGGACGCCCTGCAGGTCGCCGGCGAACCGGTCGACGTACGCGGCGTAGCCGATGCACGAGGGCAGCTGGAACCAGTCAGGTCGCAGGACCCGTTGCCGGTCATGGGCGCGGAGCCTCTCCGGGCGCGCCAGGTGTCCTCGGAGCGCGAGGTCGACGACGCGCTGCAGGAGACCCGGTTCCTCGTAGACCGCGTCGAGCCCGTCGACGAGGTCGGGCAACCACCGGTCGAGCCGGGCCAGGACGTCGAGAGCATCGTGGTCGGCGTACTCCTCGACGAGGAACGTCCGGGCCAACGTCAGGGCCTCGGCCTCCTGGCCGCGGGTCGGTGTCATCCGAAGCCGTCGAGCTCGGCCCGGGTCGGGGGGTCGCAGCCCTCCCGGGTGCAGTTCAGCGCTGCGGCGTTGGTAGCCCGGTCGAGCACCCCGCTCAGGTCCTCGTCGCTGAGAGCGCGGAGTCGCCCGAGCGGGTCAGCGCCCAGGGCGTCGTGCACGCGCAGGGCGTGCAGCAGGCCCGCGGTGAAGGTGTCACCCGCACCCACGGTGTCGACCAGGTCGATCGAGGGCGCGGCCACCCGCACGACGACCCCCCGTTCGGGCCGTGCCGCGAGCGCGCCGTCAGGACCGAGCGTCACGACGACGAGTCCCGGGCCGAGCCGGGCCCACTGCTGGGCGATGGTGGCGACGTCCTCGCCCGGGCAGAGCCAGCCGAGGTCCTCGTCGCTGACCTTGACGACATGGGCGAGGGACACCAGCCACTCGATGGGCCCGCGCGCCGCGCCCGCGTCACCGAGCAGGAGCGGGCGCACGTTCGGGTCGTAGGACAAGGTGCAGGCGTCCGACGCGCGGACCCGCTCGAAGAGCCGGTGGATCGCGGCGTCCCCGGGGGCCGTCCACGAGGCCAGCGACCCGGTGTGCCAGGCGACGACGCCAGGCGCAGGGTGACGCGCCAGGTCGGCGTCGGACCACTGCCAGTCGGCCGTGCCCTGCGTCCAGAAGTCGTACGTGGCCCGCCGCTCGTCGTCGAAGGACACCACCGCGAGCGTCGAGGGTTCGGCAGCCTCGACCAGGTGCCTCGGGTCGACGCCGTTGTCCGCGAGATGGCTGCGCATCCGCCGACCGAAGACGTCCGGGCCCAGCCGTGCCGCCAACGAGGTGGCCTCGCCGAGCCGGGCCAGCGCGACGGCCACGTTGGCGGGTGATCCTCCCGGATAGGCGCGAAGGTCGCCGTCGCCCTGCTCGACCAGATCGGCGACGGTCTCGCCGCAGACGGTGATCACGAGGACGGAGCCGCAGCCAGGTCCGTCGCGTGCTCGAAGTCGACGGCCGCGTAGTGCCGCAGCTTGTCGAGGTGGTGCTCGCTCTCGATGAGCCGGATCGTGCCGCTGCGGGACCGCATGACCAGGGAGTGCGTCCCCGCGCCACCACCGCGGTAGCGCACACCGCGCAGCAGCTCACCGTCGGTGATCCCCGTCGCCACGAAGAAGACGTCGTCGCTGGTGACCAGGTCCTCGGTGAGCAGCACACGGTCGAGGTCGTGGCCGGCGTCCAGCGCCTTGATCCGCTCCTCCTCGTCGCGCGGCCACAACCGTGCCTGGATCACGCCGCCGAGACACTTCATGGCGCAGGCCGAGATGATCCCTTCGGGCGTGCCGCCGATCCCGAGGAGGAGGTCGATGCCGGTGCCCTCGCGGGCCGCCATGATCGCGCCGGCCACGTCGCCGTCGGAGATGAACTTGATGCGCGCACCCGTGGCCCGGATCTCGGCGACGATGGCGTCGTGCCGCGGCCGGTCGAGGATGCACACCGTGACGTCCTCGGGGTTCTCACCCTTGGCCTTGGCGACCGCGCGGACGTTCTCCCCGGCCGGCGCAGTGATGTCGACCACCGAGGCGGCTGCGGTCCCGGTGACGAGCTTCTCCATGTAGAAGACCGCGGAGGGGTCGAACATCGTGCCGCGCGCCGCGACCGCCATGACCGCGATCGCGTTGGGCATGCCCTTCGCGCACAGCGTGGTGCCGTCGATCGGGTCCACGGCCACGTCGCAAGGCGGTCCGTCTCCGGTGCCGACGTTCTCGCCGTTGAACAGCATGGGGGCGTCGTCCTTCTCGCCCTCGCCGATGACGACGACGCCGTTCATCGACACCGACGAGATGAGCTGGCGCATCGCGTTGACCGCGGCCCCGTCGGCACCGTTCTTGTCCCCCCGACCGACCCACCGGCCGGCCGCCATGGCGGCCGCCTCGGTGACCCGGACGAGCTCCATCGCGAGGTTACGGTCCGGTGCCTCAGCCATGGCGCCGATCCTAGGGAGCGGGAGGGGCGATTGCCGTACCGGGCGCCGCATTCCTTGCTGAATCCGCATCTGCGGATCTATTCTCCACAGCATGACGCAGGTGCGGATTTCGGAAGCGGCTCGGCTGTTGGGTGTGAGTGACGACACCGTGCGCCGCTGGGTCGAGGCGGGTCGGGTGGAGGCCTCGGCCGACGAGTCGGGGCGTCGCGTCGTCGACGGAGCCTCGCTGGCTGCCCTCGCCGCCGAGCTGCACGTTCCGGCGACCCCCGGCCGTACCTCTGCCGCTTCGGCTCGCAACCG
>DASQEZ010000165.1:0-1800 GCA_035633415.1 Ornithinibacter sp. | reverse complement strand
ATGAAGCGGTTCGGGCCGCCGGCCTCGTTCTGGGTGGCTGCGAACATCCGGTCGGTCTCGGCTCGCACGAAGTTGTCGGCGTTGACCGTGGTCGCATCCATGCGGCGGACTTAGCGGAGCCCGGGGCCTGCCCGACAGGGGTTCGGGCCGAAGCGCCCACCGCTGGGAGGATGTCGGGCCGCCGGTCGCGGGTCACCCCTCACCCGACCCCGTGGCCGCCGCCGACTCCTCGATCCAGCGCTCGGCGTGCTCGACCGCCTCGCGCACCGACAGGCCCACCCGGGGCTGGGCCATGAAGAGCGCGTCGGCGCCGAGCACCGCCGTCAGCCCCGTGTCGTCGACCTGCCGGCGGACCCCCGGGGTGAGCCCGGCCAGCATGAGGCGCGAGCCGCTCGCGGCGAGCTGCTCCGCATACCCGATCAGCACCTTGATCACGGTGCTGCCGAGCTCCTCCTTCGCGCGCAGGCGGAGCACCACGACCGCATGGGCGCCGGTGACCGGGCGGGGAAGCTGCCCCTCGAAGGCAGGTGCCGACGCGAAGAACAGGCTGCCGTAGGTCGCGAGGACCACGACCTCCCCGGCGGGCACCACGGCGGGCGGGTCGGCCTCGCTCGGGAAGCCGTCGTCGTCGTCGAAGACCCAGTGCTTCACGACGACCCGGTTCGCCTGGCGCGCCACGTGGAGCAGCACCGCCAACCCGACACCGACGAGCACCGCGTACTGCAGCGGGATCAGCAGGGTCAGCACGAAGGTGATCGCCATGGTGGTGGCCGGAACCGGCCCGGTGCGCCAGGTGAGCACCAGCTGGTCGACCTTGAGGCTGCGCCAGCCGATGAGCACGAGCAGACCACCGAGGGCGGGCATCGCGACGTAGCCGACGACGTCGGCGAAGAGCAGCATGGTCGCGGCCATGACGAGCCCCGCGGCGAGGTTCGCGGTGGCGGTTCTGGCCCCGGCCGCGCGCACGAGGTTCGTCGCGGACATCGAGCCGGCGACCGGCATCCCCTGGAGCACACCGGTGGCCAGGTTGGCGACGCCCTGCCCGCGGAAGTCACCTGAGGGGTCGTTCGCCGAGCCGTCCGGGTTGGTCATCGTGCCCCCGATGGCCGCACCCTGCACGAGCCCGACGAAGACGAGGGAGAAGGCGGGCACGAGCATCGCCGGGACCAGGGCGAGCGAGGGCACGTCCAGGTCGGGCAGGCCGTTCGGCACGGACACGATGTCCGCGAGCATCGGCACGGCGAGCGCCGTGGCGCCCAGCGCGCCGAGCACCACCGGCAGTGCCGACCCGAGCGCGATGGCGACGACCATGCCCAACGCACCGAGCCTGGTCCGCTCGAGCACCACGATGAGCACGATGGTCAACGCGGCGATCGCGACGCTGGCGTAGTCGAGCTGACCGGGGTGCAAGAGGGTGTCGAGGGCCTTCCCCACCCGGCCGCCGGCGTCGCTCTGGTAGCCGGTGACCTCGTCGACCTGCGACAGCATGATGTTGATGGCGACGGCGTTGACGAAGCCGACCAGCACCGAGCTCGGGACGAAGCGCACGAGCGACCCGAGTCGGGCCAGACCCAGCGTCAGCATCATCAGGCCGGTCAGCAGCGCCAGCACGGCGAGGGCCTCCTGCGCCCGGGCGTCGCCCGTCTGGGTCTGCGGAACGTCCGAGATGACCACCGCCATCGCCCCGGTGGCTTGGACCGACATCAGCACGGTGCTCGTCGTGACCGCCCCCGCGATGGTGCCGACGAGGTAGGCGTGCAGGGCGAGGATCGGGTTGACGCCGGCGAGGAGGCCGGTGGC
>DASQEZ010000164.1:0-4056 GCA_035633415.1 Ornithinibacter sp. | reverse complement strand
AGCCGACCGCGGCGGCCCACCAGCAGGTCGTGGGCCGTGAACACCGCTGCGGCAGGACGGTCGAAGTCCGGTGGGATGCCGTGTCTGCGCAGGATCGCGCGGGCCACCGTCTTGGCGTCCGCGAGGGCGCGCACCACGGTGTCCGGGCCCATCCGGCCGTCCCCGACGGCATACACCTCGGTGACCCCTGCGGCGACCTGCGCGCGCAGGTCCGGCCGGAGCCGCGGTAACCCGTGCTCGTCGATGGTGATGCCGTTGGCCCGGTACCGGGTGGCATCGACCGTGGCCCCGGTCGCCCCGATCACCGTGTCGAAGGGCAGGTCGACGAAGTCCCCGGTGCCACGGGTCGAGCGTCGCCCGTCGCGGGCCCAGGCGTCGAGCTCGGTGCGCTCGCAGGTCAGCACCGCGCCGTCGTAGGTGACCGGTGCCAGCAGCTCGAGCACCTCGATGCCCTCGGCCCGCACGGCGTCGACGTCCTCCTGCGCGGCCGGCATGAACGGTTCGGTGCGCCTGTAGACCAGCGCGACGTGCTCGACGCCGTCCGTGCGCAGAGCCGCGCGGGCGCAGTCCATGGCGACGTCGCCGGCGCCGATCACGGCGACCCGGCGGCCGGCCCGGGCGCCGCCATCGCGCTGGGCCTCCCACAGGAAGTCGAGGGCGTCGCGGACGAGGTCGCCGCCGGCGTCGACGGGGCTGACCCCCCGGCCCCAGGCCCCGGTGGCCAGCACGACGTGGTCGAAGCGGGTGCGCAGGTCGGCGAGGTCGTAGTCGGGGTCGCAGCCGAAGTGGAAGGCCACCCCGGTGGCGACAGCGAGCCGGTAGTCCCGGTCGATCTGCTCCCTGGTGATCCGGAAGGTGGGGATGATCCGTCGCACGATGCCGTAGGGGCCGTCGAGCTTGTCGAAGACGTCGACGGTGACTCCGTTGCGGCGCAGGAACATCGCCGTGGCGATGCCGGCGGGGCCGGCCCCGACCACGGCGACGCGGGCGCCGCTCGACAGCGGCGCCGGGGTGGTGCTCGCGATGAAGGCGTCCTCGGCCACGTCCGCCGCAGCCAGCTTCACCCCGCGGATGTCGACGCCGGTGTCGTAGTCGAGCCGGGTGCAGTGCTGCCGGCAGGGCTCGGAGCAGAGCACCCCGGTGATCGTCGGGGCGGTGTTGTCGCGCACGATGACGCGGAAGGCGTCGGCGTGACGGCCGGCCGCGGCCAGGGCCAGGTAGGTCGGCACCTGCTGCTCGATCGGGCAGCCGCCGTGCTCGCACGGCGCGGTGAAGCAGTCGGTGAGAGGCAGCGGCGAGTGGGTCTTTCGCGAGCCCACCTTCTCGCGGTGGCGCTTGTGGGTGCGCGGATCGGTGGTGACCCGCGAGACGAGTGCGTCCACGGCATCCACGTCGACCAGGTGGTGGTCGGTCATCGCGTCGGTCGCGAGCTCGGCCAGCTGGCGCAGGCGTGCGTAGCCGCCGGGCTTGAGGAGCGTCGTGCAGACCGTGACGGGCTGGATGCCGGTGCGCAGCAGGTCCGCCACGTTCGTCGCGTCCGCGCCACCGGCGTAGGAGACGGGCAGCCGGCCGTCGAAGGCCCGGGAGAGGGTGGCCGCGAGGGTGAGGGTGAGCGGGAGGAGGGCGCGCCCCGAGAGGTACATCTCGGGGGCGGGCAGCTCGCCGCGGGTCACGTCGGTGGGGAGCGTGTTGCTCAGCTTGACGCCGAAGACCAGACCGGCGGCCCTCGCCCGGCGGTCCAGCCGGGTGAACATGGCGACGGCGTCCGCGAGCTGGAGGTCGTCGACGAAGTGGTGGTCGTCGAAGGTGAGGTGTGAGTACCCGAGGTCGTCGAGCAGGCCGCGGGTGGCGGCATACCCGAGCATCGTCGGGTTGCACTTGACCTGGGTGTGCAGACCCTTGGCGAGCAGGTGCTCGGCCATCCGCTCGATCTCGTCGGCTGGGCAGCCGTGCAGAGTCGAGATCGTGACCGAGTCGCAGATGCGGGGGGAGACGCGGTCCAGGTGCGCGCGGTCGAAGCGGGCGAAGCGCCCGAGGTGGGCCTCCAGCCACACCATCGCACCACTGAAGGCCGGGGTCGCCGACGCGTCGCGCAGGCCCTCGACGAAGGCGTCCACCGCGGGCTGGCGCAGGCCGGCCAGGTCGTAGCCCACCGAGGCGTTGAACACCACGTCGTCATCGAGGCCGAGCTCGGCCGCGAGCACCGTGATGGCCAGGTGGGCGTGCACGTACTCCGCGAAGGCCTGCGCCACGGTCAGCTCGGTGGACCACTCGCAGTTGAATCCCTCGTCCTCGGCGTTGATGCACGGCTTCGGCACCGCCGCTCGCACGGCGTCCCCGTCGAGCACCTGCACCGTCTTGAGCTCGACGACACGCGCACCGGCGAGCCAGGCGGTGACGATGTTCTGTGCCAGCTGGGTGTGCGGGCCCGCCGCCGGCCCGACCGGGGTGGCGAGGGTGTGCCCGCAGGCGTCGCGCATCCTGCGCCCCGAGGGGCGGAAGAAGTGCTGCGAGCGCAGGCCGAAGATGCTGCCGTGGCGGTCGTGCTCGGCCAGCGCCCACTCCAGGAGGGTGGGGAAGGGCAGCGGGCGCATGAGGTCACCCATCGGAGCTCCCGGCCACCCGGGCGTTGAAGTCGGTGATCAGCTCGTCCCACCGCGGGAGGTATGACCGCAGCCCCCGCCAGAAGGTCTGGCCCCGCCGGCGCTCGAAGAGCTCGAACGGGGTGCCCTGCTGCTCGACCCAGGTGTAGTAGCCCAGGTTGAAGATGCGGTTGCGGTCGCGCTCGGTCAGCTCGAGGGTGGCGTCGGTGGGCACGTTGGCGAGGTGCTCGCCCCAGACCGCCGCGGCGTCGAGCCGGGTGAAGGTCCCCCCGAAGTCACGCTGCACGATCTTGGCCCGCTCCGACCCGTACATCTGCCCCCCGTCCGTCGCGACGGTGACGACGACGTCGTCGGGGCCCAGGCCGAGCACCTTCGCTCCCGAGATCGCGGCGAGCACGTTGCAGATGGAGGAGAACCCGAAGTCGGCGAGCGACTCCAGCACCGGAGTGGGGACACCGAGCCCGGCGAGGTGGGCCAGGCCCTCCGGCTCGTCGAACAGCACCTCGAGGTGGTCGGTGGCGCGGTCGCTCACCGCCGCGACCAGGTCGTGCCGCATGACGTTGTGGATGAGGGGGACGTGCTTGTCGCCGATGCCCTGGATGTTGTGCTCGCCGAAGCCGTTCTCGAGCAGCGTCGGGCACTCGAGCGCCTCCGCGGCGAGCACCTTGGTGCCGTGGGTGTCCTTGAGGTACTCCCCGGCGGCGATCGTGCCGGCGGACCCGGTCGCGCTCGTCATCAGGGCCAGCCGCAGGTCGCGACCGGTGTGCCGGCGGAGGCTCTCGAACGCGTGGGCCAGGGCCGGGCCGGTGACGGCGTAGTGCACCAGGTGGTTGCCGAACTCGGCGAACTGGTTGAAGACGAAGTTCTCCGGCTCGAGGGCGAGCCGGTTGCACTCGTCGTAGATCTCCTTGACGTTCGACTCCGTGCCGACCGTGCGGATGACGTCCTCCGCCGGGTTCTCGCACCAGCGGTCCAGCCAGTCGAAGCGCTCCTGGCTCATGCCGGTCGGCAGGATCGCCACTCCCCGGGAGGCCATCAGCCGGCTGATCGCGACCCCGCCGCGCGCGTAGTTGCCCGTCGAGGGCCAGATCGCCCGGTGGTACGTCGGGTCGAACTGCCCGGTCACCACCCGCGGCGCGAGGCAGCCGTAGGCCGCGAGCACCTTGTGGGTCGAGATCATCGGGAAACGGTTGCCCAGCACGACGAGGACCGGGCTCTCGATGCCGGTCAGCTCCGGCGGCAGCACCACGTGCTCGGGCACCTCGACCCGCTCACCGCGCAGGTCGTTGTACCAGTGCACCCGCCACAGGTTGCGGGGGTCCGCGGCCTGCGGGTCGGCGTCACCGACCATCGCCTGCGGAACACCGTGCGGGTCGGCAAGCTGGGCGAAGGTCGGCATGACGATGCCCCGCTCGCGGAACCGGCGGACGCTGGTGTCCAGCACCGCCTCGTC
>DASQEZ010000163.1:0-7467 GCA_035633415.1 Ornithinibacter sp. | reverse complement strand
CACGCCGTCGCGGATCGAGTCGGCCGGCCCACCCGCGCCCCGGAAGGCCACGGTGGGGGTGCCGTGCACCCCGGCCTCGACGACGACCAACCCCCAGCCCTCCTTCAGGCTCGGCATCGCGTGGACCCAGGCCCGGGCCAGCAGGCGGTGCTTCTCGGCCTCGGAGACGTGGCCGTGGAAGGTCACCGTGTCCTGGAGCCCGAGCGTCGCGACGTGCTCGCGCAGCTGCGGTTCCCACCAGCCCGAGCCGACGACGTCGAGGCGCAGGCCCGGTACCCGGTTCCGCAGCGTCGCCACGGCGTCGAGTGCCAGTTCGACGCGCTTCTGGGGGACCAGGCGGCCGAGGACGACGACGCGGGGGTCGGGGGAGCGCTGCGCGTCCTCGTCGGCGACCGCATCCGTGCCGTTGTGGATGATCGTGATCCGATGCGCGTCGACGCCGAGGTCGACCAGCTCGCGCTTGGTCGAGTCGCTGACGGCCACGTAGCTCGTGCCGCGGTACACCCGCGGCGCGAGCCGGGACTCCAGCCACCACCCGAACCGGGCCGTGCGCGGGCCGAAGACGACCGGCCACTGCTCGCGGTGCACGTGGTGGACGAGGTTGACCACGGGAGTGCGGGTGGCCAGGGGCGACAGGTAGGGCACGCCGTTCTGCACGTCGACGACGACGTCGAAGGCCGAACCCGGGTGCGACGCGAACGCCCGCGGGTAGATCGAGTAGTGGCCGCCGTGCCGCAGGTAACGCACCCCCTCGACGACCTCGTCCGACAGGGCGCCGGGGTAGGCCGCGGTGCGGAACACGACCTCGTGCCCCCGGGCGGCGAGCCCCTCGGCCACCGTCACGAGGTACTTCTCGGCCCCACCGGCCTCGGGGTGCTGGAGGTCACGCCAGTTGAGCAGGAGCACACGGAGGCGGGGCATGGTGTCTTTCCGGGTCAGGATCGGAAGCGGTGCCGGGCGTGACTAGCATGAGCGCGTGCCAACCGGAACCGGGCGACGATATCGCACCACCTCCCGCTCGGTCCGGCTCTTTCGGTCCTTCCTCAAGGAGCAGGCCGAACCCCACGTGTTCTACGGCGAGCTCGCCGGCGACACGGTCCAGGAGGTCATCGAGCACCACGCTCTCGAGGGTGCCACCGTGGTCGACGTGGGGTGCGGCCCCGAGGAGTTCGCCAAGGCGTTCCGGGCGGCAGGGGCCAGGTACGTCGGGCTCGACGTCGACGTGCACACCCAGGAGGGCGGTGCCCGTGCCCACTCGATCGCCGCGCGCGGGCAGCACCTGCCCTTCGCGGACGGCTGCGTCGACATCGCGCTGTCGAGCAACGTCATGGAGCACGTCCCCGACCCCGGCGTGCTCGGGCGGGAGATGATCCGCGTCGTGCGCCCGGGAGGGTTGGTCTTCATCTCGTACACCGCGTGGTGGTCCCCGCACGGTGGCCACGAGACGGCACCGTGGCACTACCTCGGGGGCGAGCGCGCGGCCCGACGCTACGAGCGGGTGCACGGGCATCCCCCCAAGAACCGCTACGGCACCTCGCTGTACGCCGCGCACGTGGGCGAGGGGATGGCGTGGGCGCGCCGCCAGCCCGACGTCGACCTGGTGGCCCTGGTGCCGCGCTACCACCCGCAGTGGGCCACCGGCATCCTGCGGGTGCCCGGACTGCGCGAGGTGCTCACGTGGAACCTCCTGATGGTGCTGCGCCGCCGGTGAGCTCGCGCGGCTCCCGGGCGCGGCTCGCCGCCGCCGTGCTGCTCGTGTGGGCGGTGGCGTGGTCGGTGCCCGCCGGGCAGATCTCCGAGGACACCAAGAACGACCTCTACGTCGACCCGTGGGGCTTCCTCGCGCGCGCCGCCCACCTGTGGGACCCGCAGGTGACCTGGGGGGTGCTGCAGAACCAGGGCTACGGCTACCTCTTCCCGATGGGCCCCTTCTTCGGGGTCGTGGGGTCGGTCGCCCCGCTCTGGGTGGCACAGCGACTCTGGTGGAGCCTGGTCCTCACCGTCGGACTGCTCGCCACCTATGGGCTGCTGCGGACGCTGCGGGTCGGGCGACCGACCGCCCAGGTCGTGGGCGCCCTTGCCTACACCCTGAGCCCTCGGGTGCTCTCGACCATCGGCGGCCTGTCGTCGGAGGCGTTGCCGGTACTCCTCGCGCCGGCGATCCTGCTGCCCGTCGTGCTCGCGACGCAGGGCCGGATCGGGCCCCGCCGCGCGGCCGCGCTGTCCGGGCTCGCGGTGCTCAGCTGCGGAGGGGTGAACGCCACCGCCACCCTCCTCGCGGCCGTGCCGACCGGGCTGTGGCTGCTGACCCGCCAACGATGGTGGCGGGCCCGGGTCACCTGGTGGTGGGCAGGCGCCGCCGCCGTCGCCAGCGCCTGGTGGCTCGGCCCGGTCCTCGTGCTCGGTCGCTGGTCGCCCCCGTTCCTCGACTGGATCGAGCGCAGCGCAGACGTGGTCCGCGAGATCGACCTGCTCGACGTCGCGCGGGGCACCACCCACTGGCTCGGCTTCGTCGTCACCTCCGGCGGCGAGTGGTGGCCGGCCGGCCACGCGGTCGCCACCGGTCCCTTGCTCGTGGCCACGACCGCCCTCCTCGCGGGGCTCTCGATCGCCGGGCTCGCCCTGCGCGGGTTGCCGGAGCGCCGGTTCCTGCTGCTGACCCTGGCCGTCGGGGTCGCCGTGCTCGCCATCGCCCACGAGGGCCCGGTGTCGTCCCCGTTGGCTCCCGCGGCACAGGCCCTGCTCGACGGGCCCCTCGTCGCCTTCCGCAACATCCACAAGGCCGACCCGCTCGTGCGGCTGCCCCTGGCCGTCGGCCTCGCCGTCGCCGTGGAGCGCCTCGCGAGGCTGCTGGCCGGCCGGCGTCCCTCCGTGCGGCTCGCGGCAGCGGCAGCGGGCGGCCTCGTGCTGCTCGTGGTCGTCTCGCCCGGGCTCTCGGGGGCGATCGCGCCCCGGGGCACCTTCCCCGACATGGCGCGGCAGTGGCGGCAGGCCGGCGCCTGGCTCTCGGACCACGCCGGTGACGGCCGCGCTCTCGTGGTGCCTGCCTCGAGCTTCGGGGAGTACGACTGGGGCCGCACCATCGACGAGCCGATCCGACCCCTCACCACCGCCGACTACGCCGTGCGCGATGCCGTGCCGCTCACCCCGGCCGGCACCATCCGAGTGCTCGACGCCGTCGAGGAACGCCTGCAGACCGGGCGGGACGTCGGCGGCGCCGTCGAGGTGCTTCGGCGGCTCGGCGTGCGCCACCTCGTCCTGCGCAACGACCTCGACACGGCATCCGCCGGTCAGCCGTCGGTGACCTATGCGCGCTCCGCGATCCGCTCGACCCCCGAGGTCGAGCTCGCTCGCGGTTTCGGAACCACCCGCATCGACGCGAGCGGGGAGCGGGTCTTCCCCGTGGAGATCTACGACCTCGGCCCCGCCGCGCCGATGGCCGTCACCGCTCCGGTGACCGATGTCGTGGCGGTGTCCGGTGGGCCGGAGGACCTGCTCGCCGCGGCTGACGCCGGCCTGGGCGGCCTCACCGTGCTCGACGGCGACCGCACCGCCGGGGTCGACCCCGGCCGGCGCGTGGCGACCGACGGGTACCGCGCCCGCGAACGGTGGTTCGGGGCTGCCCGGGGCCGGGACACCTCGTCGACCCTCACCGCCGACGAGGTCGAGGGCACGCGTGACTACCGACCGTGGGACGACCTCTCGCTGCACTCGGTGGCCGTGGTCGACGGCATCGCCGGGGTGACGGCGAGCTCATCGCTCGCGACCCACTACACCCTGGCCGGGCTGCGGCCGGCCGAGCGACCGGCCGCCGCCGTCGACGGCGACCCGTCGACGGCCTGGGTCACCCAGTTCGACCCGCGACCCGTCCTCGAGATGCAGCTCGAACGGGCGCGCCGGGTCGACACCGTGCGGATCCGGGTGCTCACCGACCGTGCCCGCTACCCGGGCCTCGGCATCCCGAGCGAGCTGGCCGTGCGGACCGACGGGGGGCAGGTCCGTGTCGACGTCCCGCAGTCCGGGCAGGTCGACGTGGCGCTGCCGGCCGGTGCCTCCGACTCCGTGGCGGTCGAGGTCCTCGACACCGACCGCGGCCACCCCGGCACCGTGCTCACCGGTCTCGCCGACGTCGCGGTCGACGACGTGGACGTGCAGGAGTCGGTCGTGGCGCCGAGCGGGCGCGAGGAACCCACCGACGTGGTGCTGCTGTCCGGCGGGCTGAGCGGGTCCGACGGGTGCGTGCACCCCGAGGACGACGTCATCTGCTTCGGCGAGGGGGGCCGCGACCTCGAGGGTGGGGCCATCCTGTCCCGACGGTTCACGGCCGCGGGCGGTGGCAGCCACGTCGCGTCGGGCACCCTGGCCCCCTCGCGCTGGGCGACGAGCCTGCCCGGGCTCGACGCGCCGGGAGTGGCCGTCACCGCGAGCAGCAGCCGCACCACCGCGCCGGCCGCCCGGCCACAGGCCGTCGCCGACGGTGACGAACGCACCGCGTGGAGCCCCGCCGCCGACGACACGTCGCCGACGATCACGCTCACCCTCGACGAGCCCGTCGACGTCGACGGGGTCACGCTGTCGGCGCGCCGCGGCTGGCTGGCGCGCTATCGCCCCTTCGTCGAGGTGCGCCTCGACGACCGCGTGCAGGTGGTGCGCGCCTCGGCCGACGGCCGGTTGGGCGTGCGGGGCGACGACGTGAGCACCGTCGCCGTGAGGGTGCTGCCGCTCCCGGGGCGCAACCGCACCGCCGCCGTGGCCCTCGAGCTGGAAGAGGTCGGGCTGGTCGGCCACGACCTTCCCCGCCCGGCGGCACGCGTCACCCGGCCGTGCGGCGAGGGCCCGGCCGTCGACGTCGACGGCACCGCGGTCACCACCAGGCTCGACGGTCCGCGCTCGGCGCTGTGGGGCCAGGGCGACCTGGTCTGGACGGCGTGTGCTCCGGTGCTGCTCGGCCCCGGCCCCACCCACTCCGTGGTGGTCCGCGGCGACGAGGCCCTGCGGCCGGCCACGGTCACGCTGCGCGCCGACGGCACGGACGCCGGGGCCGCCCTGGAGGGGGTGACGCCGGTGCCGGTCACCTCCGTCACGCCGACGCACCTCACCGGCACGGTGGCCGCCGGGCCGCAACGGCTGCTGGCCCTGGCGATGAACCACAACCCCGGGTGGGAGGCCACCCTCGACGGCGTCGCGCTGACCCCGGTCGTCGTCGACGGGTTCCGCCAGGCGTTCGTGCTGCCCGACGGAGCCACCGGGGCGCTCGACGTCGTGTTCGCGCCGGACACCGTCTACCGATGGGCCCTGGGTGCGGGACTGCTGCTCGTCCTGCTGCTGCCGCTCGCACTGGTCGTGCCGGACCGGCACCGCCGGGTCGTGCCGGCACGGCCCGGCCCGGATGCCGTGTCGCCGGCTGTCGTCGTGGCGGCCGCGCTGGGTTTCGCCTTCGTGGTGGCAGGACCCTGGGCCGCGCTCGCCGCCGGGGTGGCGCTCGGCGCGCTGCGCCTGCGCCGGGCCGACTCGGACGCCGCAGTGGCCGTCGTGGTCGTCGTGCTCGTGACCGGGGCCGGGGTGCTCGTCGCGCTGACCGCGCCCGCCTACCAGGCCCTGCCCTGGGTCGAGGCGACGGCAACCGTCGCGGTCATCGCGGCAGGGGTGCTCGCCGGTGCGGCACCGCTCGTGCCGCCCAGCGCATGGCCGGGAGCTCGACGAGCACGTGGCTCAGCCAGGCGAGGAACAGGCTGACCGGCAGCCCGATGGCGAGCAGCGGCAGGATGCCGCCGGTGAAGACCGTGGCGCCGCTGATCGCGTAGACGGCGCTGAACACCGGCAGGTGCCAGAGGAACAACCCGTACGACACCACCCCGACGTTGCGCGCCGGCCGCGAGCCGAGTGCGGCGCTGTAGGCGTCCGCGCGCCCGAGCACGAGCGGGGCGAGAAGGAAGCCTGCGACGACGGTCGACAGGGCCAGTCGCACGGACAGCTGGCTCCCGGAGACCAGCCCGAGGGTCAGCGGCCCGGCGATGGGGGTGGTGGCCAGCAGCAGGGCCGCGGCAGCCACGAGGAGACAGCCGGCCGAGTCGCGGGCGAGCCGACGGGTGGCGCGGGCCAGCCGGCTCCCGGGGTTCAGCAGCAGCTCGGCGAGCACCATGCCGACCGCGAAGTTGGGCCAGCGTGCCGGCAGCCACCGCTCGATGAGCACGTCCTCGCCCACCACCCCCACCGGCAGGAAGGCCAGCGTCACCGTCGCCGCGACCGCGCTGCCGATGAGCAGAGCCACGGGGAGGTCGGGGTGACGCCGCCGGACCCGGTCCAGGAGCCACACGACCAGCGGCAACGCGAGGTAGAACGACAGCTCGGTCGGGATGCTCCAGGACTGCGAGAACGACGGGATGTCGCTGTCGCTCAGGTACGTCTGCACCGCGAGGGCCTGGGCGAGCGCGGTGCGCAGGTCCGGACGGCTGACCAGGATGACGACCGCGAGCGTCACCCAGTACGCGGGCAGGACCCGGGCCGCGCGGCGCACGGCGTACGCGCGCAGGTCGCTGTGGCCGGCCCTCGAGTCGCTGACCAGGCCGTGGTGGAGGAGGAAGCCGGAGAGGGCGAAGAAGATGGCGACGCCGAAGTCGCCCCGGCCCGCGAGGCGTCCGAGCAGGCCACCGTTGACGGTGAACCCGGTGAGGTAGGCCGCGTGCGTCGCGACGACGAGCAGCGCGGCCACGGCGCGCAGCCCGTCGAGGGCGGGGAGGCGGGCGGTCATGGTGGGCACGATAGGGGAGGAGGGCCGGCGACGACCGCACCCTCCCGGGGGTGTGGTCCCCGACACGCGAACCCGCTCACCGCGAACCCTGTCCCGCCGCGCCTACCGACTGGTAGGGTCACCGCGATCGTCACCTCTAGACAAGGGCAAAGGTGCCATGCGCAAGACCGTCGGTCTCGTCCTCCTCGGGCTTGCAGCCTTCCTCATCACGGCAGCCCTTCTCGTGCTGCTCTGGGTTCCGGGCCAGGTGATGAGAACACCGCTCGACGTCGACACCACGACCCGCCTCACCGGGGACGCCACCGTCCTGCCGAGCGGCCCCGGGTCCCCGCTCAAGGCCATCAGCCGCTCGGTCGCCGACGGCCAGGCCTCGACCTCCGAGGTCGTCGTGTTCGACACCTTCTCCTGCCTCATCAAGGACACCGGCGGCACGGCCCCGGACTGTGTCGACGACCAGGACCCCGACAGCCGCCTCGTCACGGCCGGCACCGACCGGTTCGCCACCGACCGCAAGACCGCGCTCGCCGTGAACGACGAGAAGTACGTCGGTGTCGGCGCCGAGCCGCACGACGGCCTGGTCAACAAGTTCCCCTTCGAGGTCGAGCAGAAGACCTACCCGTTCTGGGACGGCCTCGTCGGCCGCGCGGTCGACGCCACCTTCCAGGGCGAGGAGGAGATCGACGGCCTCGCGACGTACAAGTTCAACATCGCCCTCG
>DASQEZ010000162.1:0-7115 GCA_035633415.1 Ornithinibacter sp. | reverse complement strand
TACTGCCCAAGGCAAGACCAACCGAGAGATCAAACGCTGCCTTGCCCGCTACGTCGCCCGCGACCTCTATCGGCTCCTCGAGAACGGGGCCGCAGCTGCTTGACGAAGCATAGGAGCGTCGCACCCTCATCGAGTGAGCTGCGGTGGTCGCCGGCAAGACGTCAGTTGTCCAGAAGCTCACGCAAGTCATCAGCGGTAAGGGCCGACCCCATCACGGCGCCCTCGTCGACGACCCGGGCGAAGAGGTCGCGCTTGCGTTCCTGCAGCGCGACCACCTTCTCCTCGATGGTGTCGGTCGAGACCATCCGGTAGACGTTGACCGGCCGGGTCTGGCCGATCCGGTGGGTGCGGTCGATGGCCTGGGCCTCGGCGGCCGGGTTCCACCAGGGGTCGAGCACGAACACGTAGTCGGCCTCGGTCAGGGTGAGCCCGAACCCACCGGCCTTGAGCGAGATCAGGAACACCGGCGCGGTCCCCTCCCGGAACGACGCGATCCGCTCGGCGCGGTTGCGGGTCGAGCCGTCGAGGTACTCGTACGCGATGCCCTCCGCCTCCAGCCGGGTGCGCACGATCTTCAGGAACCCGGTGAACTGCGAGAACACCAGCGCCCGGTGCCCCTCCTGCGCCAGCTCCTCGAGCTGCTCGACCAGCGCGTCGACCTTGGCCGACGACGCCAGCCCGGCATAAGCCTCGTCGACCAGCGACGGGTCGAGCGACATCTGCCGCAGCACCGTCAGCGCCCGCAGGATCGCGATGCGGTTGCCGTTGACGTCGTCGATCAGCCCGAGCAGCCGCTGCCGCTCGCGCTGGAGGTGCCGGTCGTAGACCGCCCGGTGCCGCGGATGCAGGTCGACCGAGAGCACCTGCTCCATCTTCGGCGGCAGCTCGGTGGCCACGGCCTCCTTCGTGCGCCGCAGCATCAGAGGACGGATGCGGCGGCGCAGCGCCGCGAGCCGCTCGGCATCCCCGCCGTTCTCGATCGGCTTGGCCCACAGCTCCTTGAACAGCGCCGGCCGCGGGTGCAGACCCGGCGCCACGATCGACAGCAGCGACCACAGGTCCATCAGCGAGTTCTCCAGCGGGGTGCCGGTGATCGCGAACTTCGCCCGCGCCGTGAGCCGCCGCACCGCCTGGTAGGTCTTGGCCTGGTGGTTCTTCACGAACTGCGCCTCGTCGAGGACGACCGCACCCCAGGCGCGCGAGCGGAACGTGACCTCGTCGATGCGCACCACCGCATACGAGGTGATGACGACCTGCGCGCCGGCGATGGTGTCCTCCAACCCGATTCGCGCCTTGGCCCGGGTGCGGTCGACGACCACCGTGCGCAGCCCCGGCGCGAACCGGGCCGCCTCGCTCTGCCACGTCGACAGCACCGACGTCGGCGCCACCACGAGCACCGGGTCGTCGAGCTCGCCGCGCTCGTGCGCCCGCAGCACCATCGCCAGCATCTGCAGGGTCTTGCCCAGGCCCATGTCGTCGGCGAGCACCCCGCCGAGCCCGCAGTCCCACAGCAGCGACAGCCACCGGAACCCGTCGACCTGGTAGGGCCGCAGCGTCGCGTCGAGCCCGGCCGGCAGGGCGGCCGGCTCCATGGCATCCAGATCCAGCAGCGCCCCCACGGCACGGGTCCACCGGTCCGACTGCTGCTCGACGACGCCCAGCGCCGCGAGCTCCTCCCACAGCCCGGCGTGCACCACCGAGATGCGCAGCGGGTCGGTGGGCTTGTCCTGCAGCGAGCGGGCCTCGTCGACCAGCGCCCGCAGCGCCTCGAGCTCGGGCCGGTCGAGGGCGAACCACGTGCCGCTGTCGAGGATGAGGTGCTCGTGCCCGCGCGCGATGGCCTCGATCAGCGGCGCCAGCGGCACGTCTTCGCCGGCCACGGTCACCGAGATGCCGAGGTCGAACCAGTCGGTCGGCGCACCGTCGACCGGGTCGGACGTCGACACCTGGATGAGCGGCGCGTCGACGGCCTCGCTGTACTCGGCGGGCTCCCCGACGACGGTCAGCTCGAGCGAGGGCAGCTCCTCGAGCACCGGCAGCAGCTCGGCGAACGCCACCGTCGTGAACCCGTGCAGCCGCACCTCGGGCACCAGCCGCCGCACCTTCGCCACGACCTGCCACAGCCGGTCGAACCCGGCGACCTCCTCGACCTCGAGCAGCTCCTCGACCAGGGACCGCTCCGCCGCCCGGTCGCGCATCGGGTCGGGTTCCTCCGCCGCCATCGGCACGAGCACGCCGCCGTCGACGGTGCCGTAGCGGAACCCCCACTCCAGGTGCGCGCGGTGCCCCGGCTCGAACGTGGCCCGCAGCGCCAGCCGCGGCGGCACGGCATCCGGCAGGTCGAGGTCGCCGGATGCCGAACGCACCCGCGCCTTGCGCCGCAGGGCCGGCAGGTGGGTGACGGTGAAGCGGGCCCAGTCGGCCTCGGGCACCTCGACGACGCCGAGGTCGAGCAGCCGCTGGCGGGTGCCGTCGAGCGGCTCGGCCAGCGCGCCCAGCACGAGGGTGTCGTCGTCGCGCAGCCAGAACCCGGTGGCGGGCTGCCCGACGAGGGTGGTGCGCCCGGCCGCGCCCTCGGGCAGGTCGAGGCGCGGGTGCAGCTCGGCGCCGTCGTCGGTGCGCACGACGTCGACGACGAGCTCGGCCGGGTCGGGCGCGAACGCCACGTGGCCCTGCTCGCCGGTGAGCTCGGTGAGCAGGCGCACCCCGGCGCGGTCGGCGGCGCGCAGCAGCGCCACCCAGCCGGGGCCGAGGTGGTCCAGAAGGATGGCGTCCGGCATCCGGCCGTAGCCGAAGGCGCGCACCGAGCGGCGGTGGGCATCGGCGATGGCGGTGAGGGCGTCGCGGTGCGCGTCGGCGAACGACACCCGGCCGAAGCCGTAGTAGCCGCCGGCGAACGTCTCCCACGACACCCCCGTGCGGATCCACCCGCCGCGCACCCCCGGCACGACCGGCCGCACCCGCAGCTGGGCGCGGGCCGGCTGGTCGCGGCGCGGGCCGGTGGCCGGCTCGACCAGGAGGCCGACCTGGGTGTGCTCGGGCTGGAGGTCGTTGTCGTCGAGCAACCCGCCGAGCGCGCGCTCCCAGGTGGGGCGCGGGGGCGCCGGGGCGCGCCCGACGGCGCGGTCGACCAGGGGTTGCCTGGCCCGGACCGCGGCGGCCACGGCCACGGCGTGCTTGCAGTCGCCGCCGACCGGGCAGGTGCAGGCGCTGGCCCAGCGGCGCAGCTCGAGCCGGCCGACGCTGGGGGTGGTGACCGGGGCGAGGGTGACGGTGGTGGTGTAGGTCTGGCCGTTGCTGCCGCCGACCCAGCCCTTGGCGTCGGCGCCGTCGTCGCTCAGCTCGAGCTCGACGACCCGCCCCTGCTTCGCGTAGGCCAGGCCCCGGGCGACGGTCACCGTGCCGCAGACCTCGTCGAGCTCGCGGTTGGTGAGGTCGGCGAGGCGGTCGACGGTGAACACACGACCCACCACACGACCTCCGCGACGGCTGCGTCGGGCCCTGCTCGCCCGATTCCTGAACTCCCAACCGTATGCCGTGCGCCTGACATTCCCGGCATGCCGTCCACAGCCCGCGGTCGCCGGTCCTCCTCCCTGCCCGACTCATTGCGGATCGCGGACACCGAGCGGGTCGCGACCAGGGCTGGCTGTCCGGAATCCGCAATGAGTCGGGGTCCCCGGGGGCCGGGCCCCACTCAGGTGGGGAGGGTGAGCGAGAAGGTCGAGCCGCGCCCGAGCTCCGAGGCCACGCTCGCCGTGCCCCCGTGTGCCCGGCCGATGGCGTCGACGATGGCCAGGCCCAGCCCGGTGCCCCCGCTGGCCGAGGACCGCCCCCGGTCGACCCGGTGGAACCGCTCGAACACGTGCGGCACGTGCTCTGGCGGGATGCCGGGACCGGCGTCCGCGACGTCGACCCGTACCGCGCCCGGCAGCTCGACCACCCGCAGCCACACCGGGGTGCCGGCCGGGGTGTGCCGCACGGCGTTCGAGGTGAGCCCGACGAGTGCCTGGGTCAGCCGGTCCCGGTCGCCGGTGAGGACGAGCGAATGCGGGGAGTCGACGGTGACGACCCGGTCGGGGGCCACCACCCGCAGGTCGGACGCCACGTCGCGCACGACCACCGCGAGGTCGACCGGCTCGCGCGCCACGACCCCGAGGTCGTCGAGCCGCGCCAGGTCGAGCAGGCCGTCGACGAGGCGCCGCATCCGGGCCGCCTCGTCACCCATCCGGCGCATGGCGTCGACCATCTCGGCGTCGGCGTTGTCCTCGGATGCGGCCGCGGAGGGCGCGCCCACCCGCCCGGTGTGCAGCGCGGCATACCCCTGCAGGGTCGTCAGCGGGGTGCGCAGCTCGTGCGACGCGTCGGCGACGAAGCGCCGCATCCGCTCCTGGGTCGCGGCGTTGGTGTCGATCATCGCGTTGAGGGCCTCCCCGAGCCGGGCCGCCTCGGTGCCCGGGGGCCCGGGCGGCACCCGGCGGGCGGTGTCGCCAGCGGTGATGGCGTCGGCGGCATCCGTCATCTCGGCGATGGGGCGCAGGCCGAGCCGGTCGACCCACCACAGCAGCAGGCCCACGACGGCGGCGACGACCAGAGCGACCAGGCCGAGGGTCATCGTGAGGCGGGTGGTTGCCACGTCGGCGGACGTCGTCGGGATGGCGAGCACCGCCTGCGCCCGGCCGTTGGGCAGGGTCGCGGTCACCACGCGCACCCGGCGTGCTTCCCCGGATGCCGTGGCGCGGCCCTGCGGGCTGCTCACCTTCTCGCCGGGTGCGAGGAGGGGGACCAGCGAAGGGTCGGTCTGGGGGGTGAGGACGGCGGTGAGGGTGCCGTCGGCGGACATCCGGCCGACCCAGACGTCGGAGAGCCCCGCCGTCGCCGGGGCCGTGCCGGACGCCTCGGCCCGCGCCGAGGCCAGCAGGATCGCGCGCGGGTTCTGGGCCAGCGCGGCGAGCTGGCTGTCGAGACGGGCGATGAGGAAGGCGCGCTGCACGAGCACGACCGCCGCGCCGGCGACGAGCAGCACCACGGCGAGGGCGCTCGTGGCCACGACGAGCCGGCGGCGCAGCGTCATCACGGCTCCCGGATCGTGTAGCCGACGCCGCGCACGGTGTGGATCAGCTTGGGGTCGGTGGCGTCGACCTTCTTGCGCAGCGTCGACACGAACGACTCGATGATCGCCGACTCGCCGTCGAAGTCGTACTGCCACACGTGGTCGAGGATCTGCGCGCGGGTGACGACGCGTCCGGCGTTGACGAGCAGGCACCGCAGGAGGGTGAACTCCGTTGCGGTGAGGTGGAACTCGGTGTCGCCTCGCCACACGCGGTGCTGGTCCTCGTCGAGCACCAGGTCGTGAACCTGGTGGCGCCCGCTGGGGGCCGGGGTGCTGCCGCGGCGGCGCAGGGCCACGTGAACCCGGGCGACCAGCTCCTCGAGGGCGAACGGCTTGACGATGTAGTCGTCGCCCCCGGCGGTCAGGCCACGCACCCGGTCGGCGGTGTCGCTGCGCGCGGTGAGGAAGAGGACGGGTGCCTCGACGCCCTTGGCCCGCAGGCGGCGCAGCACCTCGAAGCCGTCGAGGTCGGGGAGCATCACGTCGAGCACGACCAGGTCGGGGTAGGCCGGGGTGCACCTGGCCAGGGCCTCTTCGCCGGTGCCGGCGGTCGCGGCGTCGAGGTCGGCCAGCTTCAGGGCGGAGGAGACCAGGTAGGAGATGTTCTCCTCGTCGTCGACGACGAGCACGGTGGGGCGCGGGCTCGCGGTCGTCATGGCGGCCACGCTGCCAGAGGTCGCACGGTCCTGTCTGGAGGAAACCTCGAGACTTCCTGTGGATCCGGCCCGTCGTGCCGGTGGACCACCCGGTGGTGGAGCGCCCCGGCCACCCCGTCCCGCGAAGTCAGGAGCACTTCGCCAAGTCATGGCCGTACTCGGCCCTGACCCGGCCAAAACCTCCTGAGCCGGCGAAGTGCTCCTGACTTCGCGTTCGGCCCCGAGCCCGATGGTGCCCGGCACGGCATCCGGGACGCAGCGACCGATCTCCAGCGGATCGCGAGGTTTCCTCGCAGCGGCCCCGAGGCCCGAGCCCGAACGTGGTCACGTCACCACCCCAGCCGGCCCGAGCCGGACGGCATCCACGACTGCAAGGAGCACGACCATGACCCGCCTTCGCACCACCCTCGTCGCCGCCGGCCTCGGCACCGCCCTGATCGCGACGGGCGCCGTCGTCGCGTCGAGCGCCCTCGCGACCCCCGCCCCGGTCGCCGCCGTGGCCGCGCTGGACCCGGCATCCGTCGATGCCGACACCGTCGCGGACCCCGTTCCCGACACCGCCACCCCGCGAGCCGCGGCCCGCGGCTGGTGGAACAAGCTCACCGACGACCAGCGCAGCTGCCTCCAGGACGCCAAGATCACCAGGCCGGTCGGCCCGCTGGACGACGCCGAGCGGGCGGCCCTGCGCGCCAAGGTCGAGGCGGCCGCCACGACCTGCAAGGTCACCCTGCCCTTCGCGAAGACCAGGGCCTTCTGGGACGGCCTGACCGACGAGCAGCAGACCTGCCTCAAGGATGCCGCCGTCAACCGGCCGTGGGGGCCCATGACCAAGGACCAGCGCAAGCAGGTGCGCGCCGACCTCAAGGCAGCCGCCGAGAAGTGCGGAGTCACGATGCCCACGAAGGCCCCCGCTCTCTGACCGAGCCCCCCGACCGAACCGGTCGAGAAGAGAGAAGACGCCGTCACGGGTCAGCCCGAGGCGGCGTGTTCTCCACTCTCGATCCGCAGGTGCGAGCGGATGGGCCAGCGGGTGCCGGCGGTTCGACGCGTCGGCGAGGCCCGAGGATCAGTGGCCGGTCAGCGAAGCCCGTGCGACCAGGGCGGCCTGGCGCTCCTCGACCACGGTCGAGCAGGCCGTGAGGAAGCGCTCCATGCTGGCGCAAGGACTGATGTCGCCGAAGTAGCGGCTGACCAGCGCCGCGTGGGTCTCGACGGGGTGCGCGACCGCCGCGTCGACGACCTCGGCGGCGCGCGGCGCATCAACGACGTCGAGAAGATCGAGCTCGATGACGAGCCCGACGTCGGGCAGGACGGCGCGGGGCTCGGCCGGCCGGGTCACGACGAGGGGC
>DASQEZ010000161.1:0-4084 GCA_035633415.1 Ornithinibacter sp. | reverse complement strand
GGCGTGCGCGCCCGGACGAGCGGCTGAGGACCCTCGACGACGTCGACCGCGCCCTCGACCCGGGCGACCTGCTGATCACCGACTCCGGCGGCGAGCGGGCCGTGGCGATCGCCGGTGTCATGGGCGGAGCCGAGACCGAGGTCGGCGGCACCACCCGCGACGTGCTCATCGAGGCGGCGCACTTCGAGCCGGTCACGGTCGCCCGCTCGGCCCGGCGGCACAAGCTGCCCAGCGAGGCCTCGCGCCGCTTCGAGCGCGGGGTCGACCCGGCGCTCGCCGCCGCGGCGGCCCAGCTGGCCGTCGACCTGCTCGTCGAGCACGGCGGTGGGGTGGCCGACACCGAGGTCACCGACGTGGGCACCCCGACCGACCCTGCCGCGGTGCCCATGCACGTGGGGTTCCCCTCACGGATCGTCGGCATCGTCTACCTCGACAGCGAGGTGGTGGGGGTCCTGGAGGCGATCGGGTGCTCGGTCACCCGCACGGGCGACCTGCTCACCGTGACCCCGCCGACCTGGCGACCCGACCTCACGACCGCCGAGGACCTCGTCGAGGAGATCGCCCGCATCTCCGGCTACGAGCGCATCCCCTCGGTCATCCCGACGCCGCCCGGCGGCGCCGGGCTCACCCACGCCCAGCGGGTTCGCCGCCTCGTGGCCGACGTGCTCGCCGGTCAGGGGCTGTGCGAGGTGTGGAGCGCGCCGTTCGTCGGCACCGACCGCTACGCCGCGCTCGGCCTCGACGTCGACGCCGAGGTGGCCCGCACCGTGCGCCTGGCCAACCCGCTGTCCGACGAGCAGCCGCTGATGCGCACCCGGTTGCTGGCCACGATGGTCGACGCCCTGCGCCGCAACGTCGCCCGTGGCACCCGCGACGTCGGGCTGTTCGAGCTCGGCCTGGTCGTCGCGCTCGACGGGCCGCAGGGCTCGGCACCCACCGAGGACGTCGGCATCCGCCCGTCCGAGGCGACCCTCGCCGCCATCCGGGATGCCGTGCCGCCGCAACCGAGGCACGTCGCCTTCGCGCTCGCCGGCGACCGGGTACGAGCCGGCTGGTGGGGCGAGGGCCGCGCGGCCGACGTCTCCGACGTCGTCGACCTCGCCCGCACCGTGGGTGAGGCGCTCGGTCTGGTGCTCGAGGTGTCGTCCGATGCCGTCGCACCGTTCCACCCCGGCCGCTGTGCCCGGGTGGAGCTGGCCGACGGCACCCCGGTCGGCCACGTCGGCGAGCTGCACCCCAAGGTCGTCGCCGCGCTCGGCCTGCCGGCCCGCACGGTGGGCGGCGAGCTCGACCTCGATCTGCTCAGCAGGGCGTCCGAGGCGACGGTGCAGGCGCGCACCCTGCACACGTTCCCGATGGCCCAGAGCGACGTCGCGGTCGTCGTCGACGAGTCGGTGCCGGCACAGGCCGTGCAGCGGTCCCTGCGCGACGGGGCGGGGGAGCACCTCGAGGCGCTGACCCTCTTCGACGTCTACCGCGGCGACCAGGTGGGGGAGGGGCGCAAGTCCCTCGCCTACCGGCTCACCTTCCGGGCGCCCGACCGCACGCTGACGACCGACGAGGTCAGTGCGCTGCGCGACACGGCGTTGCGGGCCGCGGCCGAGGCGGTCGGGGCGGTGCAGCGCGCATGAGCGTGCCGACCGAGGTGCCCGTCGACGACGAGGGCGAGGTCGCGCCGGAGCCGGCGTCCGAGGACGGCCGCGGGGGTCACCTCGTGGCGGTCGTCACCGGCGCCTCGCGCGGCATCGGCCGGTTCGTGGCCGACGCGCTCGAGGACGCCGGGTACGCCGTCGAGCGGGGGTCGAGCGCCGTCGCCCCGGTGACCGACCGGGCGGCACTGACCGCGTGGGTCGAGGAGGTCGTGGAGCGGCACGGGCGCATCGACGTGCTCGTCAACAATGCCGGCGTCATCGACACCGAGGTCGACCTGTTCGCGTCCGACCCGGAGCAGTGGTGGCACACCCAGGAGGTCAACGTGCTGGGGGCCTACCTGATGACCTGGCTCGTCGCGCCGCACATGATCGCCGCCGGTGGCGGGCGGGTCGTCAACGTCAACAGCGGTGCCGCCCGGCGGGCGGGGGCCGACGCGAGTGCCTACAACGTGAGCAAGACCGCCCTGGCGCGGGTCACCGGCTCGACCCACCTCGCGGGGTGGGCGCGCGGCATCCGGGCGTTCGACCTGATGCCCGGGGTCGTGCGCACCGACATGACCGAGGGGATGGACGCGCACGCGGGCCGCACCGAGTGGACCGACCCGGCGGCGGTCACCGACCTGGTGCTGGCCCTGGTGTCCGGGGAGCTCGACGCGTGGTCGGGGCGCTTCGTGCGCGCCGGCGTCGACACCGTCGCATCGCTGACGGCGCACGCCCGGGCCGGCCTGGCGCCGGACGAGCGCACCCTCGTGCTGGCACTGGGGGAGAACGACCCCCTCACCTGACCCGACCTCGTGCGACCTACCCACGGTCTTCGCCCCGTCGGGCGCCCGAAACCGCGCACAAGTCGCACGGAGTCGGGGCCTGGGCACACGGGATGTATGGAGTCACTAACTTCTGTATAGTCATGCACATGAGACGTGTCGCAGTCGCCGGGGCGAGCGGGTACGCCGGTGGTGAGGTCGTGCGGCTGCTCCTGCAGCACCCCGAGCTCGAGGTCGGCGCGCTGACCGCCTCGTCGAACGCCGGGCAGTCGCTCGGCACGACCCACCCGCATCTCACCCCGCTCGCCGACCGGCTGCTGGAGGAGACCACGCCCGAGGTGCTCGCCGGCCACGACGCCGTGGTGCTCGCCCTGCCACACGGACACTCGGCGGCCCTCGCTGCACGGTTGGGGGACGACGTGGTCGTCATCGACTGCGGCGCCGACTTCCGGCTTGCCGCCGAGAGCGCCTGGACCGCGTTCTACGACACCCCGTACGCGGGGTCGTGGCCCTACGGCATGCCCGAGCTGCCCACCGCCGGCGGACCCCAGCGCGCCGCCCTGGCCCGAGCCACCCGGATCGCGGTGCCGGGCTGCTACCCCACGGCCGTCTCCCTCGCCCTGGCCCCCGGCCTGGTCGCCGGCGTCCTGGAGCCGGATGACATCACCGTCGTCGCGGCCTCCGGTACCTCCGGGGCGGGCAGGTCGCTCAAGCCACACCTGCTCGGCGCCGAGGTGATGGGCGCGATGTCGCCCTACGGTGTCGGTGGCGTGCACCGGCACACCCCGGAGATCGAGCAGAACCTCACCGCCGCCGGGGCCGGCCCGGTGACCGTCTCGTTCACCCCCACACTCGCCCCGATGCCGCGCGGCATCCTCGCGACCTGCACCGCCCGCGTGCGCCCCGGCGCCACTGCCGACGCCGTGCGTGCCGCCTGGACCACGGCCTACGCCGACGAGCCGTTCGTCCACCTGTTGCCCGAGGGCCGCTGGCCGAGCACCGGCAACGTGCTCGGCAGCAACACGGTGCACCTGCAGGTCGTGCTCGACGAGCGGGTCGGCCGGGTCGTCGTGGTCGCCGCCGTCGACAACCTCACCAAGGGCACGGCCGGTGCCGCCGTGCAGTGCCTCAACCTCGCGCTCGGCCTGCCCGAGACGACGGGCCTGCCGATCTGCGGGGTCGCGCCGTGAGCTCCCGACCGTTCGCCTCGCCGACCCGCACCCCGTCGACCGGAGGGAGCTCCTGATGTCCGTCACCACCCCGCGCGGCTTCCGGGCCAGCGGCGTCACCGCCGGCCTGAAGGCCTCGGGTCGCCCCGACGTGGCGCTGGTCGTCAACGACGGCCCCGACCACCACGCCGCCGCCGTCTTCACCGGCAACCGCGTCGAGGCGGCCCCGGTCACGTGGTCACGCACCGTCGTCGCCGACGGGCGGGCGGATGCCGTGGTGCTCAACAGCGGCGGCGCCAACGCGTGCACCGGCGCCCCCGGCTTCCAGGACACCCACCGCACCGCCGAGCACGTCGGTGCCGTCCTCGACGTCGCCCCCGGCGACGTCGTCGTCTGCTCGACCGGCCTGATCGGCGAGCGGCTGCCGATGGACCTCCTGCTGGCCGGCGTCGACTCCGCGGCGGCCGGACTGGCCGCCCACGGTGGCCCCGACGCCGCC
>DASQEZ010000160.1:0-9404 GCA_035633415.1 Ornithinibacter sp. | reverse complement strand
GCATGTAGGTGATGTAGCCGTTCTCGTAGAGCCGCTGGGCGACGCGCATCGCGTTGCGGCTGTTCAGGCGCAGCTTGCGCGAGGCCTCCTGCTGCAGGGTGCTGGTGGTGAACGGCGCGCTCGGGCGCCGGGTGTAGGGCTTCTCGGAGACGTCGGTGACGGTGACGTCGGCGGCGCGCAGGGCGTTCGCGATGCCGGTGGCGGCGGCCTCGTCGAGCGGGGTCGCCTTGGCGTTGGTGAGCGTGCCGTCGTCGGCGAAGTCGCGGCCGGTGGCCACCTTGGATCCGTCGACGCCGGTGAGCTTGGCGGTGAAGAGGTTGGCCTCGGCATCCGGGGTGAAGTCGCCCTCGACGTCCCAGTAGCTCGCGGCACGGAAGGCCATCCGCTCACGCTCGCGCTCGACGACCAGGCGGGTCGCGACCGACTGCACGCGGCCTGCGGACAGGCCCGCCTTGACCTTGCGCCACAGCACCGGGCTGACCTCGTAGCCGTAGAGCCGGTCCAGGATGCGGCGCGTCTCCTGGGCGTCGACGAGCCGGGTGTCGAGGTCGCGGGTGGTGGAGGCGGCGCGCTGGATGGCCTCCTTGGTGATCTCGTGGAACACCATCCGCTTGACCGGCACCTTGGGCTGCAGGGTCTCGAGCAGGTGCCAGGCGATCGCCTCGCCCTCGCGGTCCTCATCAGTGGCGAGGTAGAGCTCGTCGGCGTTCTTCAGCAGGGCCTTGAGCTCGCGGACCTTCTTCTTCTTGTCCGCGTCGACGACGTAGAACGGCTCGAAGTCGTCCTCGATGTTGACCCCGAACTTTCCGAAGGGCCCCTTCTTCATCTCGGCGGGCATCTCGCTCGGCGTCGGGATGTCACGGATGTGCCCGACCGACGCCTCCACGTCCCAGTCGCTGCCGAGGTAGCCGGCGATCGTGCGCGCCTTGGCGGGCGACTCGACGATGACGAGCTTGCGTCCTGTGGCCATGTGGTTCACCGTGTCCGTTTCCGTCCCCCACGTGCAGCGGATTCGTCGCTGCGTCGACGTGGTGACGCGGATGACGGTAGCGCCCGGCCCACGATTTCGTGCACACCGGGCCCTCGAAACCCGTATCTAGAGCCCCAGAGCGCCTGCGGCGGCGGCCCGCATGACCTCTCGGTCGGGTTCGATGCCGGTCCAGTGCCGCACGGCGAGGGCCCCCTGCCCGACGAGCATGCCGAGGCCGTCGAGCGTGGTGGCTCCGCGCCCGGCCGCCGCCCGGAGGAAGGCCGTGAGCGGTGGCGAGACGACGACGTCGGCCACCACGAGCCCGGCCCGCAGGCTGTCGACGTCGACGTCGACCAGGGCCTCGGGGTCGCCGAAGCCGACCGAGGTGGCGTTGACGACGACGTCGACACCGTCGGGCACGGCGTACGTGCGCTCCCAGGCGACGAAGACCGCCGGCACCCCGGTGCCGGCGGTCACGACCCGCGCGAGCTCCTCGCCCCGGCCCCGGTCGCGGTTGACGACGGTGACGGATGCCGCGCCGGCGAGCGCCGTCTCGACGGCGACCGCCCGAGCCGCCCCACCAGCGCCGAGCACGACGACCTCGAGGCCTGCCGGGTCCACGACGGTGCGCAGCGACTCCACGAAGCCCTGGCCGTCGGTGTTGTGGCCGACCAGCTCGCCGTCGGTGGCGACGACCGTGTTCACCGCCCCGATCACCTCGGCCGAGGCGGCGAGGGCGTCGAGGTGGTCGATGACGGCGACCTTGTGGGGCAGGGAGCAGTTGAAGCCCGCCCAGCCCATCGCACGGGCACCCGCGACGGCATCCGCCAGCGCCCCGGGGGTGACCTCGCAGTTGAGGTAGCGGGCGTCGAGGCCGTGGTGCCGGTAGGCGGCCTCGACCATGACGACCGTCGGGTTGCCGGCGGCCGGTGTGGAGAACGAGCCGGTGTGGATGCCGAGGAACGTCGAGTCGCTCGGTCGGGAGTCGTGGGGCACGGGTTCAGCACACCATGCCGGTGCCGTGGGGTCGAGGGCGAGGGCGAGCGAGTACGGCCGACTCGATGTCCGGGGTGATCTCGCGCAGCGTGACGTGGGGCACCCCTTCAGGACACCATTGGCGGCGGTCGCTCGTCGAGGGACCGTTCCGGTCGCCAGTATGGTTGAATGTTCAACAATACTTTCCCGAGGAGTCCGATGACCAGCGCCGAGACCACGTCGACGACCGACCGGCAGCCCGTCCTCTACCTCAGCCACGGCGCACCGCCGCTGGCCGACGACGCCCTCTGGACCGCGCAGCTCGCCGCCTGGTCCGAGGACCTGCCTCGCCCGAGCTCCGTCCTCGTGGTGTCCGCGCACTGGGAGCTCGCCCCGATCTCGGTCTCCGCGACCTCCGGCGACGTGCCGCTGCTCCACGACTTCTGGGGCTTTCCGCAGCGCTACTACGAGGTGACCTACGACGCGCCGGGTGCGCCCGAGCTGGCCCGGTCGGTGGCGGGTCTGCTGTCCGGGGCCGGTGAGACCCTGCACCAGGACCCCTCGCGTGGGCTCGACCACGGCGCGTACGTGCCGTTGAAGGAGCTGTTCCCACAGGCCGACGTCCCCACGGCGCAGCTCTCGATGCCGACGCTCGACCCGCAGCGCCTCTTCGAGCTCGGGAAGCGCCTCGCGCCGCTTCGGGACGAGGGCGTGCTCATCGTCGGCTCCGGGTTCACCACGCACAACCTCGGCTGGTTCGACCCGACCGCCCCCTCGGACGCAGCGCCGCCCACGCCCTCGGCCGAGTTCGACCACTGGGCCCGCGAAGCGGTCGGCAACGGCGACGTCGACGCGGTGCTCGACTTCCTCGCCAAGGCCCCCGCGGCACGCGAGGCCCACCCCCGCACCGAGCACTGGGCTCCGCTCTACGTCGCCCTCGGTGCCGCATCGGCCTCCGGACGCATCTCCGCCGACACGGTCGAGAGCGTGATCGACGGGTTCTGGTTCGGCCTGAGCAAGCGGTCCTGGCAGTTCGCCTGACCCACGCCCAGCACACCGGTGCTCGACGGGTCGACCGGCGTTCCGGTCGCACCGTCGAACACCCACCAGGGCGCGTTCGCGTTCAGGCACCGAGTCGAGCAGTGAGCAGCTCGTGCGCCGCGACGACCTGGCCCATGAACTCGGCCTCGCGCAGGCGCAGGCCCACGAGATCGATGCCGAGCACCGTCTCGTCGGTGAGCACGAGCGAGTTGCGCCGCAGGTGGTCGTCGCTGACCGCGAGACCCTGTCGGTGCTGTGCCCCGTCGATCTCGACCACCAGGCCGATACGGCGCCACCGCACGTCGAGGTAGACCCGGCCCCGCGGGCCGACCCGCACGACCTGCCGGTCCGGTTCCGGCAGGCCGCGGCGGCGGCAGAGCGCGGCGAAGTCGAGCTCGCCCAGCGAGTGTGCGCCGTCGGCCACGTCGGCGACGACCTGCGCCACGAAGGACCGGCGGGCCCGGCCCCGGACGGCCGACGCCGCGGCCACGAGCTGCTCGCCGGTGGCCAGCCGCTGCTGCACCGTCATGCACAGGACCAAGGCCGCCTGCCGGTCGGAGACCGCCCAGTGCGCAGCCCGCACCGCGGCGACCGGCGCCCGCACCCGAGGTGGCCCGGCGTCGAGCAGCTCACCCACCAGCCGGCCCCTCGGGTGGTGGACGCGGACACCGTCGACCCGGTGGATCCGGCTCCCCTCGGGGACCGAAACGTGCAGAACGTCGGTGCGGAAGTGCCTCAGGCCGGCCGCACACAGCGCCGAGACCCCGTCGAGCGCGGCATCCGGCCCGGCCTCCCACACCGCCCGCCACCGCAGTGCCGCCTCGGACAGGGCCGCCGTGTGGGTGGCGACGGTGACGCGGCCGTGCACCGCCCACCGGCTCGCGGCCACCTCGCGGGACACCACCCGGCGATCCGCGCCGATCTCACGGAGCTCGGCCCGGGAGACCACGCCCTCCCGGGGTCCGGCGAGCAGGCGGGCCCGGGCCCTCCTCGCCTGCCGCTCGGCCCCCGTGCGCATCCCCGCATCCTGCCGTCGTCACGGCTGCTCGCGCCGGCCACGGCATCGAGCCTGTGGACGACGAGGCCCGGACCGGGCGGGTGCTCGACGGACCGACCGCAGTTGCGGACGCAGTGTCGAGCACCGGTGCAAGACTGCGGGGATGGACGCCCCCACCGTCGAGAACCACCTGGCCGGCATCGACGCCGCCGTGGACCGGATGGCGGTGTGGTCGCGTGCGGCCGGCCCCGAGGCCCCGGTCCCGACCTGCCCTGGCTGGTCGGTGCGCGACCTGCTGGCTCACCAGGGGATGGTGCACCGCTGGGCGACGGCGGTGGTCCGGGGTGAGGACCCCAGAGGCGTCGACCCCTCCGCCCTCGAGGCGGCGGGCCGCGCGGCGGTTGACCCGGTCGGCTGGCTGCTCGACGGCGCCGCGCCGCTGGTGGCCGCCCTGGCTGCCGCGCCCGACGACCTCGACGTCATGACCTTCCTCGCGCAGTCGCCGCCGGCCAGGGCGTTCTGGGCGCGACGGCAGTGTCACGAGACCACCGTGCACGCTCTGGACGCCCTCGGGGCCCGGGAGGCACGCACCCTCACCGGCGCCGACACCTGGTTCGACGACCGCCTGGCGAGCGACGGCATCGACGAGCTCCTCGTGGGCTTCTGGCAGCGCCGCACCAAGGGCCCGCGCACCGAAGACCCTTACACCGCAGTCGTGTCGGTCAGCGCTGGCCCCGCGTGGTCGCTCGCGCTCGGCCCCGGCGCGCCGGTCACCCACCGACTGACGCCGCGCACCGGCGCCCCGGACCACGCCCGGACCCTCACCGGCTCGGCCACCGACCTCTACCTGGCGCTGTGGAACCGCGGGGGCACGGTCGACGACCCGACCGGCCTGCTCGACACCTGGCGCGAGGGTGGGGCGATCACCTGGTGAGGTGCCGGCCGAGGAAGTCGTCGATCCGCGCCCAGGCATCCTTGGAGGCCACCGGGTCGTGCCCCACTCGCATCACCAGACGGGTCATCGGCGCGAGGTACCAGGGCGAGGCGTCCACCTCGTTGAGGAAGGCGTGCCCGGCCCCGGCGTACTCCTTGACGTCGTGCGCGACGCCGCGCTCGGCGAGTGCCGCCTCGAGCGTCGAGGCGGCGCCCCTCAGGTAGCCGTCGCGCCCGCCGTAGCTCGCCACCACCGGGCAGGCCCCGTCGAGCGCCTCGAGGTCCCGCGGCAGCGCACCGTAGTTGGCGGCCACGGCATCCCACCCGGGCTGCCCGGCGAGCACCAGGGCGAAACCGCCGCCGAGGCAGAACCCGATCACCCCCACCGAGCCGTTGCTCGACGGGTCCGCGAGGAGGGCCGCCCGCGCCGACTCCAGGTCGTCGAACGCCTGCCCCCTTCCCCGCCGCAGGGCCGTCATGGTCTGGGCGAGGCAGACGATGCGCCGACGACGGGCGAGCAGGTCGGGCGCCAGCACGAGGTAGCCCAGGCCCGCGAGCCGGTCGGCGTGGCGCTTCATCTCGTCCTCGAGGCCGAAGACCTCGTGCACGAGCACGAGCCCGGGCCACGGGCCCTCACCCTCGGGCACCGCCCGGTATGCCGGGAGGTCGCCCACCGTCGTCATCTCACCCATGGCGCGACCCTATGCCGCGCCGGTCAGCGGCTCCGGGAGATCAGCGCGGGGCCCGGGGCTTCTTCTTCGGCGCGGGCCGGGTCGGGTCGTCGTGCACCGGCTCCACGTGGTCGGGCACCTTGACCGGCCGCAGCTGCGCCCAGGCAATGAAGCCGAGACCGACGACCAGCAGCAGGATGCCGGCCACGAGGTTGGCGTTCGAGCCGCCGGTCTTCTCGGTCTCCGGGTCGGCGAACAGGCCCATCGCGGTCAGGATCACGCCGTAGATGGTGAGCAGCGCGCCGATGATGTTGCGGATGTCGAAGATCCCGGCCGTCTTCTTCTCTTGCTCTGCCATGACTGCTCCTGCTCAGAAGAGGACGTTGAGGACGGTGACCATGACGAGCGAGATCCCCGCGAGCGGCAACGTGCGCCGGTACCAGGGGTAGGTGTGCTCGAGGGGGTCCTGACGGGCTTCCTTCGGGGTCTCCGAGTAGACCAGGCCGACGAGGTCCTCCGCCGGTGTGGGCTTGGTGAAGAGCGAGATCCCGATCGACAGCACGAGGTCGACGAGGAAGGCCGTCGACGCCGCCACGAAGGCCGCACCCTGGCCGCTCAGTGGGATGACCCCGACGCTCAGCGATCCGAACGCGTCCTCGGTGAGGAACGCGACCATCACCGCCGACAGCGTGCCGGAAACCAGCCCGATCCAGGCGGCCGTCCCCGTCATCCGCTTCCAGAACATACCGAGGATGAAGGTCGCGAAGAGCGGGGCGTTGAAGAACCCGAACAGGATCTGGAGGTAGTCCATGATGTTCGAGAACGAGCTGGCCAGCAGGGCCGTGAAGATGGCGATGAAGGTCGCGCCCACGGTCGCGACCCGACCGATGCGCAGGTAGTAGTCGTCGGAGCGGTCCTTGCGGATGTACCGCTCCCACAGGTCGTAGCTGAAGACCGTGTTGAACGCCGAGATGTTGGCTGCCATGCCGGCCATGAACGCGGCCAGCAGACCGGTGATCGCCAGCCCCAGCAGGCCGTTGGGCAGCAGGTCGCGCATCAGGTAGAGGATCGAGTCGTTGTAGGCGACCCCCTTGCCGGAGGCACCGCCCGGCACCACCTCGCCGTTCTTCAGCTTGATGATCTCCGGCACGAGGACGGCGGCGATCATGCCGGGGATGATGGTGAGGAAGGGGACGAACATCTTCGGGAACGAGCCGATGATCGGCGTCTTGCGGGCCGAGGCGATGGAGTCGGAGGCCATCGCCCGCTGCACCTCGACGAAGTTGGTCGTCCAGTAGCCGAAGGACAGCACGAAGCCCAGGCCGAACACGATGCCGACGACGGACCAGACCGGCGAGTCGAACCCGGTGAGGGCCTGGCCCGGCCAGGAGTTCAGCTGCCACTCGGCCGAAGGGACCTCGGCCTCGGGCGGGGCTGCCGCCGCGGCCGCGGTGATCTTCTCCTGGAGGCCGCCCCAGCCACCGACCCGGTTGAGGCCGATGATGACCAGCGGCAGCAGCGAGGCGACGATGACGAAGAACTGCAGCACCTCGTTGTAGATCGCCGCGGACAGGCCGCCGAGGGTGATGTACGACAGCACGATGATGGAAGCCACGATGAGGGCGATCCAGAGCGGCCAGCCGAGCAGCGCGTGCACGATCGAGCCGAGCAGGTAGAGGTTGACGCCGGCGATGAGCAGCTGGGCGACCGCGAAGGAGATCGCGTTGACCAGGTGCGCCTTGGTGCCGAACCGCCGGAACATGAACTCCGGCACGGAGCGCACCTTGGAGCCGTAGTAGAACGGCATCATCACGACGCCGAGGAAGAGCATCGCGGGGATGGCGCCGATCCAGAAGTAGTGCACCGTCGCGATGCCGATCTCGGCACCGTTGGCCGACATCCCCATGATCTCGACGGCGCCGAGGTTGGCGGAGATGAACGCCAGGCCGGTCACCCACGCGGGCAGTGATCGGCCGGAGAGGAAGAAGTCGAGCGAGTCGGAGATCGACCGCCGGGCGATCACACCGATGCCGAGGACGAAGACGAAGTAGACGGCGAGGATGAGGTAGTCGACGGGACTCGCGTCGATCAGGGTCTCGGCCGGCATCGCGACCTGGGTGCCGTGTGCCACGCTCTGCGCCAGTCCCATCATTGCGACCACCCGTCCCCAGGTCGAGACCTGCACCACCACACGGCGGCTCGATCCTCACGCTAGTGGCCGGACGACCTCTCAGCGCCCGAGCGGACGGAGCAGTTGTGCGGGGCCGTCGGGGCCGGCCGCCTCGTCGTCGAGGTCGGTCGCCGCACCCTGGAACTGCGCGGCGTACAACGTCGCGAAAGCGCCTCCCGCAGAAAGCAGCTCGGCATGCGACCCGCGCTCCACGATGCGTCCCTCCTCCATGACGAGGATGAGGTCGGCATCCCGGATCGTCGAGAGCCGGTGGGCGATGACGAAGCTCGTGCGGTCCGAGCGCAGCGCCGACATGGCGTGCTGGACGAGCAGCTCGGTGCGGGTGTCGACCGAGGAGGTCGCCTCGTCGAGGATGAGCAGCGAGGGTGCAGCGAGGAAGGCCCGGGCGATGGTGATCAGCTGGCGCTCGCCCGCGCTGATGTTGTCGGCCTCGGCGTTGAGAACCGTCTCGTAGCCGTCGGGCAGCGAGTGCACGAAGCGGTCGACGTAGGTGGCCCGAGCGGCCTGCATGACCTCGTCGTCGGTCGCGCCCGGCCGGCCGTAGGCGATGTTCTCGCGGATCGTGCCGCCGAAGAGCCAGGTGTCCTGCAGGACCATGCCGATCCGCGACCGCAGGTCGTGGCGGGTCAGGTCGGTGATGTCGACGCCGTCGAGGGTGATCCGGCCGCCGCGCAGCTCGTAGAACCGCAGCACGAGGTTGACCAGGGTGGTCTTTCCCGCACCGGTCGGCCCGACGATCGCGACGGTCTGGCCGGGCTCGACGACGAGGTCGAGGTGCTCGATGAGCGGGGTGTCCTCGCGGTAGGAGAACGTGACGTCCTCGAACGCGACCCGACCACGGGGGTCTTCGATGGTGGCGGGGTGCTCGGTGTCGGGCTCCTGCTCGGGGGCATCGAGAACCGCGAACACCCGCTCGGCGGAGGCGACCCCGCTCTGCATGAGGTTGGACATCGACGCCACCTGGGTCAACGGCTGGGTGAACTGGCGCGAGTACTGGATGAACGCCTGCACGTCGCCCAGGCTCATCGTCCCGGACGCGACCCGAAGGCCGCCGACGACCGCGATGATGACGTAGTTGAGGTTCCCGATGAACATCATGGTCGGCATGATGATGCCGCTGATGAACTGGGCCCGGAAGCTCGCGTGGTACAGGGCGTCGTTGCGCTCCGCGAACAGGCGGTCGGCCTCCTGCTGGCGGCCGAAGACCTTGACCAGCTCGTGGCCGGTGTAGGTCTCCTCGACCACGCCGTTGACCTCGCCGGTGCTCTTCCACTGCTGCACGAAGTGCTTCTGGCTGCGCTTGCCGATCATCGCGGTCACCGCCACGGTGATCGGGATCGTCACGAGGGCGATGAGGGCGAGCAGCGGTGAGATCCACACCATCATCGCGATCATCGCGACCACGGTGAGCAGTGAGGTGAGCAGCTGGCTCAGCGTTTGCTGCAGGCTCTGGGCCACGTTGTCGATGTCATTCGTGACGCGGCTCAGCAGCTCGCCGCGCGGCTGCTGGTCGAAGTAGGGCAGGGCGAGGCGGTTGAGCTTGTCCTCGACGTCGCGGCGCAACCGGTAGATCGTGCGGTTGACCGCGACGGTGAGCATGCGCCCCTGCAGCCACTGCAGCAGCGC
>DASQEZ010000159.1:0-12368 GCA_035633415.1 Ornithinibacter sp. | reverse complement strand
CAGCACGCACAGGACGAGCCCACCCACCGCCCAGGCGAACAGCACCATCGCGGTGCGGCCGGTCTCCCACGAACCGGCCATCTCGGCAGACGCCAGGTCCGCGGGGTAGAAGACCGAGCGCATGCCCTGGGCGATCCACTTCAGCGGGAACAGGGAGGCGAACTGCTGCAGCCAGGTGGGGACGTCGTCGAACGCGATGTACACCCCGGAGATGAACTGCAGGATGAGCAGCGGGCCGATGACCACAGCGCCGATGGTGCGCGAGGTCGCCATCGACGAGTAGGCGACGCCGAGCACCGTGCCGCCGAACACGCCGAGGATGAACACCATCGCGAACACCGCCCAGCGATCGGCCGTGGTGGGCAGCTCGACGCCGAAGAAGACGCGCGCCACGAGCAGGAGCAGGGCGACCTGCATGATCGAGGACACCGCGACCAGGCCCACCTTGCCGAGGAAGTACGCGACCGGAGGCATGGGGGTGGCCCGCAACCGCTTCAGCGTGCCGTCGTCGCGCTCGCTCGCGACCGACATCGCCATCGTCTGATAGCTGGTGAGCAGCACCCCGGCCGAGAGCATGCCGGGCAGGAAGTAGCCGCCCGCGGTCATGCCGCCCTGTGCTGCCGATTCCTCGAACTGCCCGGAGAAGATCACCGCGAACAGCGCGAGCAGCAGGATGGGGAAGAGGAACGAGAAGAAGACCGCCTCCTTCTCGCGCGAGTACATCTTCAGCTCGAGCACCGTGCGGTCCAGGCCCAGGGCGATGGCACTCATGCCGGCACCTCCGTCGGGTTGAGGGCGTCGTGGGCGTCGGGCACCACGTGGGGGGCGATCAGGGTGAGGTAGGTGTCCTCGAGCGACGGTCGGGTGACGGTGAGGGCCGGCACCTCGCCGTCCGGCATCCGGGCCGCGAGGCGGGCGACCTCGGCCGTCGGTGACGACGTCGTCAGGCTGCGCCGCACGCCGTCCTCCTCCCACGAGACCGTGGCCTCCTCGGCGCTGCGCCCGCCGAGCGCCTCCGGGGTGTCGAGCGCCAGCAGCCGGCCGGCCGCGATGACCCCCACCCGGTCCGCGAGGTTCTCGGCCTCGTCGAGGTAGTGGGTCGTGAGCAGGATGGTCGTGCCCTCGGTGGCGAGCGCGCGGATGAGGTCCCAGAAGTCGCGGCGGGCCTGGGGGTCGAACCCGGTCGTCGGCTCGTCCAGGAAGAGCAGCGCCGGTCGGCCGACGATGCCCAGCGCCACGTCGAGCCGGCGCCGTTGGCCACCGCTCAACCCGACGATCCTGGCGTCGGCCTTGTCGTCCAGGCCAACGGAGGCGAGCACCTCGGCGACGTCGCGCGGGTGGGAGTAGGCCTTGGCCGTGCTGGCGAGCGCCTCACGGGGGGTGAGCAGGTCCAGGCCTCCGGTGGTCTGGAGCACGATGCCGACCCGGTTTCGCCACTCGAGGCCGGCGCCCTGCGGATCGACGCCGAGCACCCGCACCTCGCCGGAGTCACGGGGGCGGAAGCCCTCGGCGATCTCGACGGTGGTCGTCTTGCCCGCGCCGTTCGGGCCGAGCAGGGCGAAGCACTCGCCGGTTCGGATGTCGAGGTCCAGCCCGTCGACGGCGGCCCGTCCCCCGTAGGTCTTGGTGAGTCCCCTGATGGTGATCGCGTCTGGCATGGGCCAAGCGTGCTCCCGCTCGGGCCGGAGCGCGACGCCCGCACGGTGGACCTCGCGTCCACCGACCGGTTGACCCCCCCACATCCGGCGAAGTCAGGAGCACTCCGCGAAGTCTGGTGCGTATCCGGCCCTGACTCGGCGAAGTGCTCCTGACTTCGCGGTGGAGAACCTCAGGCGGGGGGCGCCGCCGGCGGCGTGTCCTGGGGTGTGGGCGCCGCGGACGGCTCGGCGGCGGGAGCCGAGCCCGTGCCGTACGACGCGGGCGGCGGGATGACGGCCTCGCGCTGCCCGAAGTCGACCCGCGGGGCCTCGCGCTGTTCGCCGACGGCCTCGAAGTACTCGGCCCGCTCGATGTTGAACACACCGGCGATGATGTTGCTCGGCACCGTCTCGACCTTGGTGTTCAGGTCGCGCACGGTCGCGTTGTAGTAGCGGCGGGCCGACGCGATGCGGTCCTCGGTGGCGGTCAGCTCGTTCTGCAGGGCCAGGAAGTTCTGGTTGGCCTTGAGGTCGGGGTAGGCCTCGACGATGGCGAGCAGCCGGCCGAGCGCCTGGCTGAGCATGTTCTCGCTCTCGGCCTGCGCGGCGGGCGACTGGCCCGGCGCCATCGCGGCCGACCGGGCCGTGACGACGTCCTCGAGGGTGCCCCGCTCGTGCGCGGCGTAGCCCTTGACGGTCTCGACCAGGTTGCCGATCAGGTCGTGCCGGCGGGTCAGCTCGACGTCGATCTGGCGCCAGGCCTCCTGAACCAGGTTGCGCAGCTTGATCAGGCCGTTGTAGGTGATCACCGCCCAGCCGATGACGGCGACCAGCAGGACGACGATGACGATGACGGCGATGACCATGGGTTCTCCTCGGGCTGCGGGCGCTGCCGAAATCCTAGGGCTCGCAACGCGTGATGCGCGTCACATCCCCACCAGGGTCCTGAGCCCATCGCACCGCTCCCCGACAGGGAGGCCCGCCCATGGACACCATCGTCGTCGGCGTCGACAACAGCGCAGCGTCCACCCGTGCGGTGGAGTTCGCCGTTGAACGCGCCCAGCGGAACACCTGGAAGCTGGTCCTGGCCCACGCCATCCCGTGGACTCCCTTCTCCTTCCAGACACCGGCGGAGAACGAGCACCGCCACCGTGAGCGGCAGCGCGAGATCGACGCGGCGAACGAACAGGTGCTGGCGCCGATGGCCGAGATCGCCGAGCGGGGCGGGGTGCCCCACACCGAGGTGGTGCGACACGGCCGCCCCTCGGAGACGATGCTCGACATCGCCGACGAGGTCGGTGCGGTGCACGTGATCGTCGGTCGCACCGGTGACTCCGGGATGCGGGCCGCGGTCTTCGGGAGCGTCGCCAGCCGCCTCGTGCAGACCGCCAAGGTCCCCGTGACGGTGGTGCCCTGATGAACATCGTCGACGCCTTCACGAGCATCTCCGACTGGATCACCGGAATCGTCTTCTACGCGGTCCCGGTCTTCGGCACCGAGGTTCCGCTCATCGTCGCCTGGCTCGTCGTCGCCGGGGCGTTCTTCACCGTGTACCTCGGGTTCATGCAGGTCCGCGGCCCGCGCCTGTCGATCGACCTGGTCCGTGGCCGCTACTCCGACCCGGACGACGCTGACCATCGTCATCACCGGGACATGGAACGACCCCGACGCCTCGGACCTCGGCGGTGTCGACCTCACCTCCCGGTCGTTCGAGACCGTGTTGCCGTGGTTCCCGATCGTGCTGGCCGTCGCCGTGGTGCTCTTCGCGTTCTCGACGATGATCAGCTGGTCGTACTACGGCATGAAGGCGACGGGCTACCTCTTCGGCGACAACCCGCTGGCGGAGAACGTCTTCAAGGGCCTGTTCCTCGTCTTCACCGTCATCGGCTCGGCGGCGGCCCTGGGGCCGGTCATCAACTTCTCCGACTCGATGATCTTCCTCATGGGCATCTGGAACATCATCGGTCTCTACCTCCTGGCCAAGGTGACCCGTTCCACGATCCTCGGCTACTACGAGCGGGTGCAGAGCGGCGAGGTCAAGCAGGTGGTGCACCACTGACCACCCGACCGGCGACGGGCCCCGAGGGAACTCGGGCCCGTCGTCGCGTGGGTGGCCTCTCGGTCAGGCGAGGCCCAGGTCCGCGAGCCCGAACACGTGCCGGTACTCGAAGCCGGCCTCGGCGAACCTCTCGGCTGCTCCCGTGGCCCGGTCGGCGATGGTCGCGACCGCGACCACGGTGGCGCCGGCCTCCTGGGCCGCGCGCGCGGCATCCAGCGGGGACGCCCCCGTGGTGGACGTGTCCTCGACGACGAGCACCCGACGGCCCTCGATCGAGGGGCCCTCGATGCGCTGCTGGAGCCCGTGCGCCTTGCCGGCCTTGCGGACGACGAAGGCGTCGAGGCGGCCACCGGCGGCGGCCGCGGCGTGCAGCATCGACGTGGCGACGGGGTCGGCGCCGAGCGTCAGGCCACCCACCGCGTCGAAGTCGAGGTCGGCGACGAGGTCGAGCATGACCCGGCCGACGAGCGGACCGGCCTCGCCGTCCAGGGTGATGCGGCGCAGGTCGACGTAGTAGTCGGCCTCCTTGCCGGAGGACAGGGTCACCCGGCCGTGCACGACCGCCTTGTCGCGGACGATCTCGAGCAGGCGGGCGCGGTCAGCGGCGATCTCGGTCACGGGCCTACCGTATGCCGTGGTCGGGCCCGGTCAGCTGCGTGGCCCACCGGGCGGCCGGCGGTTGGGGTGGAGGAACACCGACAGGTCACCGGCGTCGCCGGGGACCGCGCGCTGATCGAACCAGCGCTGGTGGTGGTCGGGGTCGGGCGGCGGCTCGGGCCGCGGCGGTGGCTCGCGGCCGTCCCAGACGTCGATGCCGGCCCTCAGCAGCGCCCCGATCGGGCTGCCCACGACCGCCTTGGCCAGGTCGTCTCGCAGGTCGGCCGACAGCCCGTCGAGGAGGATCCGCGGCCGGCGTCGCTCGGCCAGCACGACGAGCCGCGCCAGCGCGTGGACGTCGTCGCGGCCCAGCCGGGTGCCCGCGAGGAGGAGGCGCTGCAGCTCGGTCAGCAGCCGGCCGCGGGCCTGGGGGCCCAGTGCCCACAGGGCGTGACGGTGCGCCGTCTCCTGCCAGTCGGAGGAGGCGGTGCGCAGCAGGTGGCGGTACTCGTGCAGCACCGCAGGCTCGGCGCCCGGGACCATCGTTCGATGGTAGGCCCGGGCCCCGAGCCTGGCGAGGGCGTCTCCCGCCGTCTGCGACCAGCGGTGTCAGCGCCCGCCGGCCGCCTCGGCGAGCTGCTCGGCGGCGGCGCCGAGCGCCTCCTGCATCTCGGGTGCGTGGTCGTACTGCTCGGCCAGGCTCGCGGCCGCGAGGGCGGCACCCGCGAAGACCAGGCTCTGGTCCCAGTCCCGGCGCTGCTTGGGCCTGGGCCACTTGCCGGGCCAGCCGGTGCCGCACCAGTCGTCGATCTCGGCACGCAGCACCCCGGCGCCCTCACCCGCACCCTTGCCACCGACGATGATGATCGCGGACACCAGGACGTTCTCGAGCAGCTGGGCCCCCACCACCGACTCGTGCGGGGGAAGCGGCTGCGGGTTGAGGGCCACGGCGTCGACGCGCCGCGGAACGACCCGGGCGGTGACCGGACCGTGCGGGATGATCGCGTCCCACGCCTCCGGAGGGATCGAGACGAACTTCGCGAGGACTCTCCAGTTCACTGCCATGTCGCTGCTCCTTCGTGTCGTCCGCGCACATCGTGGTCATGACGAAGGAGCGGGCCGGGCGCAGCCTGATACAGGCCCGGGCCGCGTCAGGCGGGGCGGCGGAAGCGGTCGAGCCGGCGCAGGGTCCTGCCCCGCACCAGTGGGCGCGGCAGGGCGCGGACCCCGGCGGTCACGACCTTCCACTGCGCGCCCGGCACGGACACGACCTTGCCGCGGGCGACGTCGGACAGCGCCTGCTGCACCACGTCGTCGGCGTCGAGCCACAGGGCCTCGGGCAGCGCGGACATCCGAATGTCCGCCCGCGCGTGGAACTCGGTGCGGGTGAAGCCCGGGCAGAGCGCCGTCGCGGTGACCCCGGTGCCGGCCAGCTCACCCGCGAAGCCCTCGGTGAAGACGGTCACGAAGGCCTTCTCCGCCGAGTAGGTGCCGTTGGCGATGAAGGAGGCCACCGACGAGACGTTGAGGATGGCGCCACGACCCCGCTCGCGCATCGCCCGCCCGGCGGAGTGGCAGGTGAGCAGCACCGCTCGGACCATGACGTCGAGCCCGGCCTCCTCGGCGGCGAGCTCGTTGTCCAGGAACGAGCGCTTGAGCCCGAAGCCCGCGTTGTTGACCAGCAGGTCGATCGGCCGCATGTCGTCCTCGATGCGAGTGCACACCCGGGCGGTGGCCTCGCGGTCGGACAGGTCGGCGACCAGCACCTCCACGGCCACGCCGTGCCGGCGGCGCAACCCGGTCGCGAGCTCCTCGAGCCGGGCCCGGTCGCGGGCGACGAGGACCAGGTCGGTGCCCTCACGGGCGAGTCGTTCTGCGAAGGCGCGGCCGATGCCGGCGGAGGCGCCCGTGACGAGTGCGGTGCTCATGGTGGGGGCACTGTATGCCGCGAACCTGCGCACCCGACCGATGCCCTACCCGTGGGTAGGGTGAGCGGGTGCGCATCGCCACCTGGAACGTCAACTCCATCCGCTCACGCATCGACCGCGTCGAGGCGTGGCTGGCCCGCACCGACGTCGACGTCCTGCTGATGCAGGAGACCAAGGCCAAGGACGAACAGTTCCCCTACGACCGCCTGCAGGCCCTCGGCTACGAGGTGGCCCACCACGGCGTGAACCAGTGGAACGGCGTCGCGATCCTGTCCCGGGTCGGCCTCGACGACGTGCAGGTGGGCTTCGACGGCGCCCCCGGCTGGGGCGAGCCGCTCGCCCGGGAGGCGAGGTCCATCGGCGCGACCTGCGCCGGCATCCGGCTGTGGTCGGTCTACGTGCCGAACGGCCGCGCGCTCGGCGACCCGCACATGGTCTACAAGCTCGACTGGCTGGCCCGGCTGCGCGAACGCGCGAGCCTGTGGGCCGCCGACGGCACGCCCGTGGCGCTGGGCGGCGACTGGAACATCGCGCCGCAGGACGACGACGTCTGGTCGATGGAGTACTACGCCGACAAGAGCCACGTGTCGCCGCCCGAGCGGGCCGCCTTCACCGCCTTCCTGGACGCCGGGTTCGTCGACGTCGTGCGCCCGCACACCCCCGGCCCGGGCGTCTACACCTACTGGGACTACCAGCGCCTGGCGTTCCCGAAACGGCGGGGCATGCGCATCGACTTCGTCCTCGGCTCACCGACGTTCGCGGCCAGGGTGGCGGGTGCGGCGATCGACCGCGAGGAGCGCAAGGGCGCCGGCGCCAGTGACCACGCCCCCGTCGTGGTCCAGCTGCGGGACTGAGCGGATGCCGTCACGCGCCACCGCGGGGGCGGCCGCGTCACCCGCGGGCCCGGTCCCCGACGGCGCCGTGCGGCACCGGGTCCGGGTCCGCCCGCGCACCGACGTGCACGTCGTCGAGTGGCCGGCCACCTCGGCCGCCTCCGGCACCGTGGCGGAGGGGGTCACCGTCGTGCTGGCCCACGGCTGGACCCTCACCCACGCGAGCTGGCTGCCGGTCGTCGAGCGGCTGCGGGCCCGCCACGGGGTGCGGGTCGTGGCGTTCGACCAGCCCGGCCACGGCCTGTCCGGGGCGGAGTGGAGCGCGCCGACCGTGCACGACCTCGGCGAGGTGCTGCACCGGGTGCTCACCGCCGTCGCGCCGCGCGGCCCGCTCGTCCTCGCCGGACACTCGATGGGCGGGATGACGATCATGGCGTGGGCGGCCGACCACGGGGCCGTGCTTCCCGAGCGCGTGCGCGGCGTCGCGCTCGTGGCGACCTCGTGCCGGGTCGGGGCGGACCGGGCCCGGCTCCCGCTCGAGGGTCCCCTGATGCGGGCCTCCGCGCGGGCCCCGCGCATCGCGCCCGGCCGGCTGCTGTCGACCCGTTCGCAGGCCCGCCTGCTGTACGGGCGCGACGCGGCACGCGAGACGGTCGTGCCCGGGGTCACGCTCATCCGGCACACCTCCCTGCCGACCATGGGCCGGTGGTTCCTCGCCCTCCAGGGGCACGACGAACGAGCCGCCCTCGCCCACCTCGGCACCGTTCCCACCCGGGTGCTGGTCGGCACGGCCGACCGGCTCACTCCGGTGTCGGCCGCCTGGGAGCTCACGCACGGCATCCGCGGCGCGCGGCTGAGCGTGCTGCCCGGGTTGGGCCACATGCTGACCTACGAGGCCCCGGACACGGTCACCGACACGATCGCCGAGCTGCTCAACGGCGGCTGAGGATGCCGCTCGCGTAGGACGCCTGGCCGACGTGCTGCGTGCAGTCGTCGACGACGCTGACGAGCCGCACGGCCAGCGTCACCGGTGGGTCCCAGCCGTCGTCCACGACGCGGTCGAGGTCGGTGTCGCTCACCGTTCGAACAGCATCGGTGGCGGCCTCGCAGGCGGCGTCGAGGTAGCCGCCCAGGTGCTCGGCCGATGCCTGCACGAGCAGCACCTCGTCGAAGGTCATGCCGTAGCCGTGGGCGTCGGGCGGCAGGGGCAGGGCCATCCGCTCGCGCCAGCCACCCGCCTCCCAGACGGGGTCGTGGCCGAAGGCGTCGGCCACCTGCTCGTCGAGCCCTCGGGTGAGGTGCCAGACGAGCCACGCGACGGTGTTGGTGCCGGGAGCCGGCGGGGTGGCCAGGAGGTGCTCGGGAGTGTCGTCGAGCACCCGGTGCGCGGTCTCACGCACCCGCTCGAGGAAGTCCACGAGGAGGTCAGCGGTGGTCGCCATGGTGGCGACGCTACCCCTGCGGTTCGTGGCACCGCCTCCCGTGCCGGCCGCCTGGGCCACCGGCCGTGGGTCACGCCGCGGAACGACGGACCCGCCCGGGCGTCTGTCCGGTGACCCGGGCGAAGGCGCGGCTGAAGGCGGCCTCGGAGCCGTACCCCAGGGCCGCGGCGACGGTGGCCACCGACGACCCCCCGAGCAGCATCTCCCGGGCTCGGCGCATGCGGGCACCGGCCACGTACGTCATCGGCGGCGTGCCGACGACGGCGGTGAACCGCGCGGCGAACGAGGAGCGCGACATCGTGGCCAGGTCGGCCAGCCGAGCCAGCGTCCACTCGCGGCCCGGGTCGCCGTGCACCGCCGCGAGCGCAGGCCCGAGGCGAGGATCACGCAGGGCCGCCAACCATCCGATGGCGGCCGCCGGCTCGTCCGAGAGCCAGGCGCGCACCGTCTGGATCACGAGCACGTCGGCGAGCCGGGTCGCCACCGCATCGCCACCGGGCCGGGGGTCGCGCAGCTCGTCGGCGAGCAGCGCCAGGAGCGACGCCATCATGGGATGACGAGCCGAGTCCACCCCGACGATCGGTGGAAGGACGGCGAGGAGGTCGTGGACGGCAGGTGCGTCGAACGCGACCACCCCGCACAACATCGCCAGACGCTCCTCGTCGCCCTCGTCGCCGAGGCGCAGGATCGAGAACGAGTCGCCGAGCATCGTCTGGGGAAGCTCGTCGGCCCGGCCCATGACGGGAGCGCCCGGAGCGGTCGAGACCCGGTGCCCGATGCCCCGCGGCACGAGGGCCAGGTGTCCGGCGTCCAACCGGACCGCCTCCTCACCGTCGACCTCGATGAAGGCACGGCCACGCGCCACCATGTGGAAGCTCAGGGTGTCGGCGATCTGCGGCATCGTCACCGCGCCCAGGCCCGACGCCACGGTCCACGAGTAAAACGCCCCTCGCATGCGCACCCGGTAGAGGGCCTGGGTGAGCGGATCCTGGCGCTCCCACGGCATCGACATGCTCATCGCGGACTCCGGACGATCGATCAAGAAACGAGGACTTCCGACGATAGATCATCCGACCCCCAGCGGCCAGCATGGGAGCTCCCACCGAAAGGAAACTCCCATGCGCATCCTCGTCATCGGCGCCACCGGCGGGTCCGGCCGCGCCGTCTGCGACTCCCTCCTCGAGCGCGGTCACTCGGTGACCGCGCTCGCACGTTCCGCGACCGCGATGGCCCCTCGCGAGCAGCTCGACCGCGTCGACGGCGACGCCGCCGACGTCGAGCTCCTCGAGCGCGTCATGCCCGGGCACGATGCCGTCGTCATCACCCTGGGGATCTCCGAACCGGCCTGGCGGGTGCGGCTGCTCGGCGCCCGGGCCACGGCGGGCGACATCCGTTCACGCGGTACCGACGCCGTGGTCCGAGCAGCGCGCGGCGCGGGCGTCGACCGGATCGTCGTGCAGACCTCCTACGGGGTCGGCCCGACCCGGCCGCACCTGGGCATCGCGGAGCGGCTCGTGTTCGCCCTGCTCCTGAAGCCGCAGATGCGCGACACCGAACGGCAGGAGGAGGTCGTGCGCGCGTCAGGGCTCGAGTGGACGCTCGTGCAACCGGTGTACCTCACCGACGTGGAGGACGACACGCACGTCACCTCGACCGACGGCCGCACCCGGCGGACCCGGGTGTCCCGGCGCGGGGTCGCTGCCGTGCACGCCGACCTCGTCGAGAGCGGCGCCCATCGGCACGACACGGTCTCCGTGTCCGGATGAGGGCAGCCGGGCCGGGTCACAGCCCGAAGGTGGTCACGTGCTCCCCGGCCCTGCGCCGAACGCCGAGGGCGAGTGAGGCGAGGGCCCCGAGGCCGGCCGCCAGCGCGGCCCCCCGGAAGACCCACGCCACCTGCAGCACGGCGGCCTCCTTGAGCGCGTCGGTGTCGGTGGGGTCGGGCAGCGTGGCGACCACGGCGTAGTACTGGTGCAGCCCGATCGCGGTGAGCAGGGCGACCCCGACCACCATCCCCACCATCCGGGCGACCACGACCAACGCGGATGCCGTGCCGTGGGCGTCGTGCGCCGCCTCCGCCAGCGCGGCGTCGTTCACCGGCGCCAGCGCGAGACCGATCCCGAGGCCGGTCAGGGCCAGCACCACCGTCGACGAGGCCTGGTCGAGAGAGCCCTGGCCCCAGGTGGTCATGGCGGCCAGACCCACCGCGGCCAGCGCCAGCCCTCCCCCGGCGATGACCCCGTTGCCGACGTGGCGCAGCGCCCAGCCACCCGCGAGGGCCCCGACGGGTACCGCCACGAGGAAGCGGACGAGCACCAGGGCGGCCTCGGTCTGGCTCGAGGTGTGCACGATCCTCGCCAGCAGGGGCACGTCGACCACCACCGCGACGAGGGCGACGCCGACGAGGAGCGAGACGACCAGCGCCCACACCATCCGGCCGCGGACGAGCCCTCGCGGCACGAGCGGTGAGGGCGAGCGGCGGTGGTGCACGGCATACCCGGCGGCGAGCAGGGCCGCGACGGGCAGCAGGGCGTAGCCGAGCGGCCCGACGACCTCGGTCGCAGGCTCGGAGGCGGCAAAGGTGAGCACGATGCAGCCCAGTGCTCCGCCGAGCAGCGCGGCACCGAGCAGGTCGGCCCGGCGCAGCAGTGGCCACGCGCCCCGAGCTCCGACGGCCAGGGCCGCGAGGAGGAGCACCGCGGCGACCAGCCCGATGGGCGTCGCGAGCCGCGAGGTCGCGTCACCGAAGGGGACGAACGGCAGCCCGAGGGAGACACTCGCCACGAGGGCGTCGGGGGCGGCCAGGGCGAGCCACCCGGCGGTGGCGGCGGACACCGAGAGGACGACGACGAGCGGTCGCGGCCGCGGGACCCGGCCGCCGCCGGTCACCATGACCGCCCCGGCCAGCAGCACACCGAGAAGGGCGTTGAGCCAGAAGATCGCTCGCCACTCGGCGACGACCAGAACGAGCGCACCGAGCACCGGCCCGAGCACCGAACCGAGCTCCTGCACGGCCCCGACCACGCCGAGCGGCACGCCCCGCCGGTCCGCGGGCCACAGCTGCGCGACGATCGCGAGGGTGGCGGGCACCAGGCCGCCGCCGCCGACGCCCTGCACCACCCGGCCGGCGACGAGCACCGGGAGGTCCGTGGCGAGAGCCGTGATCGCCGAGCCGACGACGAAGACGCCGAGGCAGGCGAGCAGCACCCGTTGCCGGTCGACCAGGTCGGCGACCCGGCCGATCAGCGGCAGCACGGCGACGTAGCCGAGCAGGAACCCGGAGATGATCGGGGTCGCGCGCTGCAGGGCGTCGATGCCGACGCCCACCCCGCGCATCATGTCGGTCAGGGCCAGCACGACGACGTAGGTGTCGGCGGCGGCGAGGGAGACGGCGATCGCGGCCGTCGTGAGCAGCGCCCTAGGGGCGGGTGATCTCAACGGGCGCCCCGTAGTCGGTGAGCACCAGCAGGTAGGTCGCCTCGGCACCGGGGAAGAAGGGGCCGTTGAGGGTCGCGGTGCGCAGCTGGTCGGTGTCGGTGAGGCCGTAGCTGACGGTGAAGGTGCCGGTCCCGTCGCCGAGGTGGAACAGGTCCTCCACGCTCGATCCCGGCAGGGTGCCGCTGATCTTGGTCAGCACCTCCTTGCCGGAGCGGGTCTGGCCGTCGTCCTTCGGGTCTGCGGTCTGCGGCAGGAGGGCGGAGATGCCGGTCGCGGGGTCGAAGAACAACGCCGGGTTCGGCGCGTTGATCGTGTCGAGGTCGGTCTCCTTGTAGTCCGGCGTGAAGAACTTCAGGTACGCCGTCTCGCCGATGGCGATGACGTCGATGGTGCCGGCGACGCCCTCGATGGTGCCGGTGATCGTGCCCTCGAAC
>DASQEZ010000158.1:0-5138 GCA_035633415.1 Ornithinibacter sp. | reverse complement strand
CGCCGTGTAGATCGCACCGCTGCCGGGCTGCACGGCCACCCCCTGGATGTTGCGGTGGCCGTAGCTGAGCACGTAGCGCTCGCGCCGGTTCGACGACGACGCGAACGGGTTGCCCGGCAACGGGTTCCCGGTCTGCAGGTCGAGCCGCAGCACCTTCCCGCCCAGGCTCGTGCGGTCCTGCGGCAGCCGGCCCCGGGCGACGTCTCCGGTGCCCACGAGCAGAGCCCCGTCGGCATCGATCTCCGGCCGGCACCCCGAGTGCCGACCGGTCGAGATGGGCAGACCACTGAGCAGGGTGCGCAGCCGCTGTGCCGAGCGGCCGTCGGCCGAGAGCCGCCACGTCACGAGCCGGATGTCCTTCGGGTCGCCGCCCTCCTGGTAGGTCTGGCAGGTGGTGAACTCGCGAGAGGACGCGAAGTCGGGGTGCACGACCATCCCCATCAGCCCGCCCTCACCCTGCACGAACAGGTCGTCGAGGTCGGCCCGCACGGTGCGCCGCTCGGACCCCTCGCGCAGCCCTGACACCAGCGAGATCCGCCCGGGCCGCTCGGTGACCAGGGCAGTGCCGTCAGGGAGGAACCCGATGTCCCACCCGTGCTCGAAACCCTCGGCGACCACCTCGACGGCCAGGTCGGGCACCGCGGTGTTGCGCGGCGCCGGGGTCGCCGACGGCTCCGGGCTGCCCGATGCCGTGGTCGTGATCGTCGACGGGACCTCACCCACCGAGTCCTCCCCGGAGCACCCGGCGAGGGCCAGCGAGGCGAGCAGCACGACACAGGCGAGCGGGGCGGCGTTCCGAGACCTCGTCATGCGGCATTGTCACCCGCGCAGGTCCGCCGTGGCCCTTTCGTAGTCCGTGTCCAACCTCGCGAGGTCGGCGCGGTACTCGGCGATCCGGCATCCACGCCCGTTCGGCTTGAGCAGGATCCCCTCGGCGGCCCATCGCTCGCGCACCTCGTCCAGAAGCTGCGCCGGCAGGTCTCCGGACGCGTTGGTCACGCGCCACCACGTGACGTTCGTGCCGTACGTGCTCATGACCCGGCCGACGAGCCGGGGCCCGACCCCCACGAGCGCCCCGATGTCGCCGTACGACACGACCCGCCCCCGGGGCACCTGCTCCACGGCCCTCAGCACGCGCTCCACGACGACGTCGTCCACGGGCTCGAGTCTGCCCGACGTCCGAGGCTCGGATGCCGTCCCCTCCCGGCATCCGCCGTCACCGCCCGATGTCGGAACCGATCTCCCACGGGGCCACCGGGGAGTGCTCGAGGACCCACGTCTCGACGTCCTGCATGAGCCCGGTCGCGATGAGCACGCCCATGACGACGAACAGCACCCCGAGCCCTCGGCGGAACGCGGAGTGCGGGTCGGCCGCCCAGCGGAGGCGGCTCACGACGCGCTGACCTGCGAGCGCGATCGCCAGGAGGACGGACACGAGCCCGACGACGTAGGCCGTGAGCAGCGCGAGCCCGCGGACCGGCTCGGCCGGCAGCACCGTGACGACGACGTAGCCGAAGAGCGGGCTGCACGACGTGAACACGGGCCCGAGCGCCGCACCGGTGAGCACCGCGCCGAGTGTGCCGCCCCGACGGTTCGCGGCTGACAGCCCGCGTGCGCTGCGGCTGCCCAGACCCGAGGCGAGCGAGACCCGGTCCCACAGCTCGGGCACGATCGCCACGACGCCGAGCCCGATGAGCAGGCCCCCACTGACCCAGCGCCACACCGACGGCGGCACGTCGATGAGGGCCGTCGTCGCCTTGAGCGCCAGGGTGAAGACGAACACCGAGGCCCCCAACGACCCCGTGACGAGCAGGGCCCGGCGCACCGCCGCCCCGTCCGCGGCCCCCGTGACGGAGCCGCCGACGACGACGGGCAGGAGCGAGAGCGCGCACGGCGCGAGGGTGGTCAGCGCCCCCGCGAGGAGTGCGCCGGTGAGGGCGAGGAGCACCTCAGACCGTCTTGGCCTTGATGTCCGCGCCGGTCTCCGAGCCGGTCCACTTCGCGAGCTCCGCGCCGTCCGGGTCGACCTGGACGAACGTGTGCTGGGTCGTCACGCCGTACTCCTTGCGCAGGTCGGTCTCGCTGTCGTAGTCGACCTTCACGACGGTGAGTCCCGCGGGGATGCCGTCGCGCCCGATGGCCGCCTCCGTCGCGCGGCAGGTGGGGCACCAGGACGCGTGGAAGAAGTAGACGACCTTGGTCCCCTCCCGTGCGGCCATCTGGCTCTGGTACTGCTCCTTGGTGAGGTAGGCGCCGGCCGCCATGACGTCGCCGCCGGCAGCGGGCGAACCGGTCGGTGAGGCGGTGGCCGCGGCACCGGCCGTCGCGGTGGCGCTCCCGGAGGCCGAAGTACCCGCACCGCCCGTCGCGGTGGTGCCGTCGCCGGCCGATCCGCAGGCGGCGAGCAGCAGGGCCGCGGCGGCCGCGGCGAGGCTGGCGGACAAGGTCGAGGTGGTGCGCATGGTGGGCTCCTTCGTCGGGGTCTGGAACCCAGTGGACGCCACGCGGTCGACTCCAGGCCACCACGGGGGCGATGACGTCACCTCCGGGTAAGGACCTGGGTCCCCCCGCGGCAACCTCACAGCGGCGGCCTACCGGGCCGGCCCGACGGGCAGGGACAGCGAGACGGTGCACCCCGTTGCGTCCGGCCGGTTGGCCACGACCGCGTCACCGCCGTGGGCGCGGGCCACGTCGCGGGCGATGGTGAGCCCCAGACCCATGCCGCGGTCGTGCCGGGCGTCGTCGCCGCGCCACCCCGCCTCGAAGACCTGCTCCAGGTCGCCCTCGGGGATGCCGCCGCACCCGTCGGCGACGCGGACCTCCACCCGCCCCGACCCGGCCACCGTCGAGACCTCCACCAGCCCACCGGCAGGGGTGTGCTGCACCGCGTTGCGCAGCACGTTGGTCACCGCGCGTGTCATCGCCCCGGGGTCGACGTCGACGGTCGACCCGCCCAGGGCGACGGCGACGACCGAGACGTCGGCAGCCGCAGCCAGGGGCGCGACCGTGGCGACGGCGTCGGAGACGAGGTCGTCGAGCGCCGACACCTCGGAACGGGAGGTCGGGCTGGGACCGTGCAGGCGGGACAGCTCTGCGATGTCGTCGACCATCGTGTCCATCCGGTCGACCTCGTGCACGATCCGGGCATGCGCGGCCCGCGGGTCCTCCACCGCGCCGTCCTCGAGCGACTCGGCGAGCGCACGGATGCCGGCCAGCGGCGTGCGCAGGTCGTGCGAGAGCCACCTGACCGTCTCGCGCCGCGACTCCTCGACCTCCCGGGCCCGCTCCCCGTCGGCGCGCTCGCGAGCGGCGTCGCGCTCGAGCCCGAGCACCCGCCGCGCGAGGACGAGCCCGACCACCACGGCCATCGGCGCGCCGGCCAGGAGCACGAAGACGAGGGTGCGGTAGTCGTCCTCACCGATGAGCATCGACCGGCTCGCCACGGCCACCCCCGCGGCGAGCGCCGCGACGAGCACGATGGGCGCACCGAGCGCGGCGGCCGAGGGGCGGTCGCGCGCCACTCGCGACAGGCCGACGGCGCCCACTGCCGCCACGACGGCCGTGACCGTCGCCGACAGGACGACGGCGCTGGCCTCAGGCCCCACGAGTCACACCCCGCAGGGTTCGGCACCGCGCCGGGCGACCGACCCTGTTCAGCAGCGTCCCCACCGCCCTACCCTCGCACCAACGGGGCCCGCGGCGGGCGTCCGGACCGGAAGGCGGGTGGTGGACGTGTCGGTGCAGCGGGTGGTGGCGATCGTGGTGCTCATCGTCCTGGGTGTGCTCAGCCTGCCCCTCGTCGCCGCGGTCCTCGACGGCGAGGGGACCGAGAACTGGATCATCCCGGTGCAGCTCGCCCTCATGGCTCTCGTGGGCGCGCTCGCCGGGCGACTCGTCCCGGCGCTCGCCGGCGAGGGGGCCACGCGAGCTCGTGCCGTCGGCCTCGGTGCACTGATCGGCGTCGGTGCCGCGGTGCTCGGCCTCGTGCTGTTCTTCCTGCTGCTCAACGGGATCGACGGCGCCTGACACCGCATCACACTCCGGCCGGCTCGGTGCGGTCCCAGCGGTAGCCCCGTCCGAAGACCGTCGCGAGGCGCACCGGGCGGCTCGGGTCGGCCTCGACCTTCTCACGCAGCCGACGCACGTGCACCGTGACGGTCGAGGCGTCCCCGACCTCCCAGCCCCACACCTGTCGCAGCAGGTCGTCGCGGCCCCACACGACCCCGGGGTGCTGCACGAGCCAGGCGAGCAGGTCGAGCTCGCGCGCGGTGAGCACGAGCGGTGCGCCTGCGCGCGTCACCGAGCGGGCACCGAGGTCGACGACCAGGTCGCCGTCGCGCAGCACGTCCATGACGTGAGGGGCAGGGCCGGCGGCCCGGCGCAGCACCGAGCGCACGCGCAGCTCGAGCTCGCGCAGGCTGAACGGCTTCGTGACGTAGTCGTCGGCCCCGTGCTGCAGGCCCTGCACCCGCTCGTGCTCCTGGCCGCGCGCCGTGAGCATGACGACGGGCAGGTCGCGCCGCATCGAGCGCAGCCGACGACAGACCTCGAACCCGCCCAGGCCCGGCAGCATGAGGTCGAGCAGCACGAGGTCGGCCGGCTGCTCGACGAACCGCTCGACGGCGGCGTCGCCCGACACGACGGCGTCCACGGTGTACCCGGCGCGCGCCAGGAAGGCCGCCACGGTCTCGCGGACCGTCGGGTCGTCCTCGACGAGCAGGATGCGCACCACGGGCCAAGGTTAGGGGGGCGCCCGGGCGCGGCACGGCATCCACGGGTCGCGCGGTAAGAACCCGGCAACCCGCCTCGCGGGGGACCGTTCGGGCACCCTCGACCGGATGCCGTGCCCCGCGTCACCGCGGACGCTCCCCGCACGCACCCGGCCGGGCTGTAAGACTGGACCCCATGCGTCGGATCGTCCAGAGCAAGAAGCTCCAGCACGTGCGCTACGACGTGCGCGGCCCGATCCTCGTCGAGGCCCAGCGGCTCGAGGCCGAGGGCCACAAGATCCTCAAGCTCAACATCGGCAACACCGCGCCGTTCGGCTTCGAAGCGCCCGAGGCGATCGTCGCCGACATGATCCACAACCTGCCCGACAGCCAGGGGTACGCCGACTCGCGGGGCATCTACTCGGCCCG
>DASQEZ010000157.1:0-2734 GCA_035633415.1 Ornithinibacter sp. | reverse complement strand
GTCCACCGCGACACTGGTGCCGGCCCGGTCGAACTCCACGATGCCCGCGCGGACCACGCTGCGCCCCAGTGGGCCCTGGGCATGGTCGACCTCGCGGTGCTCGACTCCGACCGGGTACTGGTGCGCTGGTGGGACGGCGCCACCGCCGGTCTCGGTGTGCTGGACGCGCGCACCGGCCGGGTCGAGCCGCTCGACGTCGAGGGGGTCGCGTTCGACCAGCTCCAGGCGGTCGACGGCGAGCTGGCCCTGCGACGAGGGCTCGCCGACCGCCTGCCCGAGGTGGTGCGCGGCAAGGTCGGCGAGCCACCCCGGGTGCTCGCCCGGGCCGGCTCGGTCGCGCTGCCCGCCGAGTCCGTCTCGACGGCGGAGGCGTGGTCGTGGACCGACACCGCTGGCCTGACCGTGCACGGGCTCCTCCACCGGCCGAGGGCGGCCGGCATCCAGGGCCCCGAGGGCGAGCTGCCGCCCCTGCTCGTCATGGTGCACGGGGGGCCGACCAGCCGTACCGAGGCGTCGTTCTCGACCTCGACCCAGTTCTGGACGACCCGCGGCTTCGCCGTGCTGCACGTCAACTACTCCGGGAGCACCGGCTTCGGCCGCGCCTACCGCGACCGCCTCCTCGGCCGGTGGGGCCTGCTCGACATCGACGACTGCGTCACGGGGGCGTTGTCCCTCGCCCTCGCCGGTCGCGTCGACCCCACCCGGCTCGCGATCCGCGGCGGCAGCGCCGGCGGGTATGCCGTGCTGCGGGCCATGACCACCAGCCGCGCCTTCGCGGCCGGGACCAGCCTGTTCGGGGTGGCCGACCTGGCTGCGCTGGCTGCCGAGACGCACAAGTTCGAGTCGCGCTACCTCGACCGCCTCGTGGCCCCGTGGCCGGAGGGTGAGGCGGTCTACCGCGACCGCTCCCCGATCCACCACGTCGCGCGGCTGCACGGCGAGCTGCTGCTGTTGCAGGGCGCCGACGACAAGGTCGTGCCACTGGAGCAGGCGCAGCTCATGGCCGACGCCATGCGGGCCGCCGGCCGTGAGGTGGAGCTGACGATCTACCCGGGTGAAGGCCACGGGTTCCGGCGGGCCGACTCCATCGTCGACGCCCTGACGCGTGAGCTGGCCTTCTACCAGCGGGTGCTGCGCCTCGGGAACGGCAGCTAGGAGTGCCACCGCGTCACATCGCCCTCGCCGTGCTCGTCGCGGTCATCTGGGGTGCGAACTTCGTCGTCATCGACCTCGGGCTGGGCGACCTGCCGCCGACCCTGTTCGTGGCGCTGCGGTTCGTCGTGGTCCTCGTGCCCGCCATCGCGCTGGTTCCGCGCCCGCAGGTGCCCTGGCACGACGTCGTGACGGTCGGGCTGTTCATGAGCCTGGGCCAGTTCGCCCTGCTCTACACGGCACTGTCCGTCGGCATGCCGGCCGGCCTGGCCTCGCTGGTCCTGCAGGCGCAGGTGGTGCTCACCGTGCTCATCGCGGCGCTCGCGCTGCGCGAGCGACCCAGCCGCGCCCAGGTGGTCGGGGTGGCCGTGGGCGCGGTAGGGCTCGGGGTCGTCGCCGTCGGTCGTGCGGCCACGACCCCGATGCTCGGGTTGGTGCTCGTGGTCGCAGCCGCGACCTCGTGGGCGGTGGGGAACGTCGCAGCCCGCCGCGCCTCCGGCCGCCGACGGTCGACGGCGCCCGCGGCGCCGGCCGGTGGCGGCTTCGGCGCGGGCCTGTCGATGACGGTGTGGTCCGCGCTGGTCGTGCCTTTGCCGCTCTTCGCGCTCTCCGTGCTACTCGACGGAGCCGATGCCGTCAGGCACGCCCTCACCAACCTCACCGGGCCCGCGGTGCTGTCGACGCTCTACACCGCCTGGCTCGCCTCCCTCGTCGGCTACGGCATCTGGAACACCCTCCTGGCGCGGCATCCCGCGGCGGCGGTGGTGCCGTACACCATGCTCGTCCCCGTCGTGGGCCTGACCACCGCGTGGCTCGTGCAGGGCGAGGCCCCGAACGCCTGGGAGGCCGCGGGCGGCGCGCTCCTGCTGCTCGGGGTGGCCGTCACGACGGGCGTGCTGGACCCCCGCAGGCGCCGGCGGCTGCTCAGCTCTCCAGGGTCAGGACCAGGTGTCCCTTCTCGGGGTCCTTCGCCGAGCGCAGACCGGCAGTGACCCCGTCAGCCCGATGGTCGACGACCAGCTCGACGGTGCCGGGCAGGAAGACCGGCCGGGTGAACCACACCCTGCTGCTGGACGGCTCCAGCGACGAGCGCCCCAGTGCCGCAAGGGTCCTCGCGTAGGTCCACATGCCGTGCGCGATCGAGCGCGGGAAGCCCATCGCCTTGGCGCTCAGGGCGTGCAGGTGGATCGGGTTGACGTCGCCGGACACCCCGGCGTAGCTGCGGCCGAGGTCCTCGGCGAGGCGCCACCTGGCCACGGCGGGACCGTCCGGCAGCGCGGGCGGTGCGTCGACGCGCGGCGCGTCGTCGGTGCCGTGCCCGCGGCTGAGGTAGACGCTGTCGCACTCCCACACCAGCTCGTCACTGACTCGGGCCTCGAGCCGCACGTCCAGGGTGCGGCCCCTGCGGTGCGGACGCAAGGCACCCGCGGTCACCGACAGGGTGATCGGGTCGCCGGCATCCATCCGTCGGTGGGTGGTGACGTGGTTCGCGAGGTGGACCATCCCCGGCAGCGGCACGGGGAAGTCGCGACGGGCCATCAGCGCGGTCTGCACCGGGAACGCGAGCACCCACGGGTAGGGC
>DASQEZ010000156.1:0-10595 GCA_035633415.1 Ornithinibacter sp. | reverse complement strand
GATCTCCTCGGTCGCCTGGGGCAGGACGGCGAAGAGGTCACCGACGATCCCGAAGTCGGCCAGCTCGAAGATCGGAGCCTCGGCGTCCTTGTTGATCGCAACGATCGTCTTGGACGTCTGCATCCCGGCCCGGTGCTGGATGGCCCCGGAGATCCCGGCCGCCACGTACAGCTGCGGCGACACCTGCTTGCCGGTCTGGCCGATCTGGTTGCCGTGCGGGTACCAGCCGGCGTCGACGGCCGCGCGGCTGGCGCCGACGGCGGCGCCGAGCGAGTCGGCGAACTCCTCGACCGGGTTGAAGTCACCACCGGTGCCACGGCCGCCGGAGACGACGATGGCGGCCTCGGTGAGCTCGGGTCGGCCGGTGGCCTTCTTCGGCTGCGAGTCGGTGATTCGGGCGGCCTTCGCGGTGTCGCTGAGGGCCACCTGGAACGCCTCGACCACGCCGGCCGCCGGCGACGCCTCGAGCGGCACCGAGTTCGGCTTGACGGCGATGATGGGGGTGCCGGTGGTGACCGTCGCGGTGACCGTGTACGAGCCGGCGAACACCGACTGCGTGGTCTCGATGCCACTGTCACCGACACGCACGTCGACCGCGTCGGTGATGACGCCCGAGCCGGTCTTGATGGCCAGGCGGGCGGCGATCTCCTTGCCGGACGCGTTGCTCGGGATCAGCACGGCCGCCGGGGAGACCTTCTCGACCAGCGCGGCGAGCACCTCGGCCTGCGGGGCGACGAGGTACGCCTCGGCATCGGCGTCGTCGACGACGTAGACCTTGTGGGCGCCGTACTTGGCCAGGGTCACCTGGGCCCGGTCGGCACCGGCACCGATGTGCACGGCGGAGGGCTCGCCGAGACGGCGGGCGATCGTCAGCAGCTCGGCGGTCGCCTTGCGCAGGCGCCCACCGGCGTGGTCGACGAGAACGAGTACTTCAGCCATGGGTTTTCCGTCCTACCTGTCAGTCGATCGGGCTCAGAGGAACTTCTGGCCGGCGAGGAACTCCGCCAGCTTGGTGCCGCCGTCGCCCTCGTCGGTGACGATCTGGCCCTTCTCACGTGGGGGCCGCTTCGCGAACGCGACGACCGAGGTCCACGCGGCGTCGAGGCCGACGAGCGAGGGGTCGACGCCGAGGTCGGCCAGACCCCACTGCTCGACCGGCTTCTTCTTCGCGGCCATGATCCCCTTGAAGGAGGGGTAGCGCGGCTCGTTGATCTGGTCTGTCACCGACACCACGGCCGGCAGCTTCGCCTCGATGGTCTCGGATGCCGTGTCGCCGTCGCGGCGGATCGTCACCGTGCCGTCGGCGATGGTGAGCTCGGCCGCGTAGGTGACCTGGGGCAGGCCGAGCCGCTCGGCGAGCATCGCGGGCACGACACCCATGACCCCGTCGGTCGACGACATCCCGGTGAGCACGAGCTCCGGGGAGCCGGCGGTCGCCTTCTTGACGGCCTCGGCGAGCACGAGCGACGTGGCGACGGCATCCGAGCCGTGGATCGCCTCGTCGCTGACGTGCACGCCCTGGTGAGCGCCCATCTGGAGGGCCTTCTTGATCGCGTCGGCGGCGGCGGCGGGGCCGACCGTGAGCACGGTGACCTCGCCCTCGCCGGCGGCGTCCACGATCTTCAGGGCCTCCTCGACGGCGTACTCGTCGAGCTCGGACAGCAGTCCGTCGACGCCCTCTCGGTCAACGGTCTTGTCGGAGTCCCGGAACGTGCGCTCGGACTGGGCGTCCGGCACGTACTTGACGCAGACGACGATGTTCATGCGTGCCTCGTCCTCTTCCTTCGCTGGTGGCTGGTGGGCCCCCACCATCCGGCGCGGTGGGGTGCCGTCGATTCTCTCAGCCGGTGCCCGCTTCCTCCGCATCCGCGCGGCGTGATGCCCGACACCTCGACACGCGGGCGACGGCCCGCCGCGTCGGCGGCGCAGGAGAACGCGACCTCCGATCACCCCGCGGTTCGCTGACGGGATCGTTCAGAAGCGGGTGCGGTAGTACGTCTGCTCCACGCGCATCACGAGGGCCAGCTGCGCACCTGACGCCGTCAGGGCAGAGACGTCCGCGGCGGTGTACCAGCTGCCGGAGATCTCGTCACCGGGCGACCTCGAGCCGAAGGCCGCTTCCGGGTCGGTCGAGGGCTCGGCGTCGGAGGTCGGCTTGGCCAGGACCGTGCGCCCGTCCGAGCAGGTGTACCAGGCGCTGGGGAGCCCGGCGGCACCGCGCCGCTGCACCTGCGGGTTGTCGTCGCGCCAGTACTCGTCACGGACCCGGTCCAGACCGCCGGCGGGCGTAGGAGCGCACCCGAGCCCGCGCAGCACGGCATCCATCGCGGTGAGTCCGTCGGCGACGGCCGCGGGGTCGCGCGTCGCGAGGAGGACCCGGCTGTCGACCACCGAACACTCGTGCGAGTAGACGTCCTTGCGCTTCCAGTTGTGCTGCCCCTCCACGCACCCGTCGACGGTGCCGACGGCGAGCACCTCGTACCCGAGGGAGACCCGGTCGGCCAGCGCCGCGACGCCGGCCGTGGCGTCGGCCCGGGCGGAGGTGGCCCGCTCGCCGTGCGGGTCGAAGTCCTCGGAGAAGAAGGTGCAGCCGAACACCGAGCAGTAGCCCAGGGTCCCCACGGCGAGGACGCCGGCGGCGGCCAGCGCGAGAACGACGAGCACCGCGGTGAGAGCGCGGCGAGGCGGCGCCACCGGGAGGCTCAGGCGCCTTCGAAGGTGGCCTTGCCGGGTCCCTGCTCGACGAAGCTGCGCATGCCGGTGGCGCGGTCCTTCGTGGCGAACAGGCCGGTGAACAGCATCCGCTCGATCTCGAGACCGCTCTCGAGGTCGACCTCGAGGCCGCGGTCGATGGCCTCCTTCGCGGCACGCAACGCGTAGGCGGGGCCACCGACGTAGCGGGCCATCCGGGCCCGGGCCGCGGTGTAGACCTCGGCGGCGGGAACGACCTCGTCGACGAGCCCCATCCGCAGGGCCTCGTCCGCCTTGACGAACCGGCCGGAGAACACGAGGTCCTTGGCCCTCGACGGCCCGACGAGCCGGGCGAGCCGCTGGGTCCCGCCGGCCCCGGGGATGATGCCGAGCAGGATCTCAGGCTGCCCGAGCCGGGCGTCGTCGGCCGCGATGCGGAAGTCGCACGCGAGCGCGACCTCGCACCCACCCCCGAGCGCGTAGCCGGTGATGGCGGCCACGGTCGGCTTGGGCAGGCGGGCGAGCGCCCGGGTGAAGTCCTGCAGCAGGGCGGAGTGGTCGACCATGTCGGTGTACGACATCGTCTCCATCTCCTTGATGTCGGCACCGGCGGCGAAGACCTTCTCGCCGCCCCAGACGATGACGGCCGCGACGTCGTGCCGCTGCGCGGCCTCGCGACAGGCCGCGATCAGGCCGTGCTGGATCTCGCCGTTGAGGGCGTTCATCGGGGGACGGTCGAGGCGGATCGTGCCGATGCCGTCCTCCACCTCGAGGCGGACCAGCTCGCTCATCGGGGACCACCTGACGGTGCGTCGCCCTCGATGTTCGGATCCAGCCCGAGCATCCGCTGGTGCCAGATGCGCACCGCGGACAGGATCACCTGGATCGACACCTGCACCAGGGTCGACAGGTCGGCGCCGGGCGTGGCCAGGTGCTCCCCGGTGACGACGAGGGTCGAGCCCGCCACCCCGGTCTTGACGCAGTTCATGTTGAGGTTGAGCTCGTTGCACGTCTCGTGCAGCTTGAGTCGGTCCTCGACCATCTCGTCCTGGATCTGCCACTGGCCGAAGACGCGCATGATCTCGACCTCTCCCTCGGAGCAGCGCACGAAGAGCTGCTGGTCGTTGACGGTGAACGCCACGTCGCCATCGGTGTCGAGGTTGGGCTGCAGGCCGAGGTCGACGAGCACGTCGAGGACCCGGCCGCGCAAGGGGTGCTCGTCGGGCGGCGGCGGGAAGTTGGGCAGCGACGTGGGATCGGTCATGGGTCCAACCTAACCACTCACTAGGCTCGCCTCCATGCCCCGCCCGCTCCACACCGCGCCCGTCCACGGCGCGCTCGGTCGTGACCTGCCGCCGCCCCCCGGGGTCACCCTCGTCGAGGGCGGCGCCGACGTCGCGGTGTACGCCGGGCACGCCGACGGGGTGGAGATCTGCCTCTTCGAGCCCGGCGACACCGAGGGCACCTCCGAGCGGCGGGTGGCCCTGGTCGAGCGGGCGCACGGGTGGTGGTTCGGCTTCGTGCCGGACATCGGCCCGGGGCAGCGTTACAACGTGCGCGTCGACGGCGAGTGGGGGCCGGACAGCGGCCTGCGGCACAACGCGGCCAAGCTGCTGCTCGATCCGTACGCGCGCGCCGTCGAGGGCGAGGTGCTCTGGGGCCCCGAGGTCTACGGCCACGTCGTCGACGCCACGTGGCACGGTGACGGCGAGCTGCGCTCCGACCTCGACAGCCGGGGCCACGTACCACGCTGCGTCGTCGTCAGTGACGGCTTCGACTGGGAGGACGACCGGCCGCCCGGCCGCTCCCGCAGCGAGACGGTCGTCTACGAGGCGCACGTGCGCAACCAGACGGCCCTGCACCCCGACGTGCCCGAGGAGCTGCGCGGCACCTACGCCGGGCTGGCCCACCCGGCCTCGGTCGCCCACCTCACCGAGCTCGGCGTCACCGCGGTCGAGCTGCTGCCGGTGCAGGTCTTCACCCACGAGCCGCACCTGGTGCGGCGTGGCATGACCAACCACTGGGGCTACAACACCCTCGGCTTCTTCGCGCCGCACCCCGACTACGCCGCCGCCACCGACCCGCAGGGCGTGGTCGACGAGGTCAAGGGCATGGTCAAGCTGCTGCACCGCGCGGGCATCGAGGTCATCCTCGACGTGGTCTACAACCACACCGCCGAGCAGGACCGCACCGGCGCCACGCTCTCCTGGCGTGGCCTGGACCAGCGGGCGTACTACCGCCTCGACGAGCGTGGCCGCGACATCGACGTGACCGGCTGCGGAAACACCCTCGACCTGCGGCACCCCGTGGTCTGCCGGATGGTGCTCGACTCGCTGCGCTACTGGGTGCAGGAGTTCCACGTCGACGGGTTCCGCTTCGACCTCGCCGTCGCGCTCGGCCGCGGTCGCGGTGACGAGTTCGACCCCGACCACCCGTTCCTCGTCGCGCTGCGCACCGACCCGGTGCTCTCGCGGGTCACGCTCATCGCCGAGCCGTGGGACCTCGGGATGCACGGCTGGCGCACCGGCCAGTTCCCGCCGCCGTTCATGGAGTGGAACGACCGCTTCCGCGATGCCGTGCGCCGGTTCTGGATCAGCGACGTGCGGGCCCAGGCGCACAGTCAGCACTCCCACGGGCTCCAGGACCTCGCCACCCGCCTCGCGGGGTCGCGCGACCTGTTCGGGCACCGCGACCGGGGGCCGACCGCGTCGGTCAACTTCGTCGCCGCCCACGACGGGTTCACCCTCGCCGACCTGACCTCCTACGACCACAAGCACAACGAGGCCAACGGCGAGGACAACCGCGACGGCAGCAACGGCAACACCTCCTGGAACCACGGGGTCGAGGGCCCGACCGGCGACGAGGCGGTCATCGCGGCGCGGGCCCGCACCATCCGCAACGCCCTCGGCACGCTACTGCTCTCCACCGGCGTGCCGATGGTCAACGCGGGCGACGAGATGGGACGCACCCAGGGCGGCAACAACAACGCCTACTGCCAGGACAACGAGACCAGCTGGCTGAGCTGGGACCTCGAACCGTGGCAGGCCGACCTGCTCGCGACGGTGAAGCACGTCGTCCGGGTGCGCCGGGAGCTGCCGGCGCTGCGCCAGCGGGTCTGGGCGCTCGGCCGCCAGGTGCACGACGACGGCAGCCGCGACATGGAGTGGTACGCCGCCGACGGCACCGCGATGGGCCACCGCTGGGACCACCCGGGGACCCGCGTGGTGCAGATGTACGTGGCCGGTGGCTGGCTGGGCTCCGCCTCGGCCCTCGTCGTCGTCAACGGCGGCGCGCACGAGCACGAGGTCACGCTGCCGGCAGCACCGGGCGTCACGGCATACCAGCTGCTCTGGGACAGCGACCACGAGCGCCCCCAACCCTGCGACGGGACCCAGCCGCCGGGCCCGGTCACGGTGGCCGGCACCAGCCTGCGGGTCTACGCGGCCACCGACCCCACCTGAGTGGGCCGGGGACCGTCACCGAACGTGTCGCGAGGCCCCGGGTCCGACGTCCGGGCCGGTGCCGCACCTAGACTGACCGGCAAGGAGGCGGCAGCTGCCCGACCGGCGGCCCGCAGCGGGTGGGTGCCCCCGCGACCGTCGGCACCAGTTGGGAGCACCACCGCATGACCGCCACCGTTCCCGCGCCCACCGGCTTCGAGCCGCTCGACCCGGCCATCCGCGAGCAGTACGACCGTGACGGCTTCGTCGTCATCCCGAACGCCCTGCCCGAGGACGACCGGGCGTACTTCGAGGACGCCGTCGACCGGATCTACGCCGAGGAGGAGGCCGCCGGAGAGCTGCGCCCCGACCGGTCGATCCACGTCATGGGCTGGATGCACCGCGACCCGCGCTTCGTCGAGCTGCTCAGCTGGCCGCGCACCTTCCCCTACATCTGGGGAACGATGGGCTGGAACATCTACACGCACCACAACCACATCGACGTCAACCCGCCCAAGGACGAGCCACCGTTCTGGAACTGGCACCAGGACGGCTACCGGCAGAACTCCGACATCGACATGGACGTCCGCCCGATGTTCATGACGAAGATCAGCTACGCCCTCACCGACCTGTACGAGCCGGGATACGGCAACACCAAGGTGATCCCGGGCAGCCACAAGGACAACACCCTCGCCGGCCGCCCCGAGAAGCCGGGCGACCCGATCGTCGAGCCCGAGGGCGCCGTCGAGGTGCTGCTCAACCCCGGCGACGCGTTCATCTTCGACCGCCGCCTGTGGCACTCGCGCTCGATGAACAAGAGCGAGCGCATCCGCAAGCTGATGTTCATCGGCTACACCTACCGCTGGATCCGCCCGCTCGACGAGGCCGTCGCCGACCAGTCCTCCGACTGGTTCAAGGGCCTGACCCCGCTGCAGCAGCAGCTGCTCGGCTACGGCCCCGACCACGCGTCGTTCTGGGGCATCAAGCAGACCGGCTGGATCGACGACGAGATCCCGCTGCGCGCCGAGCTCAAGGAGCGCGGCCTGCTCGACCGTGAGGTCCCCTTCCTGCGCTGACCTGCTCGGGGTCAGGGCGTTGCCGGCTCCACCGGGGTGGCCGTGGCCAGCCAGCCGGCCCGGTTGACCCGGTGCAGCAGCACGACGGCGATGATGCCCACGACGACCAGGCCGAGCAGCCCGATGATGTAGAGCACGGCGAGCACCGTGGCGATGAGCACCAGCCCCACGAGCTGCACGGCGCCCGCGACGGGGGCCGCGATCCGGATGCCGTTGGCCCACCTGCGCTGGTCGCTGTCGCCCACCACCGGGTCGAGGTCGCGGATGGCGGTTCCGAGCTGGTGCAGGATGACCACCGAGACGAGGATGCCGGCGAACGCGGCGCCCCACTCGAGCCCGGTCATGTCGTTGGTCCACGGGGTTCCCGTGATGACCGAGACGGGGATCCCCGCGACCGCCGCGGCACGGGCCCGAGCGAACCCCGGGTGCAGCGCGGCCCCGCCGGCCAGGCCGACGAACAGCCAGACGTAGCCGACGAGGTCGGGCAGCACGTCCCAGCCGAGCAGCGGGAGGTCGAGCACGACGACGAGGAGGCCCCAGGCGGCCCAGGAGAAACGCGGCATGGCGCACACCCTAGGCCCGGTGCGGCCGGGCCGGGCCCACCTTCCGCCCGCCGGCGCGATCCGGTAGACAGGCGGCAGCCTCAGCACGTCGACCGCCGCCCACGAAGGAGCCCGGATGCCGTTCGCAGAGATCGGGAAGGCCGCCCAGTCGGCCATCTACCGGGCGGGCACCTTCGGCCGACGCCCCAAGGTGCCGACCGACGGCGAGGCCCTCGAGGAGGCCGCCCGGAGGGTGATGTCACGTCGCGGGTTCGCGTACGTGGCCGGGTCGGCAGGGGGCGAGGCGACCGCGAGGGCCAACCGGGAGGCCTTCGCCCGGTGGCGTGTGGTCCCCCGCATGCTCGTCGACACCACCGAGCGCGACCTCGGGGTCGACCTGTTCGGGCGCCGGCACGCCTCGCCGCTGCTCGTGGCTCCGATCGGGGTGCTCTCCGCGGCCCATGCGGACGCGGACCTGGCCGTGGCGCGGGCTGCCGTCGAGCAGCAGGTGACCCCCATCCTCAGCACCCAGGCGTCGGTGCCGATGGAGCAGGTCGCCGCTGCGCTCGGCGGTACCGGCCACTGGTACCAGCTGTACTGGAGCCGCGACGACGACCTCGTGGCGAGCCTGGTGCAGCGGGCCCAGGCCTGCGGCAGCGAGGCCCTCGTCGTCACCCTCGACACGGCATACCTCGGCTGGCGACCGCGCGACCTCGACCTCGGGCACCTGCCCTTCGCCCGCGGCGAGGGCATCGCCCAGTACACCTCGGACCCGGTGTTCCGCCGGCTGGTCGAGGAGCGGGTCGCGGCGGCTGGGGCCGGCACCGAGACCGAGCCCCCGCCGCGCCCGACCCCGGCAGCGGTGCGCACGCTGGTGTCGCTGAGCCGCAACCACCCCGGCGACACCCGTCGCAACCTGTCGGCCCCCGAGCCGCGGGCCGCGGTCGAGACCTTCCTCGACGTGTTCTCCAAGCCCTCGCTGAGCTGGGCCGACCTGCCCCGCCTGCGCGAGATGACCAGCCTGCCGGTGGTGCTCAAGGGGGTGCTGCACCCCGACGACGCCCGGCGAGCGGTCGACGAAGGGCTCGACGGCATCCTCGTGTCGAACCATGGCGGGCGGCAGGTCGACCGGTCGGTGGCAGCGCTCGACGCACTGCCCGGCGTCGTCGACGCCGTGCGCCAGGCCGGGTCCGGGGTGCCGGTGCTCTTCGACAGCGGCATCCGGTCGGGTGCCGACGCGTTCGTCGCGCTCGCGCTGGGGGCGGATGCCGTCGGCATCGGCCGCCCGCACGTCTACGGGCTCGCGCTCGCCGGCGCCGAGGGGGTCGCGGAGGTGCTGCGCAACATCCGCGCCGAGCTCGACCTCACGATGGCGCTCACCGGGTGCCGGACCCTCGCCGACGTGACCCGAGACCGCCTCGTCGAGGGAACCACCACCCACTGACGTGGGTCAGGCGTTGGCGACCAGGCCCAGCTCGCTCGGTCGGGCCAGCCCGAGGTGCTTGGGCAGCACCCGCACGGTGTAGCCGAACGCGCCCGAGGACCGCAGCAGCAGGTCGCCGGAGAACTGGTGGCGGCCGTGCTCGTAGGACTCCACGTGCTGCAGCGGCACCGACGAGACGTCGTGCAGCTCGTCACCGTGGTGGTTCGTGCGGCCGTGCACGACCTGCACCTCGACGTCGTCGGGAGTGAGGTCGCCGAGCGAGACGTAGGTGGTCACGTGCAGCGTCTCGCCGAGCTCGGGGCTGTCACCGACGCCCGAGGACTCGACGTGGTCGACGTGCACCTCGCCCCAGGCACCGCGGGCCTTGGCCTTGTAGGCCGCGAGGTCGCGCGCTCCGGCGTAGCCGCCCTCCTTGAGCGCCCAGCCCGAGCGGGCGGCGGGCACGTAGAGCTTCTCGGTGTAGTCGCGCACCATCCGGCTGGCCCGCACCTTGGGGCCGAGCGTGGTGACGGTGTGCATCATCATGGCCAGCCAGTTCTGCGGCAGGTCGTTCTCGTCGGTGTCGTAGAACCGCGGAGCGACCTGGCTCTCGACGAGGTCGTAGAGCGCCTTCGCCTCGATGTCGTCGCGGCGGTCGGGGTCCTCGACCCCGTCGGCGGTCGGGATCGCCCAGCCGTTCTTGCCGTCGAACCACTCGTCCCACCAGCCGTCGAGGATGGACAGGTTGAGCGCACCGTTGAGCGCGGCCTTCATCCCGGACGTGCCACACGCCTCGAACGGGCGCAGCGGGTTGTTCAGCCACACATCGCAGCCCGGGTAGAGGCGCCGGGCCATCGCGATGTCGTAGTTCGGCAGGAACACGATGCGGTGGCGCACCTCGGGGTCGTCGGCGAACTTCACCAGCTGCTGGATCAGCTGCTTGCCGGTCTCGTCGGCCGGGTGCGACTTGCCCGCGATGACGAGCTGGATGGGCCGCGTGGGGTGCAGCAGCAGCTTCTTGAGCCGGGCCGGGTCACGCAGCATGAGGGTGAGGCGCTTGTAGGTGGGCACCCGACGGGCGAAGCCGATGGTGAGCACGTCGGGGTCGAGGATGCCGTCGACCCAGCCGAGCTCGGCCTGCGACGCCCCCCGCTCGAGCCAGGACTTGCGGGTGCGGCGGCGGGCCTCCTCCACGAGCTGCAGGCGCAGCTCGCGCTTGGTCGCCCACACGGCGTCGCGCGGCACGGTGGCGAACGCCTCCCAGGACTCCTGGGTGTCGAGCTCGTGCACGTCGGCGTGGGTGCGGGCCAGCTCGAAGACCTTGCGGTCGACCCAGGTCGGGCCGTGCACGCCGTTGGTGATCGAGGTGATCGGCACCTCCTCGTCGTCGAAGCCCGGCCAGAGACCGTCGAACATCTCGCGG
>DASQEZ010000155.1:0-2958 GCA_035633415.1 Ornithinibacter sp. | reverse complement strand
CCGATGTGGTGGTACGTCGCTCGCGCCGAGGTGTTGAAGTCGTTGACGTAGAGGGTGACCAGGGGCGCCGGGCCGACCATCACCTGCTCGATGACGCTCGCCAGCATCGGCACGGCGAGGCCCTGGCCGCGCAGCTCGGGTGCCAGCCACACTCCCTGGAGCTGGGCGCAGCCCAGGGCGAGGCTGCCGATGTCGGTCTTGAAGATCACCCGGCCGTGCTCGACGACGACATAGGTGTGCCCGCGGTTGGCGAGCGACGCGAGCGAGGCCCGGTATCCGCGGTCGCTGCCCCGGTAGGGCGGGTAGCCGATCTCGGCGGTGAACATGTGCTCGGCCGCCGGGAGCACCAGGTCGACCTCGTCGACGCGCGCCGGGCGCACCCGAGGGTCCAGCGGAACGCCCAGGGTCGAGGGCAGCCGGTCGGCGACGAGCAGCGGCTGCCGGTGGCGCACCACGCGGGCCGGCCCCCAGTGCGGCTCGAGCTCGCGCCAGAGCCCGTCGACCTCGTCGCGGGGGCCGAAGACCGACGCGCAACGGCCCCGCCAGCGTCGCACGCGGTCGGCGAACGCGGCCCGGCTGTCGTCGGTGGTGCCGACCGGCACGACGTTCGCGCTCGCCCAGCACAGCGCGGTCAGCCGACCGTCGACCCGGTGGCCCAGGACACTGGCGAGGGAACCGGTACGGGCACCCTCGAGGATCCGGGCCGCCACGAACACCCCGCGCGGGAGGTCGCGAGCGCACACCTCGAGGGCGTCGTCGCGGTCGGCCAGCGACAGCGGACGAACCGGTGAGCGTGTGCGCAGCACGGGAACAGCCTAGGGCGCGATGCTGCTCCTGCGCCCCGCGTCGTCGTCCACCGGGACGGGAACCCGGGCGCTGGGCCCGCGCACGAGGTCGCCCGACCCTCCGGCCGGTGCCGCCACCACCTCGGGCCGCCAGCGCCGCACGAGCTCCCGGGCAGCCAGTCCGAGCACCACGAGGCAGCCGAGCATGACGACGACACCGGCCCACTGCCGGGCCGTCGGCGACCCCTCCAGCTCCTGGACCACGACGAACCACACGACGAGGCCCACGAGGGCGGCGCCGGGCACCCGCAGCCAGCGCCGATGGTCGGCGAGCATCACCACGCCGACGACGCCGGGGACCAACGTGACCCCCGCGCCGCCGAACATCAGCACGAAGGGCAGCCCGAGGAGGCGCCACCACCGGCTCCGGCCGGTCAGGCGGGCCGTGCGCACGACCATGACGAGGCCACCGACGACGGTCGCGACGCCCACGATGGCCAGGGTCCCGCTCCAGGTGAACGCGGGCTCCTCGGCGAGGAGCCGCATGAAGCCGCGGGCCACGACGCCCCAGGCGAGCCCGGCGAGCGCCCCGATGCCGAATGCTCGCAGCACGCGGAGCATCACCACACCACCGGGAGGCAGGCCAGTCGGGCGCCGGCCGCTCCCGTGTGGTGGTCGGTCTCCAACGCGTGAACGACGACCGAGCGCGTCCCGGCGAGCGGGACGAAGGGCACGGACGCCGTCGCGGTGCCGGCACCGTCATCGACCGTGATGTCGAGCCACATCTCGGTGTCGTCGCTGATCTCGGGCGGGGTCACGCCCGCGATCACATCGGTGTTGTAGTGGCCGAGGGCGGCCGCACCGTTGCCGGCGATGCACGGACCGAGGTGGAGGTGGGCCCCGAACGTCTCACCGTCCGCCGAGGCGTCGACCCCGCGGATGCGCAGCAGGCCATGGCTGCCCTTCGCCGAGGCGACGAGCTGGAAGGCGGCGGTGGCACCGTCGAAGGGACCGGCGGTGCTCTGGAGGTCCGACAGCGGCCCGGAGGTCCGGACCAGTGGCCCTCGAGGACCGGCGGAGGCTGGGGCTGTCGCCGCGACGGCGGCGAGCGCGACAATGGCCGGCACGGCGAGTGCTCGGCGGGAGGCGACGGACATGGTGGTCCTCTCGGTCGGGCCCGCAGGAGTGCGGACACCTGGCAGACGGCCGAGCGTCCCGACCGGGGTGACCCCCGGCCCGCGGGAGAAGTGCACAAGCGTGGGCCCGACGTTCGTCGGGTCCCGCTGTCACCCGTCCGGGCCGCTCGCTCGTCCGTCCAGGTGATGGAGGTTGTGGCGCCCGGTCTCACGCGGGTCGACGTCGCGGACACGGGTCCGGTCGACGTCGCCGCGATGTTCGATGCCGAGGCCGCCTCGCTCACCCGCCTGGCCCGGTTCTACGTCGACGACAAGACGGCCGCCGAGGACCTCGTGCAGGAGGCGTTCATCCGCTTCGCCCGCCACCACGGCAGGCTGCGCGACCCCGACCGCGCGGCCGCCTACCTCCGCTCGATCGTCATCAACCTCGCCCGCGACCACAACCGGCGCGGCTTCGTCTCGTGGCGACACCGCCCACCCGCCCAGCCGGACGCCCCCTCCGCGGCCGAGACCGCCGAGGAGCGCGCCGAGCGCACCGCCGTCGTCGAAGCCCTGCGCGCGCTCCCCCGGCGCCAGCGCGACTGCGTCACGCTGCGCTACTACTACGACATGCCCATCGCCGAGATCGCCGCGACGCTGGGCCTGTCGGTCAACACCGTCAAGACCCACCTGCAGCGTGGGCTCGACGCCCTCGGTTCGACCCTGGAGGCGCAGCGATGACCCAGCTCGAGGACCGCATCACCAAGGCCCTGACCCAGTCCCCGACCCGGCCGTCCCCCGACCTGTTCGATCGCGTCCTCGACAGCATCGACGCCGACCGGAGGCGGCGGCGCAGCGGCATCCTGACGGCGGTGGCCGGCGTCACGGTCGCCGCGGCAGCGACGTCAGCCGTCCTCCTCCTGACCCCCCGCACGAACGGAGCCCTCGCCATGCCCTGGTGGATCCTCGAAGTCGCCGTGACCCTCGTCCTCATCGCCATCGCGGTGTGGCTCGGGCCGTTCATCAAGCGGTTCGGCCGGGCCTACGCGGCCGACGTC
>DASQEZ010000154.1:0-2203 GCA_035633415.1 Ornithinibacter sp. | reverse complement strand
CACCAGGGTGGCGGGCACAAGCGTGCCTACCGGGTCATCGACTTCACGCGCGCCGACAAGGACGGGGTGCCGGCCAAGGTCGCGCACATCGAGTACGACCCGAACCGCACCGCTCGCATCGCACTGCTGCACTACGCGGACGGCGAGAAGCGCTACATCATCGCTCCGCGTCTGCTCAAGCAGGGCGACCGGGTGGAGAACGGCCCGAGCGCCGACATCAAGCCGGGCAACAACCTGCCGCTGCGCAACATCCCGGTCGGCACCGTGATCCACGCGATCGAGTTGCGGCCCGGTGGCGGTGCCAAGATCGCTCGCTCCGCCGGAACGTCCGTGCAGCTGGTGGCCAAGGACGGTCCTTTCGCCCAGCTCAGGATGCCCTCGGGTGAGATGCGCAAGGTCGATCTCCGCTGCCGCGCCACTGTGGGTGAGGTCGGCAATGCCGAGCAGTCCAACATCAACTGGGGCAAGGCCGGCCGCATGCGCTGGAAGGGCAAGCGCCCCACGGTCCGCGGTGTTGCCATGAACCCTGTCGACCACCCGCACGGTGGTGGTGAGGGCAAGACCTCGGGAGGCCGGCACCCGGTCAGCCCGTGGGGCCAGGCCGAAGGACGTACCCGCAAGCCCAACAAGGCGAGCGACGCCCTCATCGTCACCCGTCGCAAGTCGAACAAGAAGCGCTAGGAGCTCCCGGGATGCCGCGCAGTCTGAAGAAGGGCCCGTTCGTCGACGACCACCTGATCGCGAAGGTGGACGTACAGAACGACAAGGGGACCAAGAACGTCATCAAGACGTGGTCGCGTCGCTCGATGATCGTGCCGGCCATGCTCGGCCACACGATCGCCGTGCACGACGGCCGCAAGCACGTCCCCGTCTTCGTGACGGAGTCCATGGTCGGGCACAAGCTCGGCGAGTTCGCTCCCACGCGCACCTTCCGTGGGCACGAGAAGGACGACCGCAAGGGCCGTCGTCGCTGACGCGACGCCGGTCTGGCAGAACGAACACCCGACAAGCAAGGGGAAAGCGATGGAAGGCACCGCCCGAGCAAGCGCTCGGTACGTGCGCGTCACGCCGATGAAGGCCAGGCGCGTGGTCGACCTCATTCGGGGTCTGCCGGCCGCCGAGGCTCAGGCCGTGCTGCGGTTCGCGCCGCAGGGCGCGACCGAGCCGGTCGGCAAGGTCCTGGACAGCGCCATCGCCAACGCCGAGAACAACCACAACCTCGACCCGCGCTCGCTCTATGTGAGCGAGGCGTTCGTCGACGAGGGCCCGACCCTCAAGCGGTTCCGACCGCGCGCCCAGGGGCGGGCCTTCCGCATCCGCAAGCGCACCAGCCACATCACGGTCGTCGTTGCCGCGCGCGAGTCCGCGCCGGCACGGAAGAAGGGGTGACCCGGACGTGGGTCAAAAGGTCAACCCAAACGGTTTCCGGCTCGGCATCACCACGGAGCACTCCAGCCGGTGGTTCGCCGACAGCAGCAAGCCTGGTCAGCGCTACCGGGACTACGTCAAGGAGGACGTGGCCATCCGGCGGCTCATGGTCAAGGGCATGGAGCGTGCCGGCATCTCCCGCGTGGACATCGAGCGCACCCGTGACCGAGTGCGCGTGGACATCCACACGGCTCGCCCCGGCATCGTCATCGGACGACGTGGAGCCGAGGCCGACCGCATCCGCGGCGATCTCGAGAAGCTGACCGGCAAGCAGGTCCAGCTCAACATCCTCGAAGTGAAGAACCCCGAGATCGATGCACAGCTCGTGGCCCAGGGTGTCGCCGAGCAGCTCTCGAGCCGGGTCTCCTTCCGTCGCGCGATGCGCAAGTCGATGCAGTCGGCGATGAAGGCCGGCGCCAAGGGCATCCGGGTGCAGTGCTCGGGCCGCCTCGGCGGCGCCGAGATGAGCCGCTCGGAGTTCTACCGCGAGGGCCGCGTCCCGCTGCACACCCTGCGGGCCAACATCGACTACGGCTTCTACGAGGCCCGGACCACCTTCGGTCGGATCGGCGTGAAGGTCTGGATCTACAAGGGCGACGTCAGCGGCGTGCGCGCCGAGCGCGAGGCTGCTGCGGTCGCCGCGGCCCGCGGAGCGACGCGTCGCCCGGCACGGGCGCGCCGGCCCGAGGACGAGGCTCCGGTGGTCGAGGCTCCGGTGGTCGAGGCTCCGGTGGTCGAGGCTCCGGTGGTCGAGGCTCCGGTGGCCGAGGCTCCG
>DASQEZ010000153.1:0-15084 GCA_035633415.1 Ornithinibacter sp. | reverse complement strand
GTGGGAGAAGTAGTGGTAAGCGAGGTGAGAACCGGCGACCTGCGAGTCCTCGGGCCGAACCTGGCGCGCGAACATCTCGACCAGGCCGAGGTGCCAGTACATGTCGAACGGCCATTCGTGCCGCCCGGTGAGAGGCTGGGTGGACGCGAACAGCCCTGTGAACCAAACCGACACGAGCGCGGTCGACAGGGACAGGACCCACGCGACCACTGGGTTCAGCCGCTCGGAGTGGCCCGGTCGCCAGTGGCGGCGCAGAGCCGGGGTGAGGGCGAACGCGGCGTAGACCACGACGACCCAAACCCGGATCCAACCCCCCAGCCCCGTCCCGACTGCCACGAACCACGCCGCGAGTTGCAGCACCATCCCGGTTACCGCGCCCAGCGCAAGGTCGGCTGCGAGCAGCACTTGCCGGCCGAGGACTGCACGCGCCACGAGCAGCCCCGGGCCGACCACGCCCAGGACCAGGTAGCCCGCATAGACAGCAAGCTCCCCCGGGGTCACTCCATGTGCGAGAAGCAGCCAGACGGCGATCAGGACCGGGAGGAGCCCTGCCGACCACCTGAGGGCACGGCCATCACTGGGCACACCTTGCTCACGATCTCTCCGAGAGGACGGTCACGTGCCGGCAACGTAGCACCCGCCCGACAGCCACCGTCCGAGGTGGAACGCGCGAAGCCTCGTTGAGCTCATCAGAGCAGGATCGTGGAGAAGATGTTCCAGCCCGCACCGACCTTGGACGGCGCGGTGAACGCCCCGTTCCCGTCGCCGGGGATGACGTACAGCGCGCCGTCGGCCGTACGGGCCAGGACGTCCGCCTTGCCGTCGCCGGTGAAGTCACCGGGCGAGGTCAGGGCGGTGTACTGCTGCCACCCGGTGGCGACGGTCGCGCGTGGGAGCAGCCAGCCACCGACACCGTTGCCGCGGTACAGGTAGACGGTTCCGTCTGCGGCCCGAGCCAGGAGGTCGGGCGGGCCGTCCCCGTCGAAGTCGCCGGGGCTGAACACGGCGGTGAACGGGCCCCAGCCGGTGCCGATCTGGCGTCCGGCGCCCACCTGGAAGCCACCGCGGCCGTTGCCGGCATAGAGGACGAGCACGCCGTCGGTGCGGCGGGCGATCAGGTCGGTGAGGCCGTCCCCGTCGAAGTCGCCGACGGGCATCACCAGGTTGTGGATGGTCCAGCCCGACCCGATGCGGACCGCCGCACCGAACGAGCCCGTCCCGGTGCCACTGCGCCGGAAGAGCCCGCCTGCCGAGTCCTGGACGATGAGGTCGGAGATCGGGTCGGCGTCCCAGGTGCCCGCGGTGAGCACCTTGGCGTAGGCGTTCCAGCCCGGACCGGTGCGGTACGGGGTCTCCCAGCCACCGCTGCCCGTCGAGGGGTACACCCGCAGGTAGCCACCCGAGGACTCGATGGCGACGACGTCGGCGTTCCCGTCACCGGTGACGTCACGCGGGTAGGAGGGTGAGGACCCGGGCAGCTGGGGCGTGAACCAGTGGTGCTTGAGACCGACCTTCGACGCGAAGGAGATGCCGGTCGTGGCCACCGACCCGCTCGAGCCCACGACGGTGATGCCGAGCACGCGCCCGCCCTCGTCACCGAGGCCGGTCCTGGAGGTGATCCGCAGCGCCTCGAGCCGCCCGATGCCCGGGTAGGCCTTCTCGATGGTGGTGATCGCGACGGTCTTCTGCCACGTGTTGTTGGGGTTGCTCGACACGGCGTCCCACGGGTCGGGTACGGCCTTGAGGTACGGCTTGCTCCCGGTGTTCGTGTACCCCCCGCTGGAGGAGCAGAACTGGGCGTAGACGACCGCGCCGTCGTAGAACATCGCCTGCTTCGCCGTGGCGTTGACAGCAGCGGTCGACGACGGGAACTCCTTGTCGACGCTCCCGACCTTGGTGCCGGTGAAGACCTGGCTGCGCGTGTCGTCGTAGACGTCGTACCACGCACTGCTGATCGGCAGGTAGCGCCGGTGGTACTCGGCGAAGGAGCGGGCGGCGACGGCCTGGGCGCTCAGCGCCGCCGCCGGCCACGAGGCCGGCGACTCGCTGGGAACGACCGAGAGCAGGTAGCTCTCGAGCGGGAGCGCGACGACGGGCACGAGGGACTCCGCGCCCGCCGAGCCGATCAGCGTGCCCCGCACCTGGCCGCGGTAGACCACCTTGGTGCTGCCGCGCAGCGTGGTCACGGTGCCGCTCGTCGAGTTGAGGAACGCCCCCGTGCCAGGGACGGTCGCGGTCGCGTAGAACGCCCACGTCGACGACCCGGAGGGCAGGTACTGCAGGACGAACCGGGTCTTGGTTCCCGCGACCTTCGCCGCGGGCACGATCCGCCAGCGCGCGATCGTGGTGCCGTTGCGACTCGTCGGCAGCACCGAGGAGTGCGTGAGGTCCCAGGTCACCCTCAGACCGGTGGCGGGATACGCCTGGACCGAGGTACCGAGCGACGCGACCCGCACCCTGATCGTGGGCGACCCGATGCTGCCCAGGGTGGTGCCGGTGTAGTAGTGCGCGAGGATCTGCTGCCAGGTCTTCCCGGCCTGCGCCCCGCCCAGGCTCCCGTACTGCGACATCCCGTTGCCGTGACCCCAGCCGTGCCCCAGGAAGTCGATGGTCGTGCCCGCCGGCCGCGGATAGACCTCCTCCGCCGAGGCCGAGGGCGCGGCGGCCAGGCCGGCAGCCACCGCGAAGACGGCGGCCACGACCATGCGGGCGGCGCGGCGGACGTGGTCAGCTGAGGACACGGTCGACCTCCGAGGTGGAGCGGACGGGCTGGCGCGATGACCGGAAGCCACCCGCGCCGTCGCCGGGGTACACGTACAGCCGGCCGCTGGCGGCCAGCCCCAGGATGTCGTTCGGGCCGTCTCCGGTGAAGTCGCCCGTGCCGACGATGCGCACGAGGTCGGTCTGACCGGTCAGCACCACGTCGTAGTAGTTGAGGGCACCCGGACCGGTCCCCCGGTACAGCCGCACCGAGCCGTCCGTGCGGAGCACGACGACGTCCGCGTTGACGTCGGCGTTCACGGCGCCCGTCGCGGTGATGCTGCGGGCCGACTGCCAGCCACTGCCGATCGGCAGCTGCCAGGCCACGGTCAGCGACCTGGTGAGGGCGTAGACGCGCAGTGCCCCGTCCGGGGTGCGCGCCACGAGGTCCGGAACGCCGTCGTTGGTGTAGTCGCCCACCGGTTCGATGAGGTCGAACACCTGCCACCCGGGCCCGATCCGCGCCGAGACACGCTCGAAGCTCCCGTCGCCCCGTCCGCGCAGGCCGACGAGGTCCCCGGTCTCGGTGCGGGCCACGGCGTCGGCGAGGCCGTCGCCGTCGACGTCGCCCACGACCCGCACCAGATCCGTTCCGGTGACCCCGGTGCGCAGTTCGAGGGGCGCGAGGGAGAAGTCGCGCTGCCCGGTCCCGGGATAGAGCCGAAGGTCACCGTTCGAGACGACCCGAGCAATGAGATCCGGCACGGCGTCGCCGTTCCAGTCCGGACCCGTCGTGACGCTGTCCATGACGCCCCACCCTCGACCGAAGGTGTTGCTGCGCGTGAGCCGGCTGGCCTCGTCGCCGAAGTACGAGCGCATCCGTCCGTCGGGCATCCGGGTGAGGAGGTCCGACCGGCCGTCGCCGTCGAGGTCCGCGGACGTCACCTGGTCCAACCCCTGCCAACCGGATCCCCACTTCACCGCAGGCCCCACCCCGCCTCCGGCCAGGCCCGGGCGCAGGTCGAGGACATGGGTGGACGCGTGCACGGCGAAGAGGTCGCGCAGCCCGTCACCGTTGACGTCCCCGGCATCCGTGAGGGCGCGATAGACACCGAAGCCCGTGGAGACCACGCGGCCGGTGGTGAACCAGCCGGCCCCGTCCCCTTCGTAGAGCACCAGCGACCCGTCGGTCCGCACGGCGAGGAGGTCGGCTCGCCCGTCGCCGGTGCGGTCCCCGCCCGCCACGAGGCGGGTCATGACGTTCCAGCCGGCGCCACGCTCCTCGACGCCCGCGAAGCCGCCGCGCCCGTCGCCGCGGTAGACGCGCAGCGCGCCCGTCGCGGGCCGGACTGCGACGATGTCGGCCCGCCCGTCGCCGGTGAGGTCTGGGCTGAGGACGACGTGGCGCAGGGAGTTCCACCCGGCGCCGATGCGCACGCCGGCGCGAACCGGCTGGGTCGACGCGGAGCGCAGGACCTGACCGGTGTCCGACGGGTAGGCCGTATCGGGTGCCACGGCCAGGACGTCGGGCGTCCCGCCGGAGTCGACCGACCGGTCCATCGTCGACGGGGATCGGGACCCCACCCGCGCGGCCACGGCCGTGCGCAGCGCCGGGAGCTTGTCATAGAGGCGGGCCCCCGGGCACGCTGTCTGGTTCGCATCACGGTGGCCGGAGATCCGGTTGAACGTCTTGTCCATCACCGAGACCTTCCCGGTGACCGGCGTGCCGTGGAGGGCGAACTTCCAGGCGAAGAGCTTCGCCAACGAGGTGGTCACCGCCGAGGGGACCGACGCCGAGCTGAAGTCGCCCATGACGGACGCGCCGAACGAGCCCGAGTTGTACCCACCGGCCTGGGCACCCTCCACCGCCTTGTCCACGCCCCCGGCGCGGCCCTCCCAGACTCGTCCGAACCGGTCGACGAGGAACTGGTAGCCGACGTCGTTCCAGCCGCGCCCGTTGACGTGGAAGTCGTAGATCCCGCGGATGATCGCGGGCACCTGGGCGGCGGTGTACGAGTTCGTGCCGACGGTGTGGTGCACGAAGCCGACCTGCACCTGGCCGTACTGCGGGGTGCCCTTGCGCAGGGACTCGTCGGCACCCCAGTCCTTGCGGGTCGCGATGGTGGGGCGCGCCGCGGCTGCCGAGGCGGCCCCGGCGACCGGGGCGCCGGCGGAGGCATCGGCCGGAGAGGTCCCCGGGTCGACGAACGTCACGTCGACGGACGGCGCCGTGGGGCGCGACGTGACGACCCGCACCTGTGACGCGTCGCCCTCCACGATGACGGGGGCCGTGCCCGGTCGTGAGGCCCGCCCCTCTGCGGAGTCGGGGTCGGGGCCGTGCTCGGCGTCGTCGACCTCCATCGCCTGCCACGGCTGCCAGACGCCGTCACGCCTGGTGCGCAGCTCGATCCGGTCGCCCTCTCGCAGCGCACCCTCGGCCCAGGTCGCGCCCACGACCGCGAGCCCACCGGCCACCCGGTGCGCGTCCGTGATGGCACCGGCCTTCGTGCGCGCCGGAAGATCGCCGCCGAGGTCGCGTGGGGCGACCGCGCGCGGGCTGACCTGGACGTCAGTCGTGCGCACCGGGGTCGGCCGAGCGGCGGCGGTGGTCGAGGGACCCACGACGACGACACCGACAGGGGCGATCACGGCGATCGCCGCGGCGAGCGCGACTCGGCGCGCACCGCGCCGGGGCAGGACGTGGCGGGCTGGCTGATCCGTCATGGGGTTCTTTCGCAGGGGGTCGGTGACAGGCACCATGTCGGACGCCCGACCTGAACTCCCTGCAGCCCCAGCCGTCACGCCCGTCACAGACCTTGGCAATATACCTCCGGGCCCGGGGGCCGGCACCGGGAACCGCTCCTTTTGTGAACAGGGCCGCATCGGGCCCTGGCCTAGGCTGTCCGCAGACCGCCGTCCCTTTCTCGCAGAGGCGACCATGTCCGAGCGCCACGTGTCCCCGATCGACCTACCCGGCCACCGGGTCGGGCCCGACGAGACCCCCTTCGTCATCGCCGAGGTCTCCGGCAACCACAACGGCTCGCTGGAGCGAGCCCTGGAGATCATCGACGCGATCGCGGCGAGCGGCGCCCAGGCCGTGAAGTTCCAGACCTACACCGCCGACACCCTCACCATCGACGCCCCCGGGCCGCAGTTCCGCATCCGCTCGGGTCACGACCTGTGGGGCGGGCGCTCCCTCCACGACCTCTACGACGAGGCGCACACGCCGTGGGAGTGGCACGCGCCGATGTTCGAACGGGCCCGCCAGCACGGGCTGCTGCCGTTCTCGAGCCCCTTCGACCCCACGGCGGTCGAGCTGCTCGAGTCGCTCGACTGCCCGGTGTACAAGATCGCCTCGGCCGAGCTGGTCGACCTGCCGCTCATCCGCGAGGTCGCCGCCACCGGCAAGCCGATGATTCTCTCCAGCGGCATGGCGACGCTCGGTGAGATCGACGCGGCCCTCGCGGCCGCCCGCCAGGGAGGCTGCACCGAGATGGTGCTCCTCGCGTGCACCGCGTCGTACCCGGCCGACCCCGCCGACGCGCGGCTGCTGTCGATCCCCACGCTCCGCGAGGCGTTCGGCATCCCGATCGGGCTGTCCGACCACACCGCGGGGATCGGTGTGTCGGTGGCAGCCGTCGCGCTCGGCGCGGTGGCCCTCGAGAAGCACGTGACGCTGCGCCGCGAGGACGGCGGGGTCGACTCCGACTTCTCGCTCGAGCCGGACGAGCTCGCCGCCCTGGTGCGCGAGACCGCGGCCGCGCGGCTCGCGGTCGCCCCGCCGCGGTTCGGCCCGACCGAGTCCGAGCGCGACACGCTGGCCCTGCGCCGCTCGCTCTACGTCGTCGCCGACGTCCGCGCCGGCGACGTGGTGACCGCCGACAACGTGCGCTCCATCCGCCCGGCGGGCGGCCTGCCCACCGACACCTTCGACAGTGTCGCGGGGCGCACCTTCGCCCGCGACGTGGCACGGGGCACCCCGCTCACCTGGGACCTCATCTGACGGTGCGCACCCAGCGCTCGAACCCGTGCGCGTCGGGCGGCAGGTCGGGCACGTAGCCGCCGCTGACGAAGAGGCGGCGCGACGCCGTGTTGTCGGTGTGCACCACGGCGAGGTAGGCGTCGACGGCGGTGCCTCCCGAGAGCCACTGCTCGCCGGCCCGAAGCAGTCCGGGAGCCAGCCCGCGCCCCCGCGCCCCCGGGGCGAGCACGATCGACACCTCCCACTCGGCGCCCTCCTCGAGGTCCCACCGCACGGTGCCGACGTCCACCCCGTCGTGACCCCCGACCAGGACGTGGCGGTCGGGGCGCTCCAGGCTCGCGCGCAGCCAGGCCACGTGGTCGGCGTAGGGCACGACGTCGTGGTGGCGAGAGACCGCGCGGGTCACGGGGTCGTTGCGCCACTCCCACAACGCCCGGGCGTCGTCGAGGGTCGCCCTCCGCACCGTCACCGCGGGGCCGGGCCGTGGCTCGGAGGCCGCGCGCGCCGCCTCCCACGCCGACACGACCCGCCAGGCCCCCCGGCCGTCGACGAGCCGGTGCGCCGCGGCCGCGACCCGGTCGCGCAGGTCGGCGTCGGCGAGCAGGGGCCGCAGCCTCGCGGCGGTCGCTCCCACGTCGGTCAGGTCGGCGACGCCGCCGAGCCCGACGGCGCCACCGGCGGCGACCACCCGGTCGTGCCCGGCCCGCTGGTTGTCGGCGGCCACGACCAGCGCCATGGGCCGCCGCATCGCGCACAGCTCCCACGTCGAGGTCCCGGCAGCGGTCACGACGACGTCGGCCGCCGCCATGAGTGCCGGCAGGTCGGGCACCGGCGGCGTCACCCGCAGCCGGCCCCGAGCCCACCCCGCTGCCAGGGTCGCGAGCGCCTCGGCCGTGCCGGGCACGGACACCACCGTGACCTCGAGCTCCAGGTGCAGGTGTTCGAGCGCCTCGACGACGAGCGGGGCGCACCGGCTCGGGTCGGTCCCCCCCATGACGACGAGCACCGTGGGCACCCGCTCATCAGCGGGGGTCGTCGCGGCGGCCGGCCGGTGCGTCGGCCCCCGGGTGAGCTCGCTGCGCACGGGGGTGAACCGGCTCCCCCGCAGGTGCCACCGAGCCGCGGCCGGGGGGTCGTCGCGCTCGGCCCCGACGGTCGGGTCGACCAGGACGTCGGCCGGGCGGGCACCGAACCGGCCGTCGACGATGTTGGACAGCATCGCCCGGTCGGCCCCTGCCACCGTCGCGAGGTCGGCCAGGAGCTCGACACCGAGGTCGTAGTGGTCGACGTGGACGACGTCGTAGCCGGTGGCCAGCTCGCCGAGCCCCACCCCCTCCCGCGCGGCGCCGAGCATCGTCAGGCCGGGCGTCGCCCCCGTGAGCGACTCGAGCAGCGCCCCTTCGGCCCGGCCGAGGAGGTCGACGGAGTGCCCTCGCTCGAGCGCCACCTGAGCCAGTGCGAGCGACCGGACGACGTGGCCGACCCCGATGCGTGGGGCGCCGTCACACCGCAGCAGGATCCTCATCAGCCCTCGGCCAGGGTCTTCTGACGGACCGAGGCGTTGATGGCCACGAGGTCGGGCCGCGACCTCAGCAGGGTCACGAGCTCGGTCCGCGAGGGCAGCGAGGTGCCCCGCTCGGCGACGACCGCGCGCAGCATCCGCAGGTCGTCCGGGGTGTCGAGCGTGACCCGGATGTCACTCGCCGCGGGTGCGAAGCACAGGCCCATGACGGCGAAGTCGTCGGGCGCCGTGTAGACGCCGGAGGTCACGTGGACCCGATGGTGCCCCGTGGCCACCTCGCCGACCCGGCGCAGGGCCGTCGCGGTGACGAGCTCGACGTCGAGGCCGTGCGGCAGGGTGCGCACCAGCACGGTGGACACGTAGTCGAGCCGCTGCACCCCCCGCCACGACCCGATCAGGGCGTCGATCAGGTCGGGGTCGACGAACGGGCAGTCGGCCGTCACGCGCACCACGGCATCCGCGGGGTGCTCGTCGAGGGCCAGGAGGAAACGGGACAGGACGTCGTCCTCGCTGCCGCGCACCACGTCGACACCCAGCCGTCGCGCGGCCTCCTCGACGGCGTCGTCACGAGGGTCGGTGGAGGTCGCGACCACGACCTCGTCGGCCAGCGCGGCGGCCCGGCACCCGCGCAGGACCCACTCCAGGACGGTCATCCCGCCGAGATCCTCGAGCACCTTCCCGGGCAGCCGAGTGGAGCCCATCCGGGCCTGCACGACGACGAGGACGCGCGTTCGGGATCGCTCCATGGTTCTGTCATCATGGCACCCATGCCCGGCCGGTCCTCCCTTCTGCGTGACTCCTCGGTCCTCGTCACCGGGGGCACCGGCTCCTTCGGCAAGGCGTTCATCGCCGAGCTCCTGCGCACCCACGGTCCCAAGCGGGTCGTCATCTTCAGCCGTGACGAGCTCAAGCAGTACGAGTGCCGACAGCTGTTCGGTGACGACCCGCGGCTGCGGTGGTTCCTCGGTGACGTCCGGGACCGGCACCGCCTCAACCGCGCCATGCACGGCGTCGACTACGTCGTCCACGCCGCGGCGCTCAAGCAGGTCGACACCGCGGAGTACAACCCGTGGGAGTTCGTGCAGACGAACATCGTCGGTAGCCAGAACGTCATCGAGGCGTGCATCGACTCCGGCGTCAAGAAGGTCGTGGCGCTGTCCACCGACAAGGCCTCCTCCCCCATCAACCTGTACGGCGCCACGAAGCTCACCGCCGACAAGCTCTTCGTCACCGGCAACCACTACGCCGCGGCCTACCCCACCCGTTTCAGCGTCGTCCGCTACGGCAACGTCATGGGCAGCCGCGGCTCGGTGATCCCGTTCTTCCGCAAGCTCGCGGCCGAGGGCGCGTCCCTGCCCATCACCGACCTGCGGATGACGCGCTTCTTCATCACGCTGCCCCAGGCCGTCCGGTTCGTCACCGACTCGTTCGAGACGATGCAGGGTGGCGAGCTGTACGTGCCCCGGATCCCGTCGATGAAGATCACCGACCTGGCGCAGGCGGTGGCGCCGGGCGCCGAGATGCACGAGATCGGCCTACGCCCCGGCGAGAAGCTGCACGAGGAGATGATCTCGCCCGAGGAGGGTCGCCGGACGCTGCGCCTCGGTGAGCGCTACGTACTCCAGCCCGACCTCGCCTCGTGGGGCTACACCACGCCCGAGCGCGGGGTCGCGGTGCCCGAGGGCTTCCACTACCGCTCCGACACCAACGACGAGTGGCTCAGCCAGGAGGACTTCCAGGTCCTGCTCGAGACGGAGCTCTGAGCGTGCTTCCCTACGGCCGCCAGTCGGTCGACGACGCCGACGTCGCCGCGGTCGTCGAGGTCCTGGGCAGCGACTGGCTCACGACCGGCCCGTGGGTGCGGTCCTTCGAGGACGCGCTCGCCGCCCTGGCCGGGACACCCGGTGCCGTGAGCGTGACGTCCGGGACCGCGGCGCTGCACACCGCCTACGCGGCGATCGGCGTCGGCGCGGGCGACGAGGTCGTCACCACTCCACTGACGTTCGTCGCCACCGCGAGCTCGGCCACGATCCTGGGCGCGACGGTGGTGTTCGCCGACGTCACGCACGACACGGGCAACCTCGACCCGGATGCCGTCGCCGCCGCCACCACGAGCCGCACGCGGGTCGTCGCCGGAGTCGACTACGGCGGCCACCCGATCGACGTCACCGGGTTGCGGTCCGCGCTGCACGGGTCGGGAGCGGCCCTGCTCGAGGACGCCGCCCACTCGATCGGTGGCAGCCTCGACGGCGTCCCGGTCGGGTCCCTCGCCGACGTCACGACCTTCTCCTTCTTCCCCACGAAGAACCTCACCACCGCCGAGGGCGGCGCGGTCGTCGCGCACGACCCGGACGTGCTGACCCGCGCGGCGACGTTCCGCAACATCGGCATGGTCAAGGACCCGGCCCGGATGCTCGCCACCGACCCGGACCCGTGGTTCTACGAGGTGCACGAGGCCGGGGTCAACTACCGCCTGCCGGACGTGCTCGCCGCCCTCGGGTCCAGCCAGCTCGCCCGGCTCGACTCGTTCACTCGGCGTCGGCGCGAGATCCACGCCCGCTACACGCAGGGCCTGGACGGCCTCGACGCCCTGCTGCTGCCCCCGACGCGCCCGGGCGCGCGGCCGACGTGGCACCTGTACTCGCTACGGATCCGTGACGGCCGGCGGCGGGCGCTGTTCGACCACCTGCGAGCCAACGGCATCGGGGTGCAGGTCAACTACATCCCCGTGCACTGGCACCCCCTGTACGCCGACCTCGGCTACCGACGGGGCATGTGCCCGGTCGCGGAGGAGTACTACGAGCAGGAGATCTCCCTGCCGCTCTTTCCCGACCTCGCCGACGGAGACATCGACCGGGTCATCGAGCTCGTCCGCGGGTTCGTGGACGGCTGACCCCGTCGTCCCGGGGCGTGCGAGCCTGAGGAGGCGGCGGACACCGTACGGCGGCGCGCGACGCCGCCCTGCGCCGGCTCGGTTACGCTTCGACCGATGAGTTACGACGACGTCTGGGTGGTGATTCCCCTCTACAACGAGGGCACCGTCATCGGCGACGTGGTCCGTGCCGCGCGAGCCACGTTCCGGCACGTCGTGTGTGTCGACGACGGCTCCACCGACGGCAGCGTGGCCGCCGCGCACGCGGCCGGAGCGGTCGTCGTGCGCCACCCCGTCAACCTGGGGCAGGGGGCGGCCCTGCAGACCGGGTTCGAGTACGCCCTCTCGGTGCCAGCGATGCGCTGGGTCGTCACCTTCGACGCCGATGGTCAGCACCAGGTCGACGACGTCGTCGCGATGCTGGACAAGGCGCGTGCGGAGGACCTCGACGTCGTCTTCGGCTCCCGCTTCCTCGACGACCGCACCGAGGCCGGCCTCCTCAAGGGGCTCATCCTGCGGACCGCTGTCGGCTACACGAACCTCACCACGGGGACCCGCCTCACCGACGCCCACAACGGGCTGCGCGTGCTGTCCCGTGACGTGGTGGCCAGGCTCGACATCACCCAGAACCGGATGGCCCACGCCTCCGAGCTGGTCGCCGAGATCGGGGCGATGAAGGTGCGCTACGGCGAGAGCCCGGTCCACATCCTCTACACCGACTACTCCCGCTCCAAGGGCCAGTCCCTCTGGAACTCCGTCAACATCCTCGTGGAGCTGATGTTCCGATGAAGATGGTCCTCATCCAGGTCCTGCTCATCATCGTGGTGATCCTCGTCGTGGCGCGCCTCTTCCGCTCGCGCGGCGCCCGGGCCCAGGCGATCCGCCGGATCGGGATCATGCTGTTCGGCGCCTTCGCCGTCGTGTCGATCCTCTTCCCCGACGTCTGGAACCGGATCGCCCAGGTCGTCGGCGTCGGTCGCGGCACCGACATGGTGCTCTACGCACTCGTCGTGGCCTTCCTCAGCTTCACGGTCACGACGTATCTGCGCTTTCGCGACCTCGAGACGAGCTACACCCGTCTGGCGCGCCGCATCGCGCTGTCCGAGGCGGAGGTGGGACCCGACTCCCAAGGGAGCCCGGAGGACGACGAGGTCAGCTGACCTCGTACAGCTGCACGTTGCCCGAGGGGGTTCGGTAGACCAGCCGCCACGTCGACGGGATCGTCGGGTTCATCTCCTTCCAGGGAGCCAGCGCGCGACGACACCACCCACAGGTGTCGTCACGGGTGCTGTACAACAGCACCGCGTCGCCCGGGCCGGGCTCACCCTCACCGGTCAGGCTCCTGGGCTCGGCGGTCCACAGTGGGTCACCGCCGAAGATGCCTCGTTGGTAGATCGGGACCAGCCGCTTGGTCTCCCAGTCGGTCCACAGCTCACCACCGCGGTAGTCGACCTCATCCAGGTGGCTCCGCAGCTCCTCAAGCCCGTCACCGCCGTTGGGCGCGAACGCCTCGACCGTGGGGACCCAGCGGGCGGTGGTCCACACCGGGACGGCCACCACCGCGACCCCCACTCCCGCCGCGACGAGGACTCGGGCCCACGGCCGCTCGCTCCCGACCCGTCGGGTCAGCCACGCGGCGAGCAGCGCAGTGAGGCCACCGATGACCAGCGCGAGCGACGGGATGTACTGGACCCAGTACCGGGTGTTGAAGATGTCACCGAACGGCCGCTGGGGGAACAGCACTCCGCCCGCGAGGAGGTTGAGCGCGAGGATCGAGATGAACGACGCCGACATCAGCCGCAGCGGCCAGTTCCGGACGGCAACGGCAAGGATCGCCACGGCGCCGCTGACGAGCATCCAGATCCCGTCAGGCCGGGTGAAGGCACCTTTCGGAATCGCCTCCAGGTAGTACAACCGCGTCCGCGCCTGGAAGGCCTCCCCGGCGACGGTCCCGGGCTCGGGCGGTCGCCCACCGAAGCCGAGGAAGGTGTGGAGCTTCAGGAGGGGGTCGCCGTACGCGACGGCACCGATGGCGACGTCGAGCGCCGCCCATCCCAGGATCGGAAGCGCCGTCAGTGCCATCACGCGCAGCACGGTGCTCCGACGCCACAGCAACGCGATGACGAGCGGCCACGCGAACAGCGCCGTCTCGCGCACCTCGAAGGACCAGCCGAGGAGGAAGCCGGCGGCTAGCACCCACACTGCGGCCGCCCGGCCGTGGAAGCCGCGGTCCCTGGCCATGAGCGCACAGTAGGCGGCGCCGAAGACCAGGCTCATCGCCATGATGTCGGGGTACTGGCGCGTGAGGTTCTGGAAGACCAGCGAGTTCGTGAAGAGCACCACGACGGCGACCACTCCCGCCGTGGGTCCCCACCAGCGCCGCCCCATGAGGTAGACGACGGCTGTCAGCGCCCCGGCGCTGATCAGCGGCCAGAAGTAGTAGCTGGCCTGGGCGTTGCCGAAGATCTTGGCGGGCACGATGTTCGGGATGATGATGCCGTACCGCGTGTACCCCAGCGGCACCCAGACCCGGTCGGGGAACTCCAGGGCACGCTGCACGTAGTGCCACGGGTCGGTGGGGATGACGGGTGACCGCCAGATGACCGCGACCAGCATCACGGCCACGGCAAGCAGGCCGGCGACGACATAGTCACGCCCACCGGGGCGGACCCCGGCGAACCGGTCCACCCACTCTCCGCCTTCGGTGGTCGCGTCTTCGCCGAGGGGGGGCGCGAGCGTCGCCGCGCCACCACGATCGGAACCGTGCATGCTCAAGTCTCCAGAAGGCTCGGGGGAAGACCTTCGAGTCTAATGGGTCCGCACGCACCACTTCGTCAGCGGCTTGTCGTGCCCTGGTCCTCGTTGTAGCGACCCAGGACCTCGTCCATCGGGCCGTCCATCACCAGCCGACCACTGTTGAGGTACAGGCCGCGGGTGCCGAACCGCTTGAGGTCGCGCTCCGAGTGGCTCACGAGGAACAGGGTGCGCCCCTCCGACAGCAGGCCCTCCATGCGCGTGTAGCACTTCTCCCGGAACGCCTTGTCGCCCACCGCGAGCACCTCGTCGACCAGGAAGATCGGCTCGTCGAGCGAGGAGATGACCGCGAACCCGAGGCGCACCTGCATGCCGGAGGACAGGTGCCGGTAGGGGCGGTCGAGCGCCTCACGCACCTGGGGGCCGGCGAAGTCGACCATGCTCTCGAAGCGGTCCTCGATCTGGTCCTTGGAGAGGCCGTGCAGGGACGCCTGCACGAAGAGGTTGTCGCGGCAGGTGAGCTCGCCGCGGAAGCCACCGGTCAGCTCGATCAGCGGGGCGACCCCCCCGTCGACCTTGACCTGGCCCTCGTCGGGCAGCAGCACGCCGGCGATCGTCTTGAGCAGGGTGCTCTTGCCGCTGCCGTTGCCCCCGACCAACCCGACGGCCTCACCCGCGTGGATGTCGAAGCTGATGTCGCGCAGCGCCCAGAACGTGTCGGTCGTCGCGCCCGCGTTGCGGTTGAAGAGCAGGTCGCGGACCTGCATCTTGCGGCGGCGGGAGGTGTAGAACTCGATCCCCACGTCCTTGGCGCTGATGACGACGCTCATCGGCTCAGATCTCCTTCAGCACGGAGCGCTCGAGCCGCGAGAAGGTCCAGAAGCCCAGGACGAGCAGGACGACGGTGATGGCGGCGCTGATCCCGACGTCGACCCAGGAGACGCCGCGCTCGAACAGCCCGCCGCGGTAGAGGGACAGGATGCCGTTGAGCGGGTTCAGGATGAGGATCGCGCGCAGCTGCTCGGGCACCGAGTGCAGACCGTAGAGCACCGGCGACAGGTAGAACATGAACCGGAGGACGATGCGCACCACCCGCTGCATGTCGGTGGCGAGCACCGTGACGGGTGCGAGGATCAGGCCGAGCCCGACGATCAGGCCGAACTGGAGCAGCATCCCGACCGGGAAGAACACGAGCTCCCAGTCGAGCTCGACCCGCCCGACGACCAGGTAGTACAGGATGAAGCCGACGAGCAC
>DASQEZ010000152.1:0-3271 GCA_035633415.1 Ornithinibacter sp. | reverse complement strand
CCTACAACATCCAGGTGTCGGGGCTCGAGCAGCGGATGCGCGCCATCGGCGGCGGCGACCCGGCCCGGATGCCGACCATCGTCATCGGCGTCTCCGGCGGGCTCGACTCCACCCACGCGCTTATCGTCGCGGCCAAGGCCTGCGACCGCCTCGGGCTGCCGCGCACGCACGTCCTCGGCTTCACGATGCCCGGGTTCGCGACGAGCGCCGGCACCAAGAGCAACGCCATCCACCTGATGGAGTCGCTCGGCATCACCTGGGAGGAGCTCGACATCCGCCCGGCCGCGACCCAGATGCTGAAGGACCTCGACCACCCGTTCGGCCGCGGCGAGGAGGTCTACGACGTCACTTTCGAGAACGTGCAGGCCGGGCTGCGCACCGACTACCTCTTCCGGGCGGCCAACCAGCGCGGCGGCATCGTGCTGGGGACCGGCGACCTCTCGGAGCTGGCCCTGGGCTGGTGCACCTACGGCGTCGGCGACCAGATGTCGCACTACGGGGTCAACACCGGTGTGCCGAAGACGTTGATGCAGCACCTGATCCGCTGGGTCGTCGCGTCCAGGCAGTTCGACGGCCCGGTCGACGACACCCTGCTCGAGATCCTCGACCAGGAGATCAGCCCCGAGCTGGTGCCCACCAAGGAGGGCGAGCGGATCCAGTCCACCGAGGACTCGGTCGGCCCCTACGCCCTGCAGGACTTCACGCTCTTCCACGTGCTGCGCCGCGGCTACCGGCCGAGCAAGATCGCCTTCCTCGCCGAGCACGCGTGGGCGGATGCCGAGCGCGGCGCGTGGCCGGCCGGCTTCCCCGAGGGCACGCGGCCGGCCTACGACCTGGCCACCATCCGGCGCTGGATGGAGGTCTTCGTCACGCGGTTCTTCGCCAACCAGTTCAAGCGCTCGGCCATCCCCAACGGTCCCAAGGTCGTGGCCGGCGGCTCGCTGTCGCCGCGCGGTGACTGGCGGATGCCGTCCGACGCGGGGGCGCGCGCCTGGCTGGTCGAGCTCGACGCAAACGTCCCGAAGGGGTGAGCCGCCCGGCATCCGGGCGTTGACGGCACGACGCGCCGCTGGGACCCTGCGGGGACGGGGTTCGCGCGCGAGACAGGGGGCCACCCGATGCCCGGACGCAGGGAGCACGACACGGCGGTCGGCCACAGCTTCGGCCTGGAGGTGGACGGGGTGCGGGTCGCGATGCTGACCGAGGTCAACGGCCTGGGGTGGGAGCGGGAGGTCATCGAGCTCCGCGAGGGAGGCGACCCGGACGCCACCACTCGCCGGCTGCCCGGTCGGATGAAGCCCGGCGAGGTGACGCTGACTCGCGGCCTCACCACCGACCTCACCTTCGAGCAGTGGATGCGCGACCCCGTGCCCGTCGGCCAGCCCCGCCGAGCGGTGTCGCTCGCGCTGTTCGACAGAAAGGGCCGCGCGGTGGCGAGGTTCCACCTCGAGAACGCGTGGCCCTCGAGGCTCGAGGTCACCGGCCTCCGGTCCGGGGCCAGCGAGGTCGCCGTCGAGACCCTCACCCTGGTCCACGAAGGCCTCGAACGGGTCTGACCCCCGTCGGTCGACGCCGGCCCCGGTGGCTAGCCGGGCGTCGCCGCGAGCGTGTCGAGGGCACCCCCGTCGAGGCGGAACCGGGTCCACTCGTCCTGGGCCACCGCACCGATCGACTCGTAGAAGCCGATGCTCGGCGTGTTCCAGTCGAGCACCCACCACTCGAGCCGGGAGTAGCCGCGTTCGACGCAGATCTCGGCAAGGGTGCGCAGCAGCTCCTGACCCAGGCCGGACCCCCGCTGCGCCGGGGTCACGTAGAGGTCCTCCAGCCAGATGCCGTGCGTGCCGGTCCAGGTCGAGAACGACAGGAACCAGATCGCGCACCCCACCACCTCGCCCTCGACCTCGGCCACGTGGGCGAAGGCCGCCGGCTCCCGGTCGAGCGGGAACAGCGCCTCACCCAGGTGTGACTCCGACGCGTCGACCTCGTGCAGGGCCTTCTCGTACTCCGCGAGCTCGCGGACCAGGCGGAGGATGACGGGCACGTCGCCCGGTGCGGCGGGCCGGATGCGGGTGGAGGCGGTCGGCATACCGGGCAATGTACGCAGTGGACGCCACAATGGGGCGCATGACCACCACTCGGCGGATCGACACCTGGCTCACCGACATGGACGGCGTCCTGGTGCACGAGGACGACCCCATCGCGGGCGCGGCGGAGTTCATCGAGGCGCTCAAGGCGTCCGGCCGCGCGTTCCTCGTGCTCACCAACAACTCGATCTTCACCCCGCGCGACCTGCGAGCACGGTTGCTGCGCAGCGGGATCGACGTGCCCGAGGACGCCATCTGGACCTCCGCGCTCGCCACGGCCGACTTCCTGGCCGACCAGCGACCGGGCGGCACGGCGTACGTCGTCGGGGAGGCGGGCCTCACCACGGCGATGCACGACGTCGGCTACGTCATGACCGACCGGGACCCCGACTACGTGGTGCTCGGCGAGACCCGCACCTACTCGTTCGAGGCCATCACGAAGGCGATCCGGCTGATCATGGGCGGTGCCCGGTTCATCGCGACCAACCCCGACGCGAGCGGGCCGAGCGCCGCGGGCCTCCTGCCGGCCACCGGCTCGGTCGCCGCGCTGATCAGCACGGCCACCGGGCGCAAGCCGTACTTCATCGGCAAGCCCAACCCGCTGATGATGCGCAGTGCGCTCAACCGCCTGGAGGCGCACTCCGAGACCACCGTCATGATCGGCGACCGGATTGACACCGACATCATCAGCGGGCTCGAGGCCGGCTTGCGCACCGTGCTCGTCTCGACCGGGTCGACCCGGCCCGAGCAGGTCGAACACTTCCCCTACCGGCCGACCCGCGTCGTCGACTCGATCGCCGACCTCGTGTCGCTCGTCGGCGAGCTGTCCGCCGAGGACGTGGAGTGAGCGGCGAGCCGGTGCTGCACCTCGCCGAGGTCGCGCACTGGGAGGAGGCGCTGCGCACCGGCGAGTACCGCTGGTCGACCCTCGGGCGCACGCTCGAGGAGGAGGGCTTCATCCACTGCTCCACGCCGGAGCAGGTTCCCGGCGTGCTGAGCCGGTACTACGCCGCGTACGCCGGCGACCTGCTTCTCCTCACCCTCGACCCGGAGCGGCTCGCCTCACCCCTGCAGTGGGACGTCGTCGATCCAGTTGCCGGAGAACGGTTCCCACACGTCGACGGCCCGATCACCCCGGATGCCGTGACGCGCACCGAGGTGCTCCACCCACCCCATGGCGCGCAGGA
>DASQEZ010000151.1:0-6682 GCA_035633415.1 Ornithinibacter sp. | reverse complement strand
TGCGCGGTCCTGCTCCTCGCCCTCGCGCGCGGCCGCCGGCTCGGGCGCCTGGTGCACGAGCCGCTGCCGGTCGTCGTGCGCGCCATCGAGACCACCGAGAGCCGGGGCCGCCTCTACCGCAAGGCCGGTGACCGGACCCGCGCGGCCGCGGTGCTGCGGGCCGGCAGCTCCGAGCGCCTCGTCCGGCGCCTCGCCGTCGGTCGCGGTGCCGGCCCGGCCGCCCTGGTGCACGCCGTGACCCTGTCCACCGGGCTACGGGACACCGAGGTGGCTGACATCCTGTTCGGGCCCGCACCACCCGACGACGCCGCCCTGATCCACCTCGCCCAGCAGCTCACCGACCTCGAGGAGAGGGTCCGCCACCCATGACCGAGCACCCCACCAGCCCACCCGCCCCGGACCACGGTCCGCCCCCACCGGATGCCGGGGGACCGCCTCCAGCGGCGGCCGCGTCACCCGCGCCGACGCCGGGCCCGTCCGCCGACGCGCAACGCGCCCGTGCCGCGCTGCTGGCCGTGCGCGCCGAGGTGGCCAAGGCCGTCGTCGGCCAGGACGCCGCCGTCGCCGGGTTGCTGGTGGCGCTGCTGTGCCGCGGGCACATCCTGCTCGAGGGCGTGCCCGGCGTTGCCAAGACGCTGCTCGTTCGCGCCCTGGCCGCCGCGCTCGACGTCGAGACCAAGAGGGTGCAGTTCACGCCGGACCTGATGCCGGGTGACCTCACCGGCTCGCTGGTGTTCGACGCCCGCACGAGCGACTTCACCTTCCGCCCCGGCCCGGTCTTCACCAACCTGCTGCTCGCCGACGAGATCAACCGCACGCCTCCGAAGACCCAGTCGGCCCTGCTCGAGGCGATGGAGGAGCGGCAGGTCAGCGTCGACGGCCAGCCGCACCTGCTGCCCTCGCCCTTCATGGTCGCCGCGACCCAGAACCCCGTGGAGTACGAGGGCACCTACCCGCTGCCGGAGGCCCAGCTCGACCGCTTCCTGCTCAAGGTCGTGCTCCCCCTGCCGCAGCGCAGCGACGAGGTGCAGGTGCTGCGCCGGCACGCGAACGGCTTCGACCCGCGCGACCTGGCCGCGGCCGGCATCCGGCCCGTGGCGACCGTATCGGACCTCGACGCCGGGGTCGCGGCCGTGCGCGAGGTGGCGATCTCGGACGAGGTGGCCACCTACGTCGTCGACATCGCCCGTGCCACACGGGTGTCACCCTCCCTGTCGCTGGGGGTCTCGCCGCGCGGCGCCACCGCGCTCATGGCGACCAGCCGGGCGTGGGCCTGGCTGGCCGGCCGCACCTTCGTCACGCCCGACGACGTCAAGGCGCTGGCTCACGCGACCCTGGGCCACCGCCTGTCGCTGCGACCCGAGGCCGAGCTCGAGGGCGTGGGCGTGGCCGCCGTCCTGGAGAGCGCGCTCGGGTCGGTGCCCGTCCCCCGCTGATGTCGATCACCTGGCGCACCGTCGTGCTGGCCCTGCTGGGGCTGGCACCGGTCGCCGTGTGGCCACACGCCTCGACGGTGCGGTGGTGGCTGCTCATGGTCCTGGTGCTGGTCGCCCTCGACGTGCTGCTGGCGAGCCGGCCGCAGGTGCTCAGCATCGTGCGCGGAGAGCCCACCCAGGTGCGGCTCGGTGAGACGACGACGACCAGCCTGTGGGTCACGAACACCTCGGGTCGCGGTGTGCGCGGAGTCCTCCGCGACGCGTGGCCACCCTCGGCCGGCGCGGTGGATGCCGTGCACGACCTCGCGGTGCCGCCGCACGAGCGGGTACGCCTGACCACCCACCTGGTGCCCACCCGTCGTGGTGACCGGGTCGCGGACCGCGTCACCGTGCGCGTGCTCGGACCGCTCGGGCTGGCGGCCCGGCAGCGCTCGGTGCCCGTGCCCGGGTCGGTGCGTGCGCTGCACGCCTTCCCGTCCCGCAAGCACCTGCCCAGCCGGCTGGCCGTGCTGCGCCAGCTCGACGGTCGTGCGGCGGTTCGTACCCGCGGGCAGGGAACCGAGTTCGACAGCCTGCGCGACTACGTCGACGGCGACGACGTGCGCTCGATCGACTGGCGCGCGACGGCCCGGCGCCAGCACCTGGTCGTGCGCACCTGGCAGCCCGAGCAGCACCGCCGCGTGGTCATCGTGCTCGACACCTCCCGTACCAGCGCCGGCCGGATCGGCGACTCCCCCCGCTTGGACGCCGCGATGGATGCCGCGCTGCTGCTCACCGCGCTCGCCGGGCACGCCCGCGACCGGGTGCAGGTGCTCGCCGGTGACCGGGTGGTCCACGCCCGCATCTCGGGCACCGACCGGGCTCGCCTCCTGCACGACACGATCTCGACGCTGGCGCCCGTCGAGTCGCGGCTGGTCGAGGCCGACTGGTCGGCGCTGGCCACCGAGGTGGTGCGGCTCGGCACGCACCGGGCCCTGGTCGTGCTGCTCACCTCGCTGGAGTCCTCCGCGATCGAGGAGGGCCTGCTGCCGGTGCTCCCGGCCCTGGCCGCCCACCACCGGGTCGTCGTCGCCTCGGTCACCGACCCGGCACTGGCCGTGATGCGTACCGCGCGAGCCACCACCGGCGAGGTCTACGACGCGGCCGCCGCGGAACGCACGGTCGCCCTGCGCAGGCGCACGGCATCCGCGCTCGAGCAGCTGGGGGTCGACGTCGTCGACGCGGCGCCCGACGAGCTGCCGGTGCGCCTCGCCGACCACTACCTGATGCTCAAGCGCCAGGGCCTGCTCTGAGGCCTCGAGGCCCTGGTCGTGTTCAGCCCCGCCCGGCGGCACGGTGCGCGGATGCCGGTCAGGCCCCGGTCACGGGGGCGACATCGCCGGCATCCCGGGCCATGACTTCACCCGTGGCGCCGTCGAGCACGGCCGCCCGGCCCACCACGAACACGTACGCGAGGAACAGTGACTCGGCCACGACGCCGATCCCGATGCGCGCCCACGTCGGCAGGCCCGACGGGGTGACGAAGCCTTCGATGAAGCCGCTGACGAGGAGCACCGCGACCAGCCCCAGCGCGACGGCGATGGCGGTGCGGCCCTCGCGCGCGAACGACTCCAGGCGCCCCATCGGCCCGGGTTCGATCCACGACCAGAACAGGCGCAGCCCCACCCCGGCCGCCACGAAGACCGCGGTGAGCTCGAGCAGCCCGTGCGGGAGGATCAGGCCGAAGAACAGCGCGCCCCGGTCGTAGCTGATCATCAGGGCCGCGGCGACCCCGACGTTGACCACGTTGACCGCGAGCAGGTAGAGCACCGGCAGGCCGAGCACCCCCAGGGCGATGCACAGCGCGGCCACCCGGGCGTTGTTGACCCACACCAGGGTGCCGAACTCCCCGTGGGGGAACTCGGAGTAGTAGTTCTCGAAGTCGGTGCCGACGTACGCCTGGATCTCGGCCGGTGTCATCGCACTGGTCCACACCTCGGGGTGACCGACCGACCACCACACGACGAGGGCGGCGAGGACCACGCTCGCGACGGCCGTCGACCCCCACCACCACCGGGTGCGGTAGAGCGCGGCCGGGAAGGTCCGCGTGAAGAAGCCCAGCAGGTCCTGCCACGTCGAGGTGCGCACGCCGGCCGAGGCCCCTCGCGAGCGGGCGAGCAGCGACGACAGGTAGGTGACCACCGTGGGGTCCGGGCTCGCCGAGCGCACGACCGAGAGGTGGGTCGAGACCCGCTGGTAGAGGTCGAGCAGCTCGTCGGCCTCCGCCCCCGTCAGCCGGCGCCGCCCCGCGAGCTCCTCGAGCCGCTGCCACTGGGGCTGGTGCACCATGAGGTAGGCGTCGAGGTCCACCCGCGCAGCCTAACCGCCGGTGCCCCCGCGTCCGGCCGGGTTAGCATTCCCGGGTGACCGACCCGGGGGGCTACCGCAGTTACGCCACCGACGACGTCGTGACCGGCGAGGGTGTCGCCGTCGAGGTTCCGGTCGCGAGCGTCGCGGCCCGGATGGCGTCGGGCGCGATCGACGTCGTCCTCGCGTTGGTCGTCCTCATCGGCGGGATGATCCTCTTCGGGATGATGGCGAGCACGTCCTCCGAGGCGGTCCAGGGCATCGTCGCCATCGTCTACAGCTCGCTCGTCCTCATCGCGATGCCGGCCATCATCGAGACGACGAGCCACGGTCGGTCGCTCGGCAGGCTGGCGCTGGGGCTGCGCGTCGTCCGCGACGACGGAGGGCCTGCCACGGCCCGGCACGCCGTGGTGCGGGCCCTGGTCGGCTACGTCGAGATCTACCTCCTGCTGGGGGTGCCCGCGGTCGTCGCGTCGATGATCCACCCCCGGGCCAAGCGGCTCGGGGACATGGCGGCCGGCACCCTCGTCGTGACCCAGCGGGCGCGGCTGCACCTCACCCCTCCCCCGATGATGCCGCCGGCCCTGGCCCACTGGGCTTCCGCGGCCGACATCGCGGCTCTGCCCTCGGGGCTGACCGTGGCCGTTCGGCAGTTCCTCGGTCGGGCCCCGGGCCTGTCGCCGCAGTCGCGCGACACCCTGGGCCTGGAGCTGCTGCGGGCGACCCTGCCGCACGTCAGCCCGCCACCGCCCGGCAACCACCACCCCGAGGTCGTGCTGGCGGCCGTCGTGGCCGAGCGCCGTCGCCGTGACCTCGAGCGGCTGTGGCGCGAGGAGCAGCTGCGGGCCCGGGTGGTTCCCGCCGACCCCTTCACCGCCCCCCGATGACCCTGGTCAGTGGGCGGCGCCGAGGGCGGCGTAGCCGGGCTTGACCACGTGCTCGATGATCTCGAGCCGCTCGTCGAAGGGCAGGAAGGCCGACTTCATCGCGTTGATCGTCGCCCAGCGCAGGTCGTCGAGGGTCCAGCCGGCCTCGTCGACGAGCAGCTGCATCTCGCGGGTCATCGAGGTGCCGCTCATCAGCCGGTTGTCGGTGTTCACCGTGACCCGGAACCGCAGCTCCTTGAGCATCGTGATCGGGTGCGCCGCGATGGAGTCCGCGGCTCCGGTCTGGATGTTCGAGCTCGGGCACATCTCGAGCGGGATGCGACAGTCGCGCACGTAGGCCGACAGCCCGCCGAGCACGGGGATGCCGTCGTCACCGGTCGTGATGTCGTCGACGATGCGCACGCCGTGACCGAGCCGGTCGGCGCCGCACCACTGGATCGCCTCCCAGATGCTCGGCAGCCCGAACGCCTCACCCGCGTGGATCGTGAAGTGCGCGTTCTCCCGGCGCAGGTACTCGAACGCGTCGAGGTGGCGCGTGGGAGGGAAGCCCGCCTCGGCGCCGGCGATGTCGAACCCGCCCACGCCCCGCTCGCGGTAGGCCACGGCGAGCTCGGCGATCTCGCGGCTGCGAGCGGCGTGCCGCATCGCGGTGAGCAGGGTGCGCATCCGCAGGGGCGTGCCCGCGGCAGCCGCCTCGGCCTCACCCTGGCGGAACCCCTCGAGAACGGCCTCGACGACCTCGGTCAGCGAGAGACCGCCCTCGATGTGCAGCTCGGGGGCGAACCGTGACTCGGCGTAGACGACCCCGTCTGCCGCGAGGTCGAGGGCGCACTCGCGCGCCACCCGGATCAGCTGCTCGGACGTCTGCATCACGGCGACGGTGTGCGAGAAGGTCTCGAGGTAGCGCACCAGCGAGCCCGAGTCGGCGGCGTCTCGGAACCAGCGACCCAGCTCGACGGCATCCGTGGTGGGCAGCTCGGCGTAGCCGGACGCCTCGGCGAGCTCGACCACCGTCTGGGGGCGCAGGCCGCCGTCGAGGTGGTCGTGCAGCAGCGCCTTCGGCGCCCGGGCGACGATGGTGGGGGTGACGGCCCCGGTGCCGGCCATCAGGCGACCCGGTCGATCACGATGGGAGTGCGCTCGACCGAGGTGCCCTCGGGGGCGATCGTGACCGCTCCCTGCAGCGCGCTGTGCGCCCGGTCGAAACGGTCCGGCTCGTCGGTGTGCAGGGTGAGCAGCACGTCCCCCTCGCGCACGGCATCCCCGGGTTTCGCGTGCATCTCGATGCCGGCCCCGGCCTGCACCGGGTCCTCCTTGCGAGCGCGCCCCGCGCCGAGCCGCCAGGCGGCGACGCCCACGGCGTAGGCGTCGAGGCCGGACATCACGCCGGAGGACTCGGCGCGCACCTCGTGCTGCTCGGTGGCGACCGGCAGTGGAGCGTCGGGGTCACCGCCCTGGGCCGAGATCATCCGGCGCCAGGCGTCCATGGCGCGGCCGTCGGCCAACGCCGCGGCGACGTCCTGGCCACCGTGCCCGGCGGCATCCAGCATCTCCTCGGCGAGGCGCACGGTGAGCTCGACGACGTCGGCGGGGCCCCCACCCGCGAGCACCTCGACCGACTCGCGCACCTCGAGCGCGTTGCCGGCGGTGAGCCCCAGCGGCGTCGACATGTCGGTGAGCAGCGCGACGGTGTTGACACCGGCGTCGGTGCCGAGGTCGACCATCGTTCGGGCCAGCTCGGTGGCGTTCTCACGGGTCTTCATGAACGCACCGCTGCCGACCTTGACGTCGAGCACCAGCGCGCCGGTGCCCTCGGCGATCTTCTTGCTCATGATCGAGGAGGCGATGAGCGGGATGGCCTCGACGGTGCCGGTGACGTCGCGCAGCGCGTAGAGCTTCTTGTCGGCCGGTGCCAGCTCCGCGCCCGCGGCGCACACCACCGCACCCACGGACTCGAGCTGCTCGAACATCTCCTCGTTGGAGAGCGCCGCCCGCCAGCCGGGGATCGACTCC
>DASQEZ010000150.1:0-1564 GCA_035633415.1 Ornithinibacter sp. | reverse complement strand
GAGTCGTCGGCGGCGCCCTCGACGGCCCGGCGCAGCAGTGCCACGAGCTTGGGGTCGCTACGGAGCTGGTTGCGGGTCAGGCGAGCCGGCGTCGCGGACTGCGTCGGCGGGGCGTCGGACGCCGCCGCGGCGGCTTGGGTGGCCGCTGCCTTCTTCGCCGCAGCGGTCTTCTTCGCCGCCGCGGTGGCCTTCTTCGCAGGGGCCGTGGCCTTGGCTCCCGTCGTCGTCGGGGCCGCCGTCGTGGCCGCCTCCGCGGCCTTGCTCGTCGCCTTGGCGGTGGCGCGTCGCCGGCCGGTCGCGGTGGGAGCCGGCTCCACGGCATCCGGTGCGGCGGCATCCGAACCGGGGTCCCCGGCATCCGCCTGGCCGCTGGGCGCGGAGAGCCGGTTGAGCACGAGGAAGCGGGTGCACGCGCTCTGGAACGGCGCCGGGGTCTTGGCGTCGCCGAAGCCGTAGACGTGGGCGCCGTGCTCGCGCAGGTGCATCACGAGCGGGGTGAAGTCGGCGTCGGAGGAGACCAGGGCGAAGGCGTCGGGACGCTGGGTGTGCAGGATCTCGACGGCATCGACGGCCAGGGCGATGTCGCTGGCGTTCTTGCCCTTGCTCGGGTCGAACTGCTGCACCGGCCGGATGGCGTTCTCGTGCAACACCTCCTGCCACGCCTTCAGGCCGGTCTTGGTCCAGTTGCCGTACGCGCGACGCACGTTGGTCTCGCCCAGCCGCGACAGCTCCCCGAGGATGACGTCGATCCGCGAGGCCGTGGCGTTGTCAGCGTCGATGAGGAGGGCGATCTGCGCCGGTTTGTCCATGGTCGGACCCTATGCCCGTGGGCTGCCGGGCCGGCCCGGCGGCACGCTCGTGCAGAATCGGCGGGTGCGGCGCTCCCACCTCCCGGACCTCACCCCGCTCAGGGAGAGCCCGGCGTACCGGCGGCTGTATGCCGGCTTCACGCTGTCCAACGTCGGCTCGCAGATGGCGGTCGTCGCCATCGGGCTGCAGGTCTACGACATCACCGGGTCGACGGCATCGGTCGGGCTCGTGGGGTTCTTCGCGCTCGTGCCGCTGGTGGCGTTCGGGCTGTACGGGGGGTCGCTGTCGGACCACCACGACCGGCGGGTCGTCGCGCTCGTCGCGAACCTCGTCGCGTGGGCCACCTCCATCGCCTGCGCGCTGCAGGCCTGGCTGGGCAACGAGAACGTGTGGGTGCTCTACGCGCTCGTGGCGGTGTGGAACGGCGCGTTCGGGGTGAGCTCGCCGGCGCGCCAGAGCATCTACCCGCGGATCCTGCCGCGCGAGCAGCTTCCCGCCGCGAACGCCCTGGGTGTGTTCGCGATGTCGACGGCGATGATGGTCGGGCCGCTCATGGCGGGGCTGCTCGTCAGCTGGGGCGGGTTCGCGACCGCCTACACCGTCGACGCGGTCGTCACGATGGCCGCGCTGTGGGGGCTGTGGCGCCTGCAGTCGTTGCCACCCGAGCCGCACACCGAGGGCGAGGCGACCCGGGCCGGGCTGGCATCGGTGCTCGACGGGTTCCGGTTCCTGCGCGGCGCACCCAACGTGCGGA
>DASQEZ010000149.1:0-2288 GCA_035633415.1 Ornithinibacter sp. | reverse complement strand
GGCGACGAGCCGCACCCGTTCGTCTTCACCCACCGTTTCGCCGAGGGCACCCTCCCCCGGCTGCGCTTCGGCCGCGACTACTCGTTCCGGGCCTGGGCCGTCGACCTCGGCGGGAACGTGCGCACCCATCATGTGGGGCCGCGACCGCCCGACCTCGATGCCATCGCCACCAACGCCCTCGGGCTGGCCCCGCTGTCCGACCGGGCGCTGTCCCGCCGGCTCGCGAGCGCGGCCTCCCGTGACCTTCCCGCCCTGGCCGCCGACTTCACCGCGGCCGCCGCCGAGGTGACCGGCCTCGACGGCGCGCGGCTGCTCGACTTCGTGCCCGACCACGTGGCCGGTGCCGACGGTGCGGATGCCCTGGATGCCGATGACGTCACCGACGGCGCCCCCGTGGTGCCCGACCGGGCCGGCGAACGGCTGCTCGCGACCCTGTCCCCCGCCGACCTGCAGACCATCGTGCTCGGCGCCTCGCTCGGCCGCCCGGCGGCCGACGCAGTGCCGGCGGTCGATGCCGGTACCACCGACCTGCGCGACCTGGGGATGCGCGGAGCCGCCGCACGACGCGTGCTGGCCGAGCCGCCGCCGGCGCCACCGGGCATCCGGTCCCGTGCTGCTGCGGTCGGGGCGTCGTTCCGCCAGGCCGCGGTCAAGGGTGCGGTCGTCCGCAGCCCGATGCTCACCGACCTCGACACCTCGCGCGAGCTGATCACCGGCCACCTCGCCGACCTGATCGGCGGGCCGAGGGCGCTCGACCCCACGGTGCCCCTGGTCCGCCATGCGGCGGCCACGGTGACTCCCCCGCGGCCGTTCCTCCGGTGGGACCCCGTGCCGCCACCGGTGGTGGTGCCGCTGACCGCCTTCACGGAGGGCGAGTCGCTGCGGGTCGTGGTCGTGCGCTCGGGTGTCGACCAGGACCCCGACACGCTCCAGGTGACCACTTCCGACCCGGCGGACTACGCGGCGTCCGTGGCGGCCATCGCGCCGCTGTACGCCGCCGACGCCAGGCGGCACCTCGCGCCGCCGAAGACCAGCCAGGGGCAGGCCGAGCTGCACGGCGAGTTCGACGCGGGCATCGACGAGGGCACCCCGACCGCGCGCCGGCGGATGCTGGCCTGGGCGCTGCGCGAGAGCGGCACCTTCTACGACCGGTCGGTGCCGCACCCCACGAACCCGGGCGGGGCGCCCACGGCGCAGCCCGGCATCCACCTGCTGCCCGAGCCGGCGCCGGGCGACCCCGCCGACGAGAGCACCTACTTCAACCCGAGTGACCCCAACCGTCCGCTCAAGGTGCTGCCGCCCGCCGCGCCGGGGACGCCCGAGCGGCTCGTGCTCAACCCCGGTGACGCGCCTGCCCCCGGGCAGTACGTGGTGCACGACAACCCGACCTTGGCGCTGCCCTACCTGCCCGACCCGCTCGCGGTCGGGGTGTCGCTGGCGTTCCTCGAGGCCGGCAGCGGCCGGCACGTGGCCTTCCCGTGGGGCGCGGAGCAAGTGACGGCGCGCTACCCCGGCACGTGGCCCGAGCGGCTGCCGTTCGTGCTCACCCTCGCCGGCGGGGAGCAGCTGGGGGCAAGCGTCGAGGGGCGCGGCATCGGCATCCAACTGCCACCGGGCGACGTGCAGACCTTCCGGCTGGCGAGCTCGGTGCCGCGAGACCGGTTGCCGTGGTTCGGTGTCTGGCGCAGTCTCGACGACGCGCTGACGACGAACGACGATGTGCGCGAGGCCGCCGCCGATGGGCTGCTCTGGTCGCTGACCCCCGGCGAGGAGGTGCGGCTGGTGCACGCCGTGCCGCGACCCGTGTCGGCGCCCCGGCCCACGACGGTGGCGGTCCACCGGGTCTACGGGTCGGTGCTCACGGCACTGCTCGGCGGGGTCGAGGTGCACGGCCCGAGCACCGACAAGCTGACGACCACCCTGGCGTGGACCGACCTCGTCGACGACCTGACCCTCGATGCCCCGGTGCTTCGGGCGAGCACGGCATCGGGCTTCGACGTCTCGGTGCGGCCCGACGACCGCATCGTGCCGATGTGGCCGATCGACCAGACCTTCCCGTGGCCGGGGTGGGAGGGCGTGGTGCTGCGTGGCACGACGCACCCGATGTCCGACACCCGGCACCACAAGGTGCGCTACCGGTTCCGCGCGTCGACCCGGTTCCGCGAGTACTTCGACCCGCGGCTGCTGGCGCCCGACCCGGCGAACCCGGTCGACGACGGGCAGAGCGTGGTCAGCGAGGAGCTCGAGCTGTCGGTGCCGTCGACGGTGCGGCCCGACGCCCCGAAGGT
>DASQEZ010000148.1:0-6567 GCA_035633415.1 Ornithinibacter sp. | reverse complement strand
AACCACGTGGCCGACATCGTGGCCCGCTACGGCTCCGACGGGGCGGCGGTGCCGCCGGCGTTGACGGACTACATCAAGGGCCGGCAGGACTACGACTACAACGAGCACGGCCGGGCCGGGAACACCCACGCCGACTTCGTGCCCGACGAGATCGTCGACCGGTTCTGCATCCTCGGAGATGCCGCGCACCACGTCGAGCGGCTCGAGGAGCTCAAGGCCCTCGGCGTGGACCAGTTCGCCGTCTACCTCCAGCACGACGGCAAGGCCCAGACGCTCGAGGCTTACGGCGAGACCGTGATCCCCGCGGTGGCTGAGCACGTCACCGCCAAGACGTGACCAAGGGTGCGTCGTCCAGCAGGATGGGGCTGTGCAGCGACTCGGCCTGGTGACCCTCGTGGTGCGCGACTACGACGAAGCCATCGCCTTCTATGTCGAGGTGCTCGGGTTCGCGCTCCGGGAGGACACGTCGCTCCCGCACGGCGCTCGCTGGGTCGTCGTCTGCGCCGGCCCCGACGACCCCACGGGTCTGCTCCTCGCCCGCGCGACCTCCGCCGAGCAGCTGGACCGAGTCGGTGACCAGACCGGGGGGCGGGTCGGGTTCTTCCTCAACTCCGACGACTTCGCCACCGACCACGCTCGGCTGGTCGCGGCTGGCGTGCACTTCCTGGAGGAGCCGCGGTACGAGGCGTACGGCTCCGTGCCGGTGTTCAAAGATCTGTACGGCAACCGCTGGGACCTGGTCGAGCTGGACTGACTCAGCTCTCGTCGAGGAGCTCGGCGACCTCGGTGGCCCAGTAGGTCAGCACCGCATCTGCACCGGCCCTACGGATGCCCAGCAGGGACTCGAGGATCGCGCGCTCGCGGTCGATCCAGCCGTTGGCGGCCGCGGCCTCGACCATCGCGTACTCACCCGAGACCTGGTAGGCGAACACCGGCACGTCGACGGCGTCGCGGACCTTCCGCAGCACGTCAAGGTAGGGCCCCGCCGGCTTGACCATCACGGCATCGGCGCCCTCCGCCAGGTCGAGCGCCACCTCGCGCAGCGCCTCGGCGGCGTTCGCCGGGTCCATCTGATAGGCCCGCCGGTCGCCGGTCGCAGGCGTCGACTCAGCGGCCTCGCGGAAGGGGCCGTAGAAGGCGGAGGCGTACTTGGCTGCATAGGCGAGGACGGGCAGCTCGGAGAAGCCCGCGTCGTCGAGGCCGGCGCGGATGGCCGCCACCTGGCCGTCCTGCATGCCCGACGGCGCGATCACGTGAGCACCCGCCCGGGCCTGGGCGACCGCAACTGAGGCGTACCGCTCCAGCGTGCGGTCGTTGTCGACCCCTCCCTTGGCGTCGAGGGGGCCGCAGTGGCCGTGGTCGGTGTATTCGCACAAGCACAGGTCGGCCATGACGACGGTGGCGCCACCGACGTCCGCCGTCAGGTCCCGCAACGCGGCTTGAACGATGCCGTCGTCGGCATCGGCCTGGGATCCGTCACTGTCCTTGGCCTGCGGGACGCCGAACAGGATGAGTCCGCCGACACCGGCCTCGACCGCGTCGAGGGCCGCCTGACGCAGCGAGTCCCGGGTGTGCTGGACCACCCCTGGCATCGCGGACACCGGCACCGGCTCGGTGAGCCCCTCCTTGACGAACAACGGGAGCACCAGGTCCGCGGGAGTCAGCCGGGTCTCACCGACCAACCGCCGTAGCGCAGCGGTACGACGCAGCCGTCGCGGACGCTCCAGCGGGTAACCGGGGCCGGTCATGGCAGCTACTTCGCCTTGCGGCGCGCGGCACCGCGCCGTTGCGACGGACGCCAGGTCTGCTCGCCCGCCTCGAGTGCGGCCGCGCGAGCATTCGCACCGAACTCGGCCAGCGCCTCGCACAGCGCCGTCACCGACGGGGTCGGCGCGAGCACGTCGACCCGCAGACCGTGCTCCTCGGCCGTCTTCGCTGTGGCCGGGCCGATGCACGCGATCACCGTCGAGGCGTGTGGCTTGCCCGCGATGCCCACGAGGTTGCGGACGGTGCTCGACGACGTGAAGACCACAGTGTCGAAGCCGCCACCCTTGATCGCTTCGCGGATCTCAGCGGCCGGCGGGGCCGCGCGCACCGTGCGGTAGGCCGTCACGTCGTCGATCTCCCAGCCGAGCTCGACGAGCCCGGCCGCGAGGGTCTCGGTGGCGATGTCGGCCCGCGGCAGGAAGACCCGGTCGATCGGGTCGAAGACCGAGTCGTAGGTCGGGAAGTCCTCAAGAAGCCCCATGCTCGACTGCTCGCCCGACGGCACCAGGTCGGGGCGGACGCCGAACGCGGTGAGGGCGGCGGCTGTCTGCTCGCCGACCGCCGCCACCTTGATGCCCGCGAAGGCACGAGAGTCGAGCCCGTACTCCTCGAACTTCTCCCGGACCGCCCGCACCGCGTTGACCGACGTGAACGCGACCCACAGGTAGCGGCCGGACACCAGGCCCTGGATCGCACGATCCATCTGTTGCGGCGTGCGCGGGGGCTCGACCGAGATCGTCGGCACCTCCTCAGGCACGGCGCCGTAGTGGCGCAGCTGGAGGGCTAGGGCTCCCGCCTGCTCTTTGGTGCGCGGTACCAGGGCACGCCAGCCGAACAGCGGCTTCGACTCGAACCACGACAGGCGCTCCCGCTGGTCGACCACGTCGCCGACGACGGCGACCACGGGCTCGGGCAAGGTCACGCCCTTCAGCACCCGGGCCAACGACTCGAGCGTTGCGACGACGGTTCGTTGCTCGGTCGTCGTGCCCTGGGCGGTGACAGCCACCGGAGTGTCACAGGAACGGCCGGCTGCGACCAGGGCCGCAGCGGCATCCAGCGCCGACTGCTGACCGCCGAGAACGACGACCGTCGTCGTAGCCGCCGCATGCGTCGCCCAGTCGACGGTGGTGCAGGACGAGGTGACGACGTGGACCGACCGCGTCTTCGCGCCGGTCAGCGGGATGCCGGCATAGGCCGGGACTGCGGCGACCGAAGACACCCCGGGCACGACCTCGAACGGGACGTGCGCTTTGGCGCAAGCGGCCGCCTCCTCGGCCAGCCCGTTGAAGGTCGACGGGTCGCCGTCCATCAGCCGGACGACCTGGCGGCCGGCCTTGGCTGCGTCGACGGCGAGCCTCGACCGGGTGGCCTGGGCGAGCGGGGCCCCGTCCGGATCGGTGGCGCCGTCGAGCACCTCGACGTCGGCCCGCGCATGCACGAGCACCTGCTCGCGCGCGAAGCGGTCGAGCACCACGGTGTCGGCGGCGGCGAGCGCCTCGACGGCACGGACCGTGAGGAGGCCCGGGTCACCGGGTCCTGCCCCCACGAACGTCACGGTGCCCATCGCCTTCGTGGGCTGCCTGCGGGTACGGGTGGTCACGGGATGCGTTCCCCCATCAGACCGTCGGCCCCTTCGTCGATCAACCGCTGCGCGAGGGAGAACCCCAGCGCACGGGCGTCGAGCAAGGAACCGGTGGTGGACAAGCGCACGGACGAGGAGCCGTCAACGGCTGCCACGACCGCGCGCAGATACAGCTCGGGTTCGGAGAACCCGTCCTCCGCGACGTCGGCAAGAGCACCGACCGGCGCGGAACAGCCTGCTTCTAAGGCTGCGAGCAGTGAACGCTCCGCCGATACGGCCGCGCGGGTCGCGACGTCATCGAGCGGGACGAGGGCGTCGATCAGATCCGGGCGATCGGCCCGGCACTCGACGGCGAGCGCACCCTGACCGGGTGCGGGGAGCATCTGGGTCGGGTCGATGACCTCGGTGGCATCGTCGGCCCGCCCGAGTCGAAGAAGCCCGGCGCGGGCGAGCACGACCGCATCGACCACCCCGTCGGCCACCAGCTGGAGCCGAGTGTCGACGTTGCCGCGAACCGGGACGACCTCGAGCCCGAGACCGAGCGCGCGGAGCTGGGCGGCGCGCCGGGGTGACCCAGTACCGACCCTGGACCCCGCCGGGAGCCCACCCAGGGTCAAGCCGTCACGGGCGACCAGGCAGTCCCGGGGATCTTCGCGCCGAGGGATGGCGGCGACTTCGAGCCCCAGGGCTGGCGAGGTGGGCAGGTCCTTGAGCGAGTGGACCGCGAGGTCGACGTCGCCAGCGAGCAGCGCTTCGCGCAGAGCGGTGACGAAGACACCGACCCCACCGAAGGACGTGAGGGGGGCCCGGTTGCGGTCACCCTCCGTCATGACCTCCACGAGCTCCACCGGCCGACCGGTGAGCTCAGCGATCGCGTCCGCGACACGCGAGGACTGGGCCCGTGCCAACGCGCTGCGGCGGGTGCCCACGGTGAGGGTGCCGGTCATGCGCGCACCTCCTGCGGGCGCGCCGCGCGGGCCACGAGATCCACCGACTCGGGATCGAGGTCGAAGAGCCGGGTCAACGCCTCGGCATAGGCGTGCCCGCCCTCGTCGGCTGCGAGCTCCTTCATCCGCACCGTGGGGGCGTGCAGCAGCTTGTCCACTGTACGACGGACGGTCTGCGCGAGCTCCTCGCGGACCTGGGGGTCCAGGCCAGGGAGGCGGTCGTCAAGACGAGCCAGCTCGGCGGCGACCACGTCGGAGGCCAGCTGCCGCAACGCGACGACCGTCGGCGCGACACGAGCGGCCCGCTGGGCGACGAGGTAGGCGGCCACCTCCTCAGCCGAGATCCGCCGGACCGCCGCCACGTCGGCGCCGTGATCGGCATCGGCCAGCAGCTCACCCAGGTCATCGAGCGACACGACCGTGACCGACTGCAGGTCGGCCACCCGCGGGTCGATGTCGCGCGGGAGCGCGAGGTCCAGCAGCGCCCACGACCGACCCCCGCGGGCAGCCTGAGCGGCCCTCGCGGCGTCAAGGCTGACGACGTGGCCGGTCGCCCCTGTGCAGGAGACGACCAGGTCGGAGGCAGCGAGCGCGGCCGGGAGCTCGTCGAGTGCGACGGGAGCACCGTCCAGGACCGCCGCGATGCGCGCGCCCCGCTCCAGGGTGCGGTTGGCGACCGTGGCTCCGGCGATCCCCGAGTCGACGAGCGCGGAGGCCACGATGCCGCCCATCGAACCGGCGCCGATCAGCAGCACGCGGGCGCCTGCGAGCCCACCGATGGCCGCCGCGGCCCGCTCGAGACCGAGCTGAACCACTGCCGAGCCCGTACGGTCGATGCCGGTCTCGGCGTGCACCCGCTTGCCCACGCGCAGCGCGTTCTGGAACAAGTCGTTGAGCAGGGTTCCGGCCGCACCGGTCTCCTGCGCGACGCGGAGTGCGGACCGGGCCTGCCCGAGCACCTGGGCTTCGCCCACCACCATCGAGTCGAGCCCGCACACGACGGAGAACAGGTGTTGGACGGTGCGCTCGTCGTAATGGACGTACAGGTGAGGCGTGAGCTCGTCCATGGGGATCCCGGCATGCTCGGCGAGCAGTCCGGTGAGGTCCTCGACCCCGCCGTGGAACTTGTCCACCACGGCATAGAGCTCCACCCGGTTGCAGGTGGAGACCACGACCGCCTCGCCGACGTGCGGCGCGTCTGTGGCGAGCAGGAGGAGACCGGGAAGGTCGTCGCCGACCACGGAGGCTCGCTCGAGAAGGCTCACCGGGGCCGACCGGTGGGAGAGCCCGACGACGAGGACGCTCATGGGGCGGACCCCACCAGGTCGGCCTTGCGCTGCTCGTGGAAGGCCAGGATCTGCAGCTCGGTCGCGAGATCGACCTTGCGCACGTCGACCCCGTCGTCGACGGAGAGAACGGTCGGCGCGAAGTTCAAGATGCTGGTGACGCCGGCCGCCACGAGCCGCTCGCAGACGTCTTGGGCAGCAGCAGCCGGTGTGGCGATGACGCCGATGTTGACCCCGCACTCGGAGACGACGCGCTCGAGGTCGCTCAGCGGGCGGATGGGGATACCGGCAACGGCCTGACCCAGCCGCGTGGGATCGGAGTCCACCAGCCCCACGACGCTGAAGCCGCGTGAACCGAAGCCACCGTAGTTGGCCAGGGCGTGCCCCAGGTTGCCCACGCCGACGATCACGACCGACCAGTCCTGGGTGAGCCCGAGCTCGCGGCCGATGTGGACCAGCAGGTCGTCCACGTCGTAGCCGACGCCGCGGGTCCCGTAGGAGCCGAGATGGCTGAGATCCTTGCGCAGCTTGGCGGAGTTCACCCCGGCGGCGATCGCCAGCTCCTCGGACGAGACCGTCGGGACTCCCCGGTCAGCGAGGGAGGACAAGGCCCGGTGATAGACCGGGAGCCGCGCGACGGTCGCGTCCGGTACCCCACCCTTGCGGGTGCGGCGGCCTGGTGCTGCGGTCGTCACGGGGGCGCTCTCCTGGTGCCTACGACGTGCTGTCCCCGCACTCTAAGCGCTTGTGAACGGCCGCACAAAGTCGCGCCAGAGCCCACCCGGCCTCGCTGGCGCCTCGGGCCGCCGCCCGGGCGTCGAGGACGCGCGAATCAGCCCGCGGTGACCGTGAAGGGTGCCCTGATGCCGTCGCCCGTCATGCCCGGCTTGCAGGCGGTGAGGTACGAGCCGGCCTCGAGGTCGACGCTGAGGTCGCGGGTGATGGCCGGACCGATGTTCTCGAGCTCGGAGATGACCGTCGTGCC
>DASQEZ010000147.1:0-4741 GCA_035633415.1 Ornithinibacter sp. | reverse complement strand
GACCTCGTCGGACGAGGTCGCGGTGACGCGCTGCGCGTAGTCCCCCGCCGCCATCCCCCGCGCGGCGGCCGTCATCTCACGCAGCGGCGACGTCATCCCCCGGGCCAGCCACTGCGTGACGGCGAGGGCCGCCGCGACGGTGACCGGCACGCTCATCCACCACGGCACCTCGGCAACCTCGCCGACGCCCGCGACGACCACGGCGGCGACGACGCTGGCGCCCACGAGCAGGCCGAGCTTGACCTTGATCGAGGCGACCCCGTCGAGCGGGCGGTCGGTGTTCACGCGGACACCTCGAGGGCGTAGCCGACGCCGTGCACCGTGCGCACCCGGTCGGCCCCGATCTTGGCGCGCAACGCCTTGACGTGACTGTCGAGGGTGCGGGTGCCCGACGCGTCGGCCCACCCCCACACCTCGCGCATGAGCACGTCGCGGCCCCGCACGGTGCCGGGCTCGGCGGCGAGCGCGCAGAGCAGGTCGAACTCGAGCGGGGTGAGGTGGACCTCGGCGCCGCGCACGGTGACCCGCCGACCGGCTTCGTCGATGGCGAGCCCCCCGACCTCGGTGCGGGCGGTGCCGGAAGCCGCGAGCGAGGTGGCGCGCTCGACCCGGCGCAGCAGCGCGCGGATGCGGGCCACGACCTCACGCATGGAGAACGGCTTGGTGACGTAGTCGTCGGCGCCGACGGCGAGGCCCACGAGCAGGTCGGTCTCGTCGTCGCGCGCGGTGAGCATCAGCACGGGCACCGGGCGGATCGCCTGGATCCGGCGGCACACCTCGAGCCCGTCGAACCCGGGGAGCATCAGGTCGAGCACGACGAGGTCAGGCTCGTGCTGCTCGAACGACGCGACGGCGGCCGGGCCGTCGTGGGCCTGCTCGACGAGGAACCCCTCCGCCCGCAACCGATCGGTCACCGCCTGGTTGATCACCGGCTCGTCCTCGACGACGAGGATGCGCGCGGCGGTGGTCGGCTCCTGCGTCATGCTGCGAGCGTATGGCTCGGCGAGTGTGCCCCGAGGGGGCACCGTGTGGAGATCCTGTGAAGGTCCGCAGGTCAGGCCCGTGGTGCCGAACGGTTGGCTCAGGCCGGGAGGCGTCGCTGGGTGCGGAACGCGGTGGGCGTGATCCCGGTGCAGCGGGTGAAGTGGTGACGCAGCAGCGCTGCCGACCCGAACCCCGCATCGCGCGCGACCGCCTCCACCGGCAGGTCGGTCTCCTCCAGCAGCCGGCGCGCCCGCAGCACCCGCTGGTCGGTCACCCACTGGTGCGGGGTGGTGCCCGTCTCGGCGACGAAGCGCCGGGCGAACGTGCGCGGCGACATGGCCGACCGCCGGGCGAGGTCGTCGACGGTGAAGGCCTCGTCGAGGTGCTCGACCAGCCAGGTGAGCAGGGGGCCGAGGCTCTCGGCGGTGGTCGTCGGAACCGGCCGGTCGATGAACTGCCGCTGGCCGCCGTCGCGGTGCGGTGGCACGACCATCCGTCGGGCGATCGCCGTCGCGACCGCGCTGCCGAGCTCGGCGCGAACGAGGTACAGGGCGGCGTCGATGCCGGCCGCGGTTCCGGCGCTGGTGATGACGGTGCCGTCGCGCACGTAGAGCACGTCGGGGTCCACCCGGGCGCGCGGGTGCTCCCGCGCGAGCTCGGCGGCATACCGCCAGTGGGTGGTGCAGTCGCGGTCGTCGAGGATGCCGGCCGCGCCGAGGGTGAAGGCCCCCGAGCACACCGACAGGACCCAGGCCCCCCGGTCGACCGCGTCGCGCAGCACCTGCACCACGGCTGGTGAGGGGGTGCGCGCCGCTGAGGAGGCGGGAACCGCGACCAGGTCGGCGTCGGCCGCGGCCTCGAGTCCGAAGGCAGCGGTGACCGTGGTGCCGTTGCGCGAGTCGAGCGGGCCGGCCGTCTCGGCGCAGACCCGGTAGTCGAACGCGGGGATGCCCTCCTGCGATCGGTCGATGCCGAAGACCTCGGCGAGCACCCCGAACTCGAACAGGGACACGGGCTCCTGGAGCAGCACCGCGACCGACCTGAGCGTCATGGGTTCGAGTATGGCAGATAATTGACGTACAACGTCATATCCGCCACTCGTGGCAGGTATTGATGCAGCGTCAAACTCATGCCATGACCACGAACGGCACCCTCGAGACCATCGCAACCATCATCGCCATCGGCGGCCTCGCGGCCCCCGTGGCCTACCTCATCGAGCGCACCGACCGGCGCGAGCGGCGAGAGCACGGCGCCCGCACCACCTGGGCCTGGACCCGCCACGACGCGGACAGCCGAAGGATCGCGAACGAGATCCACGCCCTCGACGGCGCCGCGCACCGCTGAGCCCCCTCATCGTCGCGAGTGCGGAAGTGGCTGCCCTGGCAACCACTTCCGCACTCGAGGCGAGGCTTGGGGTCAGGAGTTGCGGCGGCCGATCAGCCAGCCGAGCACCAGCCCGGCGAGCGCCGCCACGGCGTAGGGCGCGTAGCTCTTCACCAGCACCGGCAGCACGGTGGCGCCGAGGTCGATCGAGTCGTCCGCGACCGGCCGCGGTGCCGAGTGCAGCGGTCTGGACGCCGCGGGGGCCCAGATCCGCTCGGGTGCGACCGGTGCCGTTCCCGCCCCAGGCGCCGCGCCCGACCCGCGGGAGGCCGCGGGTGCTGCGGGGGCGCCATCCGCCGGTGCGGGGGCAGAGGCGTCCGCCGGCGCGGCTTCGGGCTCGGCGGGCGCGAACTGGCCCTCGATGCACTGGACGAACTGCTGGAGCAGCTTGTCGGAGACGTCCTGCATCACCCCGCGGCCGAACTGCGCCGGCTTGCCGGTGACCGACAGGTCGGTGGTGACGTCGATGCGGGTGCCCTCGCCCGAGGGCGCGAGCTGCACGGTGACCGTGGCCCCGGCCGTGCCGTTGCCGCGCTTGTCCTTGCCCTTGGCCTCGATGACGGCCCGGTGCGTCGCGTCGTCGCGCTCGAGGAACTGGCCCACCCCGGCGTACTGCAGGGCGATCGGGCCCAGCTTGACCTTCACCGTGCCGGCGAACCCGGACTCGTCCACCGAGGTGACCGTCGCGCCGGGGAAGCAGCTGCCCACCCGTTCGAGGTCCATGAACGTGGCCCAGGCGTCGTCGACGCTCGCCGGGACGGTGAAGTCGTGCGTCAGCTCCATGCGGGAGTCAGCCTGCGAGGGCGGTCAGGACGGCGCGACGGGTGAGGACCCGCGCGAGGTGGCGACGGTAGTCGGCGTCGCCGTTGAGGTCGCTCGGTGGGTTCGTGCCGTCGGCCACGCTCGAGCAGGCGTCGCCGAGGTCGGCGGCGGACCGCCCGACCAGGGCCTGCTCCACCGAGCGGGCCCGCAACGGGGTGTTGCCCATGTTGGTCAGCCCGATGCGCGCCTCGCGAATCGTGCCCCCGTCGGCCTTGAGGGCCACCGCGATCCCGACGATCGACCACTGGTGCGAGACCCGCACGAACTTCTCGTAGTGCGACGCCCAGCCGGTGTGCTTGCGGATGCGCACCGCGGTGAGCAGCTCGCCCTCCGCGACCGAGGTCTCGAACAGGTCGTGGAAGAACTCGCCGGCGGGCACGGTGCGCTCGCCGCCCGCCCCGGTGATGACGAGCTCGGCGTCGAGCGCGAGCACCGGGGCACCGACGTCGCCGGCAGGGTCGGCGTGCACGAGGGCCCCGCCGATCGTGCCGCGGTGCCGGATCTGCGGGTCGGCCACCTCGGCCACGGCCTTGACCAGCAGCGCCGCGTGCTCGTGCACGAGGTCGCTCTCGAGGAGGTCGCTGTAGGGGGTCATCGCGCCGATGACCAGGGAGTCGCCCTCGTCGCGGATGCCGCGCAGCGCCTCGATGCGGCTGAGGTCGACGAGCGTGTCCGGGGCATTGAGCCGCATCCGCAGGATGGGCAGGAGGGACTGGCCCCCGCCCAGCACCTTGGCGTCGTCGCCGCCCGCGGCGAGCACCGCGAGTGCCTCGTCGACGGTGGTGGGTGCGAGGTAGTCGAATGCTGCGGGGATCACTGTGCCGCTCCGTCCGTCGCGCCCGCTGAGGGGTCCTGGTTTGCTGCGTCGTCCGCGAGGTGCGGCTGGGCCTGCCCGGTCACGTCGCCCGAGTGGGCGCCGGCGGTCTGGATCGCCTTCCACACCCGTTCGGGTGTGCACGGCATCTGCACGTCGTCGACCCCGAGGTGGCGCACGGCATCCACGATGGCGTTGACGACCGCCGGGGTGGACGCGATGGTGCCGGCCTCGCCGACGCCCTTGGTCCCGAGCGTGTTCGTGGTCGACGGTGAGGTGGTGTGGTCGGTGACGAAGCTGATCGTGTCGGCTGCGGTCGGGAGCGTGTAGTCGACGAAGGAGCCGGTGACCAGGGTGCCCTGGTCGTCGTACTCCGCGCCCTCCCACAGCGCCTGGGCGATGCCCTGCACCAGGCCGCCGTGCACCTGGCCCTCGACGATGAGCGGGTTGATGATCTTGCCGATGTCGTCGACGCAGACGTACTTGCGCATCGTGGTGGCACCGGTCTCGGTGTCGACCTCCATGGCGCACAGGTGCGTGCCGTGGGGGAAGGAGAAGTTCACCGGGTCGTAGGTGGCGTCGGCGTCGATGCTCGGCTCCGCGCCGTCGGGCAGGTTGTGCGCGGCGAAGGTCGCGAGCGCGACCTCGGTGATCGCCATGCCCTTGTCGGTGCCCTTGACGGTGAACCGGCCGCCCGAGAACTCCAGGTCGTCGGCGCTGGCCTCGAGCAGGTGCGCC
>DASQEZ010000146.1:0-2856 GCA_035633415.1 Ornithinibacter sp. | reverse complement strand
GACCAGGTCCACGATCGGCTGGTAGTGCAGGACCAGCTCACCGCGCGTCACCGCCTGCCGTAGGTCCGCCTCAGCCTCCATCCGCGCCACGGCGGCATCGTGCATCTCCGCCTCGAACACGACGAACGCCTGGCGCTGCTGGCCCTTCGCCCGGTACATCGCCAGGTCGGCGTTGCGCAGAAGCTGGCCGGAGCCCTCGTCGCCGTTCTGGTTCACCGAGATGCCGATGGAGGCGCCCACGGTGATCTCGTGGCCGCCGAGGCGGAAGTCGTTGGCGAGCACCCGGCGCACCCGGTGGGCCACCCACACCGCGCCCTTCTCCGCATCCTCGCCGGACACCAGGATGCCGAACTCGTCACCACCGAGCCGGGCCACGATGTCCCCCGGCCGTACGGCGTTCCGAAGCCGCTGCCCCACCAGCACGAGGAGCTGGTCGCCGGTGGCATGCCCCTGCGCGTCGTTGACGCTCTTGAACCCGTCCAGGTCGAGGAAGAGCACCGCCACGTGACCCGGGCGCGTGTCACGCACCTCCGCCTCGATCGCCTCCTGGAAGAGCGCTCGGTTGGCGAGGCCGGTGAGTGGGTCGGAGTACGCCTGCCGCTCGAGCTGCTCCTGGAGGGCGTGTTGCTCGGACACGTCGCGGGTCGTGAGCACGATGCCGCGGATGTCGGGATCGTCGAGGAGGGAGGTCACCGTGGTGACGGTCTCGACGTAGCGGCCGTCGCGGTGCCAGACCGTGAGCTCGGTGGTCGCCTCACCGGTCGGTGAGTGGGCGGCCTCGGCGACGGCGCGCTCGAAGGTGGCGTCCTCGGTGGACGGCAGCAGCCCGCTGAACGGGGTGCCCACGAGCCGTTCGGGGTCGTGGCCGAGGACCCGGCGGGCCGAGGGCGTCTGGTAGCGGATGACGCCCGCCCGGTCGAGCACGGTGACCACGTCGGAGGCGTTCGAGACGAGGGCGCGGAACCACTTCTCGCGGGTGCCGAGGTCGAGGGTGCGCTCGACGACGCGGTCCTCGAGGGTGCGGGTGACCTCCAGCGACTCGAGCCGGGTGAGTACGGCCCCGACGAGGAGGGCGATCAGCAAGGCGACGCACAGCACCAGGACCACGGGGCCGACCCGGTGCCGGTTCGCGAGATCGGCGAAGATCACGAGACCGGCAACCACGAGCGGCAGCACCGGAGCAAGGGCGGCCACGGTCTCCCTGCGCCGAGCCTCCCGCGGTGCTTCGGGGCCGTACCGGCGTTGCCACGCGCCATCGGCCACGAGGAGCTGGCCCCCGGCTGCGAGGACGAACCCCGGCAGGGCGGCCGCCAGGGAAGCGCCGGCGACGATCACGAGCTGGAGGAGCGCCAGGCCCACGACGTGGGCGAGCACACCGACGGCGAGCGGGCCGAGGCTGGCGAACGGGAGGCCACCGGGCTGGCGGGCGCGCGCGAGCACGTGGACGCAGGTGGTGCTCACGACGACGGCACAGCCCGCCTGGACGATCGCGAGCCCCTGTTGCCGCAACGGCAGGCCCGCCGGCAAGGACAGGGGCAGGACGGCTTGCCCATAGAGGATGGCGAACCCCAGAGCTGCCGTGCACGTGTCGACGACGGTCTGGCTGAGGCGACGGTCGCCGGGAGTGTGCGGGAGACGCAGCAAGGCCATCACGACGAAGGGAACCGCGAGCAGCTGCGCAGACTGGTGGGCCAGCACCGGCAGCGACTGGACCCCGGTACCAGTCTCGGTCATCGCCTGCACACCGCGACGGACGAGCCAGGAGGTGTCGACCAGCGCGGCCACGCCGAGGACGACCCAGGGCACGCGGGATCCCGCGGCCTCGCGGCGAGCCCGCCACAGCAGTGCGACCCCCGCCACGAGGCCCGCGAGGACGAGCGCCAGCAACGGCAGGCGGGCCATGGCGTGAAGATCGGCTGATCAGGCCCCCGGCTTGACGCTCGCGGACCCTCGCCCCCCGCTGAGGGTGACGTTTCGTACGCGACTCGCCGCGTGTCGCGTACGAAACGTCACCCTCAGCGGGGTCAAGGCAGAGCGGCGGCGTTCAGCTCGGCGGCGAGGGCGGCGCCCACGCGGGCGTGCAGGCGGGTGCCGTCCTCGGTGTGCTCGGCCGAGATCACCTCGCCGTCGTCGTGGACCCGGGCCACCAACCGGCCGGCGGTGTACGGCAGCAGCACGTCCACCTCGACTGCGGGGCGCGGCAGGTCGGCGGAGAGGGCCTCGACGAGCGCGTCCAGCCCGTACCCCGTCCGTGCCGACACCACGACCGAGTGCGGCTCGCGGCGGCGCAGGCGCTCGACGACCTCGGGGTCGGCTGTGTCGACCTTGTTGAGCACCACGATCTCGGGTACGTGCGCCGCGCCCACCTCGGCGAGCACTTCGCGCACGGCGGCGAGCTGACCCTCCGGGTCGGGGTCGGCAACGTCGACGATGTGGAGGATCAGGTCAGAGTCGCCGACCTCTTCCAGGGTCGAGCGAAACGCCTCGACGAGCTGGTGCGGCAGGTGCCGGACGAAGCCGACGGTGTCGGTGAGGGTGTACGTACGCCCGTCCGGGGTCGTGGCCTTGCGGATGGTCGGGTCGAGCGTCGCGAACAGCGCGTCCTCCACGAGCACCCCGGCGCCGGTCAGCCGGTTGAGCAGGGAGGACTTGCCGGCGTTCGTGTAGCCGGCGATGGCGACGCTGGGCACCTCGTGGCGGCGGCGCTCTTGGCGCTGGGTCGCCCGGACCTTGCTCATCTCCTTGAGCTCACGGCGCAGCTTGGCCATGGACTTGCCGATCCGGCGGCGGTCGGTCTCGATCTTGGTCTCACCGGGGCCGCGGGTGCCGATCCCGGCGCCACCGGCGACCCGACCA
>DASQEZ010000145.1:0-3177 GCA_035633415.1 Ornithinibacter sp. | reverse complement strand
CGCTTCCCGAGTGCCGGTGGGCCGCCGGCCTACGGCGGCTCGGCCGACGCGCCGGCCGATGGCTGGGCCCGGATCGCCCCCCAGAGCGGCGTCGCGGTCGAGCTGGCCCCCGGTGACCGGCTCACCCTCCTCGACCCGTGTGGCGAGCAGGTCAGCGACCTCTACCTCGTCGCCGCGGGCGACGTCGCCGAGGTGTTCTCGTCGGGGCGCACCACGGACTTCGGCAACTCGGTCTACGTGTCGACCGGGTCGAGCCTGTGGTCGAACCGCAGCCGGGTGATGGCGGAGGTCGTCGACGACACCGTCGGCGTGCACGACCTCACCCTCACCCCGTGCAGCCAGGCGACCTTCGACCTGCTCTACCCCGAGTTCGAGGGCGCCCCGCACCCGTCGTGCTTCGCCAACCTCTGCGACGCCCTCGCCCCCTTCGGGGTCGACCCCGACCGGATCGGCACGACGCTGAACGTGTTCATGGACGTGTGGACCGACGGGCGAGGTGAGCTGCACATCGACCCGCCGCCGACCCGGGCCGGTGACCGGTTCACCATCGAGGCGCGGATGCCGGTGGTCGCCGGGGTGACCGCCTGCTCCGCCGAGAAGTCGAACAACGGGCACTGCACCCCCATCGACTGGCGGGTCGAGCGCGCCGGGTGACCGGTCAGGGTGTCGGTGCCCAGCGGCAGGATGTGCGGATGGACGTGACGCTCGCCGAGGTGGTGGCCGCCTCGCACGCGGTCGCCGCCACGCGGTCGCGCACCGCGAAGACGCAAGCCCTGGCCGCCCTGTTCGCCCGGTGCGACCCGGCCGAGGTGGGGGTCGTCGTCTCGCACCTGTCCGGGGTGCTGCCGCAGCGCCGTCTCGGGGTCGGCTTCCGCTCACTGGGCTCCCTGCCCGCCCCGGCCAGGGAGCCCGGCCTCACCGTCGCCGAGGTCGACGCCGCGTTCAGCCGGCTGGCGACCACGGCCGGCGCGGGCTCCCCGGCATCGCGGCGGGCCGAGCTGGTAGCCCTGATGGCCCGCGCGACGGCCGACGAGAAGCGGTTCCTCGTCGACCTGATCACCGGGAACCTCCGGCAGGGGGCCCTCGACGGCGTGGTGCTCGCCGCCATCGCCAGGGCGTATGCCGTCCCCGATGCCGTGGTGCGCCGCGCGACGATGCTCTCCGGCACCGCTGCCGAGGTCGCCGGGTTGGCCGCCACCGGTGGGGCCGCGGCGCTCGAGCGGGTCGGGCTCGTGGTCGGCAGGCCGGTGCGCCCGATGCTCGCGGCCTCCGCGAAGACCGCCGACGAGGCCGTGACGGCCGTGGGCGGCGGTGACCTGCTCGTCGACGGCAAGCTCGACGGCATCCGCATCCAGGTGCACCGCCGCTCGGGCGAGGTCACCGTGCACACCCGCAGCCTCGACGAGATCACCGAGCGCGTTCCCGAGGTCGTCGAGGCCGTGGCCGCCCTTCCCGGTGGTGACCTCGTGCTCGACGGCGAGGCCATCGTCATGCTCGACGACGGGCGGCCGGCGCCGTTCCAGGTCACCGGGTCGCGCACCGCGAGCACCGCCGACATCGCCGGGCTGCGCGAGCGGGTTCCGCTCACGACGTTCCTCTTCGACCTGCTGCACCGCGACGGCGCCGACCTCATCGACGAGCCCGCCCTCGCGCGACACGAGTCCCTGGTCGACCTCGCTCCGCACCTCGTGGTGCCGCGCCTGCTGACCGGTGACGCCGCGGCGGCCGAAGCGTTCTTCGCCGACCTCGTCGCGGCCGGCCACGAGGGCATCGTGGTCAAGGCCGCCGACAGCCCCTACGCCGCCGGGCGGCGGGGCAGCGGGTGGGTGAAGGTGAAGCCCACCCACACGCTCGACCTCGTCGTGCTCGCCGTCGAGTGGGGGTCCGGCCGCCGAGAAGGCACCCTCTCGAACATCCACCTCGGCGCGCGCGACCCCGAGACCGGCGGCTTCGTGATGATCGGCAAGACGTTCAAGGGCATGACCGACGAGGTGCTGCGATGGCAGACCGAACGGTTCACCGAGCTCGCCGTCGGCGGCACCTCGGGGTGGGTCGTCGAGGTGCGGCCCGAGCAGGTCGTCGAGATCGCTTTCGACGGGCTGCAGCGGTCGAGGCGCTATCCCGGCGGTGTGGCCCTGCGTTTCGCCCGAGTGCTGCGCTACCGCGACGACAAGGGTGCCGACGAGGCCGACACCATCGCGGCGGTACAGGCACTCGCACCCGGTTCCTGAGCGGGATCATTCGACGCGGCCCGTGTCACGTTGACAGCGAGCGGTCGTGCAGCAAGGCTCGGTACGGCCGCCTGCGACGCCCGTGCCGGCCTGTCGCCACGCCTGTGGCCACCCGAGAGGACTGCGCCGATGACCGTCGAGATCCCGAAGTTCCTGACGGCGGCCCAGGCCGACCTGGTGCGCGAGACCGAGCCCAAGCGCATGGACAAGCTCGACGAGGACGCCCTGCTCGAGCTGCACACCCGGGTCCGGCGGGCGCGCTCGAAGTACGTGAAGCTCTACCGGCAGACCGGGGCGTCGCGGGTCGGCCTCAAGGGGGCGCGCGGGCACGCCCGCCCGGGCAACGTGGGCAACGCCGCGAAGGCGGAGGTGTTCGAGCTGGCCCTGGCCCGGGTCAGCGCCCGGGTCGACGTCGTCGCCCGCGCGGCGGCCGAGGAGCTGAAGGCCGAGCGCCTCGCGGCGGCGGCCGCGGTTCGTGGGTCCACCGGTCCCGGCTCGACGCCGGGCGGTGGTGGCTCGAAGGCCGCCAACGCCAGCACCCGTCGGCGCGCGACGAAGACCACCGGTGGGGTCAAGCGCGACGCGTCGTCGCGAGCCAAGGGCGCTGCGCGACAGGCGAAGAAGGACTCACGCTGACCGTACCCACGGCGACCGACGAGTCACCGCGGGTACGGGCCGTCGCTCCGGTCAGTCCTTCGGCGGTACCGACAGCGCGCGGGCGAAGCGCCCGACCGAGGCCAGGATGCCGATGAGGCCGCCCACGATACCCACCCCCACGGCGATCCGGGCCACCACGCCCCACGCCGAGCCGGTGGGGAAATCGATCGGCCAGACCTGCCAGATCCGCACCATGGCGAGGGTGCCCACCGAGGTGGTGACGAGGTCGCCCAGCGCCTTGAGCCACGTGGGGTCCCACACGACGTAGACGAGGTTCGCGACGAGGCTC
>DASQEZ010000144.1:0-8604 GCA_035633415.1 Ornithinibacter sp. | reverse complement strand
CGGCGCTGGATCAACCAGACCGACTTCTCCAACGACGAGGCCGTGGGGTATCTCGCCGACCGGCTGAGCCGGCTCGGCGTCGAGGAGGCCCTGCTCAAGGCCGGTGCCGTGTCGGGGTCCACCGTGCTCATCGGGCCCGAGGACAACGCCGTCGTCTTCGACTGGGAGCCGACCATGTCGGCCGGGGCCGAGCTGCTCGGTGGCCCCCGCGGCAGCGACGTGCGGCTCGAGGCCGAGGGCGGGCGCAAGACCCGCGACGAGCGGCGCGCCCACTTCCACGCCCGCAAGGACGCCCAGACCGCCGCTCGCGACGAGCTGGCGCAGGAGCGCTCGGCCGGGCACTGGTCGTCTGTGGCTGACGAGGACTGAGGCGGATGCCGGTCAGCGCCGAGCGCCTGCGGCGCACCGTGGGCGAGGGGCGCCGCCTCGTCGTCAAGGTGGGATCGTCCTCCCTGACCAGCACCGACGGGGGGCACCTCGACCTCTCGGCGCTCGGGGCTCTGGTGGACGTGCTGGCGGCGCGACGCGCTGCCGGGCACCAGGTGGTGCTCGTCTCGTCGGGTGCGATCGCGGCCGGTATCGGGCCGCTGGGGCTGCCGCGGCGGCCCTCGGACCTCGCCACCCAGCAGGCGGCGGCGAGCGTGGGACAGGGCGCCCTGGTGGCGGCCTACCAGGCGGCCTTCTCGGCGCACGGGCTCACGGTCGGACAGGTGCTGCTCACCGCCGACGACGTCACCCGGCGCACCCACTACACCAATGCCCGCCGCACCCTGGAGCGGCTGCTCGAGCTCGGCATCGTGCCGATCGTCAACGAGAACGACACCGTGGCGACGCACGAGATCCGGTTCGGCGACAACGACCGGCTGGCCGCGCTGGTGTCCGACCTCGTGGGGGCCGACGGGCTTGTGCTGCTCACCGACGTCGACGCGCTCTACGACGGGCCGCCCTCGAAGGGCGGCTCCCGGCGGGTGCCGCTCGTCGCGACGACGCAGGACCTCGACGCCGTGACGATCGGCGGCACCGGCTCGTCGGTCGGCAGCGGGGGCATGGTCACCAAGGTGGAGGCGGCCGGCATCGCCGGTGCGGCCGGCATCCCCACGCTGTTGACCCGCCTGCAGGACGTGACCGCGGCCCTGTCGGGGTACGACCTCGGCACGCTGTTCGCACCGGCCGCGGCGACCCGGGCCTCGCGCAAGCGCTGGCTGGCCCACGCCACGACGGCGCGCGGGCGGCTGGTGCTCGATGACGGGGCCGTCGCGGCCGTCACGGTGAGGCGCAAGTCGCTGCTGCCGGCCGGGATCACCGGGGTCGAGGGGGCGTTCGCCGCGGGTGACCCGGTCGACGTCTGCACCCCGGACGGTGCGGTGATCGCGCGCGGCCTGGTCAACTACGCCTCGGCGGAGCTGCCGCGACTGCTCGGGCGCTCGACGCGCGACCTGGCCCGTGAGCTGGGGCCGGCGTACGAGCGGGAGGTCATCCACCGCGACGACCTCGTGGTGCTCTGAGGCCGGTTCGGCGCGGGGTCAGCGGATCTGCTGCACCTCGAACTGCATCCGCGGGTGGGCGATCGCGTCCTGGCTCTGCACGAGCTGAAGCTCGCGGCGCCCGGACTCGTGGGTGCGGGTGAGCAGGTCGAAGACGCTGGAGACGGTGCGCCCGAGGGCGAGGCCGGCATCCCCGGTCTGGAGCAGGTGCGCGGTGAAGAGGGCGGCGGTGACGTCGCCGGAGCCGTTGGCCTTCATCGGCAGGTGGGGGGTCTGCACGATCCAGGCGCCGTCGGCGTGCACGGCGAGCATCTCGATCGTGTCCGCGGGGCGATCGGGGCGCAGCACGCTGGTGACCAGGACCGTGCCGGGGCCCATGGCGCGGGCGCGCTCGACGGAGTCCAGGGTGGAGTCGAGGTCGCCGGGGTCGGTCTCGGTGAGGAAGCCGAGCTCGAACTGGTTGGGCGTGATCAGGTCGGCCTGGGGGACCACCTTCTCGCGCAGCAGCACCGGGATGGCGGGGTGGACGAAGCACCCCGATGCGGCGTTGCCCATGACTGGGTCGCAGGCGTAGATCGCCTGCGGGTTGGCGGCCTTGGTGCGGGCGACGGCGTCGAGGACCACCTCGCCGATCTGCTCGCCGCCCTGGTAGCCGGAGAGCACGGCGTCGACCTCCGGCAGGGCGCCGCGCTCCTCGATGCCGGTGATGACCTCGCGGACGTCCTCGGGGGGCATGAGCGGGCCGCGCCAGGCGCCGTAGCCGGTGTGGTTGGAGAAGTGCACGGTGTGCACCGGCCACACCTCGACGCCGAGCCGCTGGAGCGGGAAGACGGCGGCGGAGTTGCCGACGTGGCCGTAGGCCACCGAGGACTGGATGGACAGGATCGTCGTCACCGGTCAATCCTCGCACCCCGGCGGTGACGGCCGAGGCGGGCGGTCGAAGGCTGCGGGCGGGTCCTCGGGCGCTCCCGGACGGAGGGCGCCCACAGAAGTCTCTTCCGGCCCCTATTGGATGCATCCCCTCAGCGAGCAACTTTGAATGTTGCGCTCCCCTGGCGAGCACACCGGTCCGGTGCGCGCCGCCAGCGAGCAAACGCGCACCGGTGCGCATCGTGGGCGAGCAACTTTGAAAGTTGCTCGCTGGTGGTGAGCATCCGATAGCGCGGCGAACACAGTTGTCCGGGCCCGCGGGCCGCCTCCGATCCGCTGCCCGAGCCGTGGGCCGCCCCACCCACCGCCGCGCCGCGCGGCATACCCTTGCAGGCATGGCTGACCGCACCTCCGGGATCGACCCCGCCGACGTCGAAACGGTTCGCGGGCTCGCCGAGGCCGCCCGCACCGCCTCACGGCGGCTCGCGCTGATGTCCCGCGCCGAGAAGGACGCCGCGCTGCGCACCCTCGCCGACGACCTCGAGGCCGCCACCGACGACGTCGTCGCCGCCAACGAGCGCGACCTCGCCCGAGGCCGCGAGCACGGGATGCCGGAGAGCCTCGCGGACCGCCTCCGGCTCGACGCCCCGCGCGTCGCCGCCGTCGCCCAGGCGCTGCGGGACATCGCGGCCCTGCCCGACCCGGTCGGCGAGGTCGTGCGCGGCTCCACCCTCGCCAACGGCCTGCAGATCCGCCAGGTGCGCGTGCCCATGGGCGTCGTCGGGATGATCTACGAGGCCCGTCCCAACGTCACCGTCGACGCCGCGGGCCTGGGCCTGAAGTCCGGCAACGCCGTCATCCTGCGCGGTGGGAGCGCCGCCGCCGACACCAACCGCGCCACCGTGGGCGTGCTGCGTGCGTCCCTCGAGCGCCAGGGCCTGCCCGCGGATGCCGTGGGCCTCCTCGAGGGCGGTCACGGCGCCGTGCGTGCCCTGATGACCGCCCGAGGCCTGGTCGACCTGCTCATCCCGCGCGGCGGCGCCGACCTGATCAACAGCGTCGTCACCGAGTCGACGGTCCCCGTCATCGAGACCGGTGTCGGCAACTGCCACGTCTACGTCGACAAGGCCGCCGACCTCGACAAGGCGCTCGCCATCACCGTCAACTCCAAGACCCACCGGCCCAGCGTCTGCAACGCCGCCGAGTCGCTCCTCGTGCACCGCGACGTCGCTGCCGCGTTCCTGCCCAAGGCGCTCGCCGCGCTCGCGGGGGAGGGCGTCACCCTCCACACCGACCCGGATGCCGGCGCGCAGGCGGACACCGCGGGCGTCGCCCACGACGCGGTGACCGACGAGGACTTCGCCACCGAGTTCCACGGCCTGGAGATGGCCGTCGGGGTCGTCGACGACCTCGACGCCGCCTTGGAGCACATCCGCCGCTACGGATCGGGCCACACGGAGGCCATCGTCACCGAGGACCGGGCGGCCGCCCGCCGGTTCACGGCGGAGGTCGACGCGGCCGCGGTCATGGTCAACGCGAGCACCCGCTTCACCGATGGTGGCGAGTTCGGCTTCGGCGCCGAGATCGGCATCTCGACCCAGAAGCTGCACGCTCGGGGCCCGATGGCCCTGCCCGAGCTCACGACGACCAAGTGGGTCGTCGAGGGCGACGGTCAGATCCGGGTCTGACCCTCGCGCGCCTCACCGGTGCTCACGTCGAGCGAGTCGTGCGCCACGAAGTACGACGGGCGGGCCTGCAGGGCGGTGTACGTGCGGCCCACGTACTCACCCAGGATGCCGAGCGCGAGCAGCTGCACGGCCCCCACAGCCGCGACGATGACCACCGTCGAGGTCCAGCCGGGCAGGGTGTTTCCGAGCAGCATCGCCACGAGCGCGTACACGAGCACCCCCATGGCGGCCACCCCGCCGAGCAGCCCCAGCCAGGTGGCGAAGCGCAGCGGTGCGATCGAGAACCCGGTGAGGCCGTCGACGGAGAGCCGGATCATCTTCCCGAGCGGGTACTTGGAGCTCCCGGCGGCCCGCGCCTCGCGGGTGTACCCCAGCGAGGCGCTCGGAAAGCCCAGCGCCGGAACCACGAGCCGCAGCACCCGGCCGTGCTCCGGAAGCGCGTTGACCGCGTCGACGGTGGCCCGCGACATCAGCCGGAAGTCGCCGGCGTCCACGCGCGCGTCCACGTCGGACAGGGCCCGGATCGAGCGGTAGAACGCGCGCGCCGACAGCCGCTTGAACGCCGTGTCCGTCGAGCGGTCCGAGCGCACGCCGTAGACGACGTCGACGCCCTGGCCACGCGCCACGGCCAGCATCTCGCCGATCACCTCGGGCGGGTCCTGCAGGTCGGCGTCGATGGTGACGACCCACCGGCCACGCGCTCGAGCCAGGCCGGCCGAGATCGCCGCCTGGTGCCCGGCGTTGGCGCGCAACCGCACCACGCGCACCTGCGGCCACTCGCGCCGCACTCGCTGGAGCAGCACCGGCGTGCTGTCGGTGGACCCGTCGTCGACGCAGAGGATCTCGTAGGTCACGCCCCAGGCGTCGGCCACGGGGCGCAGCCGCTCCACGAGCAGCGGAAGCACCGCCTCCTCGTCGAACATCGGGATGACGACGCTCAGGTCGACCTGGCCGGGGGACATGGGCCAAGGGTAGATCGCGGTACGTCCCCGCACCCGCGTGTGGTGGTCCCGCGCGCCGGGGCATGGCCGCCGATCGACCCCCGACGTGGCTGAGGGCCCCCGAGTATGAGATCGGGGGCCCTCGGCTGCCGGCGAGTGCCGACGTGTCGAGCCGGTCGGGCCCTGCGGCGTGTGACCGCGCGGGTCTGCCACGCGACGGTGGCGCCGCCCCGGGAGGGACGGACTTCGACTCAGGCCGTCGGCCGCGACACCTTGCGCCGTCGCGCGCGTCATGCCCGCCTTGAGAGGGCGGCCATTCCCTCCCGGCGCGAGCCGGGCGGGGTCGGTGTCGTTATCCGTACGACCTGCCCCCCGTGGGCCCGTCCCGACGGCGGTCCGTCGATGCGATCCTTGGGGGGCGTGAGGACCTTTCTAGTGCCGAAATGGCCTGTTGCGCAAGGACATCTGGCAGAAAGTGTGGGCCATCTCGGGGCCCGGCTCGTCGTCCACAGCCCACAGACGGGGCTGACCCCTCCGTGCACAGGGCTGTGGACGACTTCGGTGGACAGACGAGGCGCTAGGCTGGCCCGCATGTCGATGACCGTCGCCCGCCTCCTCACCGAGGAGCTGTCCACCGCGCGCGAGCTGCCGATGCCCCCGTGGCTGTACGGCGTCATCGCCCTGGTGGCCTTCGCCTTCCTCCTCGGAGTCACCTGGTCCTTCCGTGGCACCGCCCAGAAGTACGCCCCCGCCGGCCACGGCGAGGCCGCCGCCAGGGCCGCCGCCGCCGCGAAGGCCGCCCGGGCCGCCGACGACGAGGCGCACTGGCCCGAGCACCCCGGGCACGGCCACCCCTGAGCGACGCACGCATGCGGCTCGGGGTGATGGGTGGGACCTTCGACCCCATCCACCACGGTCACCTCGTCGCCGCCTCGGAGGTCCAGTCGCTGCTCGGCCTCGACGAGGTCGTCTTCGTGCCCACCGGAGAGCCGTGGCAGAAGGAGGGGCGTGAGGTCGCGCCCGCCGAGCACCGCTACCTGATGACCGTCGTCGCGACGGCATCGAACCCGCGTTTCACCGTCTCGCGGGTCGACATCGACCGCGAGGGCCCGACCTACACCATCGACACCCTGCGCGACCTGCACGCCCAGCGCCCCGGCGCCGAGCTGTTCTTCATCACCGGCGCCGACGCGTTGGCCCAGATCCTGTCCTGGAAGGACTCCGACGAGCTGTTCGGGCTCGCGCAGTTCATCGGCGTGACCCGCCCCGGCTACGAGCTGTCCGAGTCGGGCCTGCCCGGCGAACGCGTCGACCTGATGGAGGTGCCCGCCATGGCGATCAGCTCCACCGACTGCCGCGAGCGGGTCCACGCGGGCGAGCCGGTCTGGTACCTCCTGCCAGACGGCGTCGTCCAGTACATCTCCAAGCACCACCTGTACGCCGCGCCGGCACCGGCCGCGGCCCCAGAACACCACGAAGCACACCGAGGAGCACCGTGACCGCCACCGACCGCGCGCTGGACCTGGCCCGAGCGGCAGCAGCCGCTGCCGCTGACAAGCTCGCGACCACCATCACGGGCATCGACGTCTCCGAGCAGCTCGCACTGACCGACGTCTTCGTCATCGTCTCGGCCGAGTCCGAGCGGCAGGTCGGCTCGATCGTCGACGAGGTCGAGGACGTGCTGCGCGCCCGGGGCACCAAGCCGGTACGCCGCGAGGGGCAGCGTGAGGGCCGCTGGGTGCTCATCGACTTCGTCGACATCGTGGTGCACGTGCAGCACGACGAGGAGCGCTCCTTCTACGAGCTCGAGCGGCTGTGGAAGGACTGCCCGACGATCGACCTGGGCGTCGTCGGCACCGAGCAGGGCGGTCGGTGAGCCCGGCTGCCCTGGGGCCCAGGCCCCGGCGCGTCGTCGTGCTCCGGCACGGCGAGACCGACCACAACGCCGCCCGGATCTGGCAGGGCCACCTCGATACCCGGCTCTCCGAGCGCGGGCAGCGGCAGGCGGATGCCGTGGGGCCGGCGGTCGCGGCCCTGTCTCCCGATCGCATCGTCTCCTCCGACCTGACCCGGGCGCGACGGACGGCGCAGAGCGTGGGGCGCGCGAGCGGCATCCCGGTGACCCTCGACCCCCGCTTCCGGGAGATCGACGTGGGCGCCTGGCAGGGCCTGGCCGCCTCGGAGGTCGCCGACCGGTGGCCGCAGGTGCAGGCCGCCCTCTCGCGCGGTGAGGACGTGCGCCGCGGTGACCACGGCGAGACGGTGGCCGAGGTCGCCGAGCGCGTCGCGGCCGCCCTCACCGAGCACCTCGAGGACCTCGGGCCGGGGCAGTGCCTCGTCGTGTCCACCCACGGGGCGGCGGGCCGCGCCGCCGCGGCCTGGCTGCTCGGACTCGAGCACGACGTCGCCTGGCGCGTGCTGGGCGCCCTGGGCAACTGTCACTGGGCCGAGCTCGTCGAGGGGCGCGAGGGGTGGCGGATCCAGACGTGGAACGCGTCCTCGGCGGTGGCGTCGGAGGACGGTTCTCCTCCTCCCTGAGGCCGATTTGGGGGCCCGGGGGTGCATGGGTAGACTTCCCGTCGCCCCCTTGGGGGACACCCACTCGGGGCTGTAGCGCAGTTGGTAGCGCACCTCCATGGCATGGAGGGGGTCAGGGGTTCGAATCCCCTCAGCTCCACAGGGTACGAAGGGCCGGACGACTGCGTCCGGCCCTTCGTCGTCCCCCCCGAGGCGTGGGTCGGCGCGGGTTCCCGCGCCGGATCCGCTGCGATCACGACCAGTCCTGCACGGTGGGCAGCGTCGTACCCAGCGAGCGGCGCTCAGCCCGGCCAGACCCCGCTGCTGCCACGGCGGTGCGAGTCGAGCAGGTGGGTGTCGACGATGCCGACGGCCTCCATCAGCGCGAACATCGTGGTCGGCCCGACGAAGGCGAACCCCTTGCGCTTGAGCGCCCTGGACAGCGCGAGCGACTCCGGTGAGGTGGTCGGCACGTCGGCGTGGGTGCGCGGCCGGGGGGTGTCGGCCGGCTGGAACGACCACACGAACGCCGCGAGGTCACCCTCGGGGTCCTCGCGCAGCGCCAGGGTGGCGCGTGCGTTGGTGATCGTCGCGAGCACCTTGGCGCGGTTGCGCACGATCCCGGCATCGCCCATCAGCCGCTCGACGTCGGCCTCCCCGAAGGCCGCCACGACCTGCGGGTCGAAGCCGCCGAAGGCGAGCCGGAACGCCGGGCGCTTGCGCAGGATGGTGGCCCAGGACAGGCCCGACTGGAACGCCTCGAGCGAGAGCCGCTCGAACAGGCCGCGCTCGTCACGCACCGGCATGCCCCACTCGGCGTCGTAGTAGTCGCGCAGCAGGGGGTCGGTCGAGGCCCAGACCGGGCGGGCCAGCCCGTCGTCACCGACGACGACGCCGGAGCCGCTCATGACCGCCTCAGGGTGATGAGCGGTACCTCCGGCGGCGCGGCGACCCGGATCGCCGGGCCCCAGGCTCCCGCACCCCGCGAGGTGACCACGGTCGTGTCGCCGACCGTCGCGGTCCCCTCCAGCATCGGCTGCTCCAGCGGCACCAGGTAGTCGATCGGCCACATCTGACCGCCGTGGGTGTGCCCGGACAGCTGCA
>DASQEZ010000143.1:0-2549 GCA_035633415.1 Ornithinibacter sp. | reverse complement strand
CCCGGATCCTGCGCTACATCCGGCCGGACTTCGTGCACGTCTTCATCGACGGCCGGTTCGTCGAGGAGGGCGGCCCGGAGCTGGCCGACCGGCTCGAGGCCGAGGGCTACGACCGCTTCACCACGGCGGCGTCGGCCTGATGTCCGGGGCTCAGGGGGCCGCCGTGACCGGCGCGTTCGACGACGTGGAGCTCAAGACGCTGCGCGAGCACTTCCCGGTGCTCGACCGCACCGTGGGCGGGCACGCGCTGGCATACCTCGATTCCGGCGCGACCTCGCAGCGCCCGGCCGAAGTGCTGGACGCCGAGCGAGCCTTCGTCGCGCGGTCCAACGCCGCCGTCCACCGCGGCGCGCACACGCTCGCCGAGGAGGCCACCGAGGCCTACGAGCGGGCGCGCGAGGCGGTCGCGGCCTTCGTCGGCCGGGCGGACGACGAACTCGTCTGGACCCGCAACGCGACCGAGGGCCTCAACCTCGTCGCCTTCGCCCTCAGCCAGTACGGCGTGGGCGGGGCCGACGCGGGGGAGTACACCCTGCGGGCGGGCGACGAGGTCGTCGTCACCGAGCTCGAGCACCACGCGAACCTCGTGCCGTGGCAGCAGGCCTGCCTGCGGACGGGCGCGCGGTTGCGCTGGCTGGGTCTCACGGACGACGGCCGGCTCGACCTCTCCCAGCTCGACGAGATCGTCACCGAGCGCACCAAGGTGCTCGCGTTCGCACACGCCTCGAACGTGCTCGGGACGGTGCTGCCGGTCGAGCGGCTCGTCGCGAAGGCCCGTGAGGTCGGCGCGCTGACCGTGCTCGACGCCTGCCAGTCGGTGCCCCACTTCGGCGTCGACCTGGCGGCGCTCGGCGTCGACCTGGCGGTGTTCAGCGCGCACAAGATGCTCGGGCCGACCGGCATCGGCGCGCTCGCCGGGCGTCGCGACGTCCTCGCCGCGCTGCCGCCGGTGCTGACCGGCGGGTCGATGGTCGAGACCGTGACGATGGGGGCGAGCACGTTCCGCGAGCCGCCGCAGCGGTTCGAGGCCGGGACGCCGCCGGTGAGCCAGGCCGTCGCCTGGCACCGCGCGGTGGACTTCCTGAGCGAACTCGGCATGGACCGGGTCGCCGCCCACGAGCATGCCCTGACCGAGCGGCTGCTCGCAGGCGTGGCCGGGATCGACGGCGTCCGGGTGCTGGGGCCGACCACGGCCGAGGACCGGGTCGGGGCGGTGAGCGTCGTCGTCGACGGCGTGCACCCCCACGACGTGGGCCAGGTGCTGGACGCCTCGGGGATCGCCGTCCGGGTGGGGCACCACTGCGCCCAGCCGGTGCACCGCCGGTACGGTGCCACCGCGAGCACTCGGGCCAGCGTGTACCTGTACTCCACGCCCGCCGAGGTCGACGCGTTTCTCGAGGGGCTCGCCGGCGTCCGGGCGTACTTCGGGAGGCTCTGAGGATGGGATCGCTCGACCAGCTGTACCAGCAGGTCATCCTGGACCACTACAAGGAGAAGCACGGGTTCGGCATGCGCGAGCCCGCCGGCGGGCTGTTCCTGGCGCAGAGCCACCAGGTGAACCCGCTCTGCGGCGACCAGGTCACCCTGCGGGTCGCGGTCGAGCGCACCGCCGGCGGGGACGTCGTCCGTGACGTCTCGTGGATCGGCGACGGCTGCTCGATCAGCCAGGCGTCGACGTCCGCTCTGTACGATCTCGTCGTCGACGAGCCGGTCGGCCAGGCGGACACCGTGATCGATGCCTTTCGGACGATGGTCCGGTCGCGCGGGTCGGTCGAGCCAGACGAGGAGCTCCTCGGTGACGCGGTCGCGTTCGCCGGGGTGGGTCGGCATGCGAACCGGGTGAAGTGCGCCATGTTGGGATGGACCGCGTTCGAGGACGCGTTGCACCGGGCGGTCGCCGGATCGGTGGCCGACGGCACCAGTGAGGAGACGACGTCATGACCGAGACCCCCGCCACGATCAGCACCGCCGGCACGGCCGGCGCGCCGGCCGACGTGCTGGACGTCGAGGAGGCCCTCCGGGATGTCGTCGACCCCGAGCTCGGCATCAACGTCGTCGACCTGGGGCTCGTCTACGGCGTCACGATCGACCAGAACAACACCGCGATCATCGACATGACGCTGACGTCGGCGGCCTGCCCGCTGACCGACGTCATCGAGGACCAGGCCGCCTCCGCACTCGAGGGCCTCGTCAACGGCATGCGGATCAACTGGGTCTGGATGCCGCCGTGGGGCCCCGACAAGATCACCCCCGACGGCCGCGAACAGCTCCGCGCCCTGGGCTTCAACGTCTAGTACGCGGTCGCCGTGATCATGCAATCCGCCCCGCCCCGTTCTCCGGGTCTGCCGCTGGACCGCGGAACGGGGGCGGGGCGGATTGCATGATCACGGCAGGTTGGTGACGGTCTCGGCGGCCCGGCTGGGGCGCTGGGTCGACGGGTTCGCGGAGCGGCACGGTGGGGCACCCCTCGTGCGCCGCGACGGCGGCGCGATCGTGCTCACCGCGCCCGACGGGGCGACGGCGGCGTGCACACCGGGCTTTCCGCTGCC
>DASQEZ010000142.1:0-9904 GCA_035633415.1 Ornithinibacter sp. | reverse complement strand
CGAGCACGACGTAGTCGCCGCTGCCCTCGACGGCCCAGGCCGCCTGGCGGTCGGGGGTGTACGTGCCGAACTCGAGGTCGGGGTACCACTGCACGAGCTCGGTGTACGGCAGACCGCGGAAGTCCCAGCCGTAGGCGTCCTTGACGGCGGTGATGCCGGCCGGCGTCAACGAGTTCGCCATCGCCTTCTGCCAGCGCGAGCGCGGGCTGGTGTCGGGGAAGCCCCCGATGACGGTGCAGTTGTGCACGTGACCGACCGAGTACAGCGCACCGGACAGGGGCGAGACGTCGTAGGTGTCACCGAGGCAGTCGTTGACGAAACGGATCGCGCCGCCGTCGGGGTCGGCGCCGAAGGTGCCCTCGAAGGTCGCCCCCGACCCGAACGCGTAGCCCGACCCGTAGATGGTGGTGTCGTCGGCCTTCAGGCTCGTGATGCCACCGTTGAGACCCGCGGTGCGGATGCGCTCCTGGGCGGCCCAGGGCCGGGTGGCCCCCGTCGTCGCGTCGAGCGCGCCCATGCCGTAGGCAGCCATGCCGTTGAGCGTGGCGAAGGACCCGCCGACGACGACCTGGCTCTGGTCGGGGGTCATCACCATGGCCCACACGTAGCCGCCGGTGCCGGCGACGGCGGGGGCCCAGTCGGTGATCGCCGCGTTGCTGACCTGGAAGGCTGCGAGGTGCGTGCGCAGCACGCCGTTGGCCGACGGGTAGTTGCCGCCGACGTAGACCATGGACGGTGTCACGGCGAGGCCGCGAACCTGTCCGCCGATGTTCGGGGCCCAGTTCAGCAGCGCACCCGTGGCGGTGTCGAAGGCGGCGAGGTGACCGCGCGCCACACCATCGACCTCGGTGAAGTCCCCGCCGACGTAGACGCGGGACCCGTCAACCGAGCCGCGGATGACCAGGCCCTGCCCGTTGAGCGCGTGCGAGAACCCGGCCACCGGCGCACCGGTGCGGATGTCGTAGGCGAAGATGTTCTGCGCCGGGACCTCTCCGGCGCCACCCACCGCGACACCCGGCGGCCGGGCCTTGGTGAAGCTGCCGGTCACGTAGACCGTGTTCCCCACGATGGCCTGGCTCCACACGACGCCGTTGATCTGCCACGTGGGCAGCGCGTCGGCGCCGACGGTGTCGACCGGAGCCGGCGGCGGCGTGTCGGCGGAGGCGTTCGTGGCCAGTGGCACGACGAGCGCTCCTGCGACGACGACGGCGGCGAGCGCCACGCGCCCGAGACGAGCGACGGGACGGATTCTCATGATGTCTCCACAAGGGAAGGGGCCGGGGTCCGAAGGACCACGGCACGAACGAGGACGCCACCGAGAACCGGTCCCGCAGCGAGGATGAAGGGGGTGAGGGACACCGAGGTCGACAGCATCCCCAGCGCCACGGCGAGCAGGCCGACGCCGACGGCGACGTCGAGGCAGCGCACGAAGAGCACCGCGCGCTGGTGGCCGCGGGCGACCGCCAGGCTGGTGAACGGCTGCATCGTCGCCGTGGCGGCAGCGAAGACCGCCCAGCCGACGACGGTGACGACGTCGACGTCGATGGAGCTGCCGATGACGACCGGCGCGATGACCGGCACGAGGAGGGCGACACCGGCCCCGACCAGGACCGCGGTGCCGGCCATGGCGAGGCTGGCCCGGCGGGCCCGGCGACGCAGGTCGGCCAGCGGCACCGTGCGGTCGCGGGCGTAGGTGCTGAGCAGGTAGGAGCCCAGGCCCTGCACGACGAGCAGCGCGGGTGCACCGAGCACGCGAGCGGCCTCGACCTCGCCGAGGGCGACCGCTCCGGTGGCGCCGAGCACGACCAGACGGCTCGCGGTCAGGCCGAGGGGCGTCAGCGCGACCTGCGCTCCGCGCCAGCCACCGAAGGACAGCACCCGGCGGAAGGCCGGCGCCGCGAACGGCACGAGCCGCCGCTCGGGGACGGGCAGCACGAGCACGGCGACGAGTACGCCGACGCTCTGGCCGATGGCGATGGCGACGAGGAAGGAAACCACCTCGATGCCGCCGTTGGCCGCCAGCACCGCCAGGGCGATGAGCGTCGATCCGACGGCCGCGGCGTCGACGACGAGGAGGGTCCAGAACCGCAGGGAGGCCATGAGTACACGGCGCAGGACCTCCTCGAGCTGGAAGACCGCCGTGGCGACGGCGAACGCCGTCGCCTGGGGGCCGTCGAGGATGCCGGTCAGGTACAGCGCGAGGGCCGTCACCGTCGAGCCGCCCGCGACCATGATGAGGGTCAGGCCCTGCAGGGCCGCCCGCACGGAGGGCTCGTGGCGGTCCAGGACGGTCAGGGAGTCGCCGACCAGCCCGCTGGTGACGGCGGTCGCGAGGATCATCGCCCCGAGGCACAGCGACACCACACCGAGCCCCTTGGCACCCATCGCGTGCGCGGCGACGACCTGCAGCATGAAGCTGCCGGCCGCCTGCGCGAGCTGGGCCAGGGCCGCGGCGATGGCCGGGCTGGCCACCGCGCGGCGCCGGCCGGCGACCGCGCGGGTCCTGACGGAGAGGATCGACATCACGCGCTCACGAGGCCGGCCGCGCGTCGCCGTCGAACTCGGCGGAGGTGTGCGCGCCGTCGAAGTCGACCACGAGCCGGACGTCACCGAGCTGCTTGGTGGGGATCGCGAACGCGTAGCGGGCGGTCACGCTGGCCCCGGGAGCCAGCTGGCCACCGAAGTCGACCGCCCCGGTGTCGGCGGCGTAGACCCGCTCGGCCATCAGGCCGCGGGTGCCGTAGGTGGAGGTCAGGACGACCTGCTGCGCGTCGATGGGCTTGGTGGTGCCGTTCGTCATCGTCACGGTGAAGACGGCGAACTCGCGCCCCGCGAAGACGCCGGGCCCCTGGCCGGTCTCGACGCCGGCGGTGACCTTGTCGACCTTCACCGTGATCCCGTCCGAGTAGGTGACCGACCGGGAGAACGTCGCCGGCCCGGCCGTGATGGTGGGCTTGCTCGGCTGTCCGGGGCGGCTGACCTTCGGGATGACGGAGGGGCCGGGGGTCGGGACGGGCCCGCCGCCGGTCGGGCTGGCCGACGGCGACGGCGACGCGCTCGGCGAGACCGAGGCCGCCGCGCTGCTCCCGCTCGGGGAGGGGGATGCCGCCGCATCGCTCCCGTCCGACGAGCACCCCGCGGTGCCGCCGGCGAGCAGAAGGGCGAGGACGACCACCCCGGTCCGCGACCGCGACCGGGAGCGCGCCCCGCACGACCGCGAGGCGTCACCCCCCGGCCGACGCGTGCCGACGCCCTCGGTGAGGGTCGCGGTCACGGACTCGTGGAACTGCATCAGTAGGCTCCCCTGCCCTGGAAGACGGCGTTGGCGGTGCGGAACAGGATCTGGGCGTCGAGCGCGAGGCTCCAGTTGTCGACGTACCAGAGGTCGAGCCGCACCGAGTCGCCCCACGAGAGGTCGCTGCGGCCGGAGACCTGCCACAGGCCGGTCATGCCCGGACGCACCCGAAGGCGACGCACGGCGTCGCTCTCGTAGGTGTCGACCTCGCTGGGCAGCGGCGGGCGCGGCCCCACGAGGGACATCTCACCGCGCAGCACGTTGAACAGCTGCGGCAGCTCGTCGAGCGAGAAACGGCGCAGCACCGTCCCGACGCGGGTGACCCTCGGGTCGGTGCGCATCTTGAACAGGATGCCGTTGCCCTCGTCGTCGGTCGCGAGCTCGGCCAGCCGGGTCTCGGCGTCGACGACCATGGTGCGGAACTTGAACATCCGGAACGTGTGGCCACCTTCCCCGACGCGACTCTGGGTGAACAGCGCCGGACCGCTGGAGTCACGCCTGACCATCAGCGCGATACCGATGAGCACCGGCGACGCCAGGACGATGAGCAGCAGCGCGATGAGCCGGTCGGCGAGCAGCTTGACGCCGTACCGCAGGCCGCTGGAGACGGGGCGCTCGACGTGGAGCATGGGCACCCCGGCCGCGGGCCGCATCGTGAGCCGCGGACCCGCCACCTCGACGATCCCGGGCGAGATGAGCAGGTCGACGTCCTGCTGCTCGAGCGACCAGCCAAGGCGTCGCAGCGCCTGGCCGTTCATCTCCGGGTTGCTCGCGACGGCGACCGCCTCGACACCACAGCGCTCGACGACGTCGAGCGTGTCGTGCTGGCTTCCCAGCACGGGGATGCCGTTGGCACGCAGCTCGCTGACGGCCGGGTCGTCGAGGTCGCTGACGCAGGCCCCGACCACCCACATGCCGGACTCGGTCGGCTCCCTGAGGATGTGCTCGGCCATGTCGCGCACCGCAGCGACGTCGCCCACGAGGAGCGTCGCCTCGAGGCAGGCGCCGGTTTCCCGGCGCTTCGCGATGGTGCGGCGCAGCCCCCAGCGTGCGCCGGTGCTCAGCACGAGCATCACCGGCACCGCCACGCTCACGACGACGCGCGAGACCGGCAGCTGGAGGAAGAACACCATGCCCGCCATGAGCGCGACGAGCACCCCAGCAGAACGGAAGACGGCTCGGTACTCCTCGTTGCCGGACCCGACGTAGCGCGTGGCGTAGGCGCCAAGGGCGCTGAGCGTGGCCACCCACACGCCGACCAGGAGGAGGTAGATGACCCACGGCACCGAGGCCACGGCGGCCTGGGCCGAGGTGGCGTCGTCGGTCCAGCCGTCGGAGACGATGGACTCTCGCGCCAGTACCCCGGCGACGACGCCGGCGACGCCGGCTCCGACGTCGGTGAGAATCGTCCGCCGGCGGTGGATGCGTTCCCACTCGCGGAGACGATGACGGACCCTCGCGTGCCCGAAGGCCGCGAGATCGACATGCGTCGCCGTCCGTGGACGATTCCACGGCGGCGCGCCAATACCCTGCGCGATACTCATCGAAAGATCGACCCCTGCAACCGATATTCGAATGACGATCGGCCCGGTTGAGCCGACTAGGTTGTAGCCCGCACCGAAGTACGGGTACTGCACTCCACACTCTAGGAGGTCCGGACCCCTTCCTCGATACGTTTCAGGGAAAATTGGTCCGAATGGACTACCGCACGACGCTCAGGGGCGTGGTGAGTGCACCCGCTGCTGCGCGTCGAGGAGACCGAGCGTGACGAGGGACTCCACGGCATCCGCGGCCTCGTCGAGCAGGAACGGCAGCTCCTTGCGCTCGGTCGGGGAGAAGTCCCGCAGAACGAAGTCGGCGGCGTCCATCCGACCCGGAGGGCGGCCGATGCCGACTCGCACCCGGTGGTAGTCCTTGGTGCCCAACGACGAGCTGATCGAGCGCAGGCCGTTGTGGCCGCCCTCGCCGCCGCCGCGCTTGAGTCGCACCGCGCCGGCATCGATGTCGAGCTCGTCGTGCACGACGACGAGCCGCTCGACCGGCACGGAGTAGAACCGGAGCAGTGCCGAGACCGGCCCCCCGGACTCGTTCATGTACGAGGCGGGCACGGCGATGACGGCCGCCGGGCCGGGCACCCCGCCCGAGCCGGTGCCGAGTCGAACCTGGGCGGCGTGGGCCCGGGCCTTGTGCGTGCGTAGCTGCGAGCCGGTGCGCCGGGCGATCTCGTCGACGACCATCGCGCCCACGTTGTGGCGGTTGCCGGCATACGACGGACCGGGGTTGCCCAGCCCGACGACGAGCCAGGGTCCGGTGTCGCTCACCTGTTCAGTATGCCGTGGGCGGCGTACGCGTCAGGGCCCGGTCCGTGTGGACCGGGCCCTGACGTCGTGGTCGCGCCGAGCCTTGGGGCTCGCGGCGGCTCAGGCCTCGTCGGAGGCCTTGTCGCCCTCGGCGGCGGCGGTCTCGCCAGCGGCGGCGGACTCCCCGGCCTCCTCGTCGGACTCCTCGCGCTCGATGCCGGCCTCGGCCTCGGCCTCGGACAGCTCGGCCTCGAGGGCCTCTGCGGTGACCTGCGCGGTGACGTTGACGACGAGCGCCTCGGCGTCGGTGACCAGGGTGGCGCCCTCCGGCAGCTCGACCTGGCCGGCGAGGATCTGGGTGCCTGCGGTCAGGCCCTCGACCGAGACGGTGACGCTCTCGGGGATGTTGGTCGCCTCGACCTCGAGCTGCAGGCTCGTGTGGTCGGTGGTGACGACGGTCTCGGGGGCGGCGTCGCCCTCGAGGTGCACATTGATGTCGACGACAACCTTCTCGCCCTTCCTCACGATGACCAGGTCGACGTGCTCGATGACCGGCTTGATCGGGTCGCGCTGCACGTCCTTGGCCAGGGCGAGCTGCTCCTTGCCGTCGATGACGATGGTGAGCAGGGCGTTGCTCTGCTTGAGCGCGAGCATCGACTGGTGGCCGGGGAGGGTGATGTGGACCGGCTCGCTGCCGTGGCCGTACATCACGGCGGGGATCTTGTTGTCGCGGCGGATCTTGCGGGCTGCACCCTTGCCGAACTGGGTGCGGGCCTCGGCGACGAGCTTGTTGTCGGACACGTGTGCTCCTGGGAGGTGGAAGTCGGATCGGGCAGTCGGTCCTCGACGCGGGGCGTGGCACCGAACGACCGGCGCACGAACGGCCCGCGGATCCACCGGATCTGCGGCCGCCAGCGTCGATCACGGATTCGTCGACCGCGTCACGCGGTCTGACCGGACAGCAGTGGCCGGTGCGACGTCCCTCGCCGAGGCAACCCCCCGAGTCTAGGCGACGGGCGAGCGAACGTCTAAATCGGTCTCCTCGACGGCCTCTCGACCGTCCGCAGCGCGGGACAGGTCGCGCTCGCCCAGGCGCACGGCCACGACACCCGACAGCAACACCGCCCCGCCGACCAGCTGCAGCACCCCGGGCAGCTCGGCGAGCAGCAGCCACGCGAAGAGCACCGCGAAGAGCACCTCGGTGAGGCCGACGAACGACGCCAGGGTCGACCCGAGCAGGCGCGCCCCGAGGATGCCGAGCACGTAGGCGAAGGCGGCGGCCACGAGGACCAGCTCGGCCAGGGCCAGCCACGCCGGGATGCCTGTCCCGGCCACCTGCACGGTCGGGTCGCCGACGTCCATCGGCAGCACCCCGACGAGACCGAGCACGGCGAGCGCGACGGCGCCGACGGTCAGGCCCAGCCCGGCGAAAGCGGTGGACGCGATGGCGGTGGGCCGGCCGGCGAGCACGTAGTGCCCGGCCAGGCCCGCCGCCGCGAGCAGACCCCAGAGGACGCCGGACAGCGGCGGGGTCGTCTGACCGGTGACGTCGAGGATGAGGGCGAGCCCGGCCAGGGCCAGGATGATGCCGACGCCGGTGAGACGGTGCGGCCGCTGACGGGTCAGCGCCCACACCCACAGGACCACCAGCACGATGCCGAGGTACTCGATGAGCAGGGCGATGCCGACGTCCATGCGCGAGACCGCCTGGAAGTAGCCGAGCTGGGCCGCGGCGACGGCGAGGGTGCCGTAGAGCGCGACCCGGGGCAGCTCGTGGCGAATCGCACCCCACTGCCCGCGCAGGCTCCACAGCGCGAACGGCAGCAGGAGCAGCGCGGCGCCGGTGATCCGGGCCAGCACGACAGCGCCGGGCGACCAGCCGGCCACCATCAGCGACTTCGCGAACGGACCTGAGGTGCCGAAGGCCGCGCTGGACGCGAGCATCGCGACCAGGCCCAGCCCCAGGTGACGTCGCATCGCCTCGACCACGGTGCCCTCCCCTGCGCGCGGCTCCGGACGGCATGTCAGGAGCAAAGTATGCTTTGGCCCATGACGGTATGCTCACCACCTGTCAGGAGTCAAGATGGTCTTCACCCATGACACGGACATGACCCTGCTGCACGCCGCCGCCCTGGCGAACACCGGCCCGGGCCTCGGCGAACAGGACCGGGAGGAGCTTCCCGACCTGCCGTCCCTGCTGGCGTGGATGGACGGCTGGGAGTGGACCGGCCGGCGGCCCTCGACCTCGGCCGAGGTGGAGGCGGTGCGCGCACTTCGCCCGCGGCTGCGCGAGATCTGGGGCCGGGACGAGGCGGGCCTGGTCGAGGCGGCGAACACCCTGCTCGAGGAGGGTCGGGCCCTCCCCCGGCTCGTGCGACACGGCGCCTACGGGTGGCACGTGCACGCGACGTCGGACGACGCCCCCCTGGCCCGGCGCATCGCGGTCGAGGTGGGGATGGCCCTGGTCGACGTCATCCGGGCCGACGAGACCGACCGGCTCAAGACGTGCGCCGGCGACGGCTGCGCGGACCTGCTCGTCGACCTCAGCAGGAACCGGTCGCGCAAGTTCTGCGACGGCACCTGCGGCACCCGGGCCAACGTCGCGGCCTACCGCGCCCGCAAGGCGTCGGCCACCTGACCCGCCCGGTACCGAGATCGACCACCAGGTCACTCCAGCGACGGGCGGCCATCTCGCGCGCACCTTGCGAAGTCAGGAGCAGTCCGCGGGCTCAGGAGGTTCTCGCCGGCTCTGGGCCGAGTACGACCCTGAGTGGGCGAAGTGCTCCTGACTTCGCACGGGTTCGGGAGTCAGGGCCGCTTGCAGGAAGCGGGCAAGGGGTCAGGCGCGGCCGCCGAAGAGGCTCGTCACCGAGCCGTCCTCGAAGACCTCCTTGATCGCGGCGCTGATGAGCGGGGCGATCGAGAGCACCGTGATGCCGTCGACCTCCTTCTCGGGCGGGATCGGCAGCGTGTTGGTCACGATGACCTCCTCCGCGGAGCACTCGCGCAGTCGCTCGACCGCCGGCTCGCTGAGGATCGCGTGGGTCGCCGCGATGACGACCGCCTTGGCGCCGTCGGCCATCAGGGCGTCGGCCGCCTTGGTGATCGTGCCGCCGGTGTCGATCATGTCGTCGACGAGCACGCACACCCGGTCGCGCACGAGGCCGACGACCCGGTTGGCCACCATCTCGTTGGGTCGGTTGATGTCGCGGGTCTTGTGGATGAAGGCCAGCGGGGCGCCGCCGAGACGCTTCGACCACTGCTCGGCGACCTTGATCCGGCCGGCATCGGGGGAGACGACCGCGAGGTCCTGGTCGCCGTACCTCGTGGCGACGTACTCACTCAGGATCGGGATCGCCATCAGGTGGTCGACCGGCCCGTCGAAGAACCCCTGGATCTGGTCGGTGTGCAGGTCGACGCAGATCAGCCGGTCGGCACCAGCGGTCTTGAACATGTCGGCCATCAGCCGCGCGCTGATCGGCTCGCGCCCGCGGTGCTTCTTGTCCTGGCGTGCGTAACCGTAGAACGGCATGACCACGGTGATCCGTTTGGCACTGGCCCGCTTGAGCGCGTCGACCATGAGCAGGTGCTCCATGATCGCCTCGTTGATCGGGTTGGTGTGGCTCTGGATGACGAAGGCGTCCGAACCGCGCACCGACTCCTCGAAGCGCACGTAGATCTCGCCGTTGGCGAAGTCGTACGCACTCGTCGGCACGAGCTCGGTGCCGAGCTGGGTCGCGACCTCCTGTGCGAGACCGGGGTTCGCGCGACCCGAGAAGAGCATCATCTGCTTCTTCGGGCGCTTGCGGATGTTCGCCGACGGCGGTCGGTTGTGGCTCACTGGTCGGAACCTTCCGGGGTGGTCGGCTGCTCGGTCTCGGGATGCCGGGTGGTCGCCGCCGCGGCCGCGGCCGCGGTGCTGGTGCCGGCCCGGGCGCGAGCCACCCAGCCGTCGACGTTGCGCTGGCGGCCGCGGGCCACGGCGATCTGGCCGGGCTCGACGTCGTTGGTCAGGGCCGACCCGGCGGCGACGTAGGCGCCGTCGCCGACGTCGACCGGGCTGACGACGACGGAGTTCGAGCCGACGAACGAGTGGCGGCCCACCGTGGAGTGGTGCTTCGCGACGCCGTCGTAGTTGGCGAAGATCGTGCCGGCGCCGATGTTGGCTCCCTCGCCGATGGTGACGTCACCGGCGTACGTCAGGTGCGGCACCTTCGCGCCCTCGCCGATGTCGGCGTTCTTGGTCTCCACGAAGCCGCCGATCTTGCCGCGGGCCCCCAGCCGGGTGCCCGGACGGAGGTACGAGTAG
>DASQEZ010000141.1:0-3912 GCA_035633415.1 Ornithinibacter sp. | reverse complement strand
TCCGGCCCGATGAGGTCGCCCAGCGACACGGTGCGCCCGCCCGCCTCGACGACGGCCACGGTCTGGGCGGCGGCCAGGTCGCGCGACCAGCGCTTCATCAGGGAGCGCAACGGCTGGCGGATGGGTTGGATGGTGCCCAGGTCTGGGCAGGTGCCGACGACGACCTCCGACCCCAGGGCCCGGATCCTGCGCACGGTCTGCTCGAGGGCCCGCACCGCGGCGGTGCGCTCGATCCGGTGGGTCACGTCGTTGGCGCCGACCATGATGAGCACGACGTCGGGACGCATGACCTCCTCGAGCGCGTTCGCCAGCTGGCGCTCCAGGTCGCTGGACTCCGCGCCGACGACGGCCCGGTTGGTGAGCCGCACCCGGCGCCCGGTGAGGGCGGCGACGCCGCTGGCGATGATCGCGCCGACCGTCTCGTGCGCGGCATCCGCGCCCACGCCGGCCGCCGAGCTGTCGCCCAGGACGACGACGTCGTAGGGCTCACCGCGACCGGCTCCGTAGACCCCGTCGTCGTCGGGGGAGTCATCGAACGCGGTGCCGATCACCCGGCGGGCGAGGGCCGCCTCGGCCTTGATGACGCCCCAGCCGGCCGCCCCGACGGCAGCACCGAGGGCCGCGGCCCCACCGCCTCCGTAGGCTGCGGTGGCCGCGATCTTGCGGGCTCGGCGTGCCCGTCCCATCCGCTCACGTCCTTCCGTCGGTCTCCCACGGTAACGCGACCGGTGCTGTGCCCGTTCCGGATCTGGGCGGCCCGGCATACCGTGGACGCCGTGGAGGTCGTCGTGGGTGCCCGGGGCGAGGTCGTCGAGGTCGTCGCGGGTGCCGACACCGCGGTCGCGCTCGGGTCGGGAGGGCTCCCCGTGCTGGCGACACCGCGCCTGCTCGCGTGGTGCGAGGCGGCCACCTGTCGTGCCGTGGAGGGCGGGCTCGCGCGCGGCTCGTCGAGCGTCGGGACGTCGGTGCGGCTCGAGCACCTGGGAGCCAGCGCCGTGGGTGAACGGGTCACCGTGGCGGCCGAGCTGGTCGCCGTCGACGGGCGCCGGCTGCGCTTCGAGGTCGAGGCCACGGATGCCGCGGGCGTGGTGGTCGGCCGCGGCACGGTCGAGCGCGTGGTGGTGGACGACCAGCGGTTCCTCGCCGGGCTCGGCCGCGGCCCGGGCCGCGACTAACGCACCGGCTTGCGCGCCTGCACGGTGTACGTGAGCGGCAAGCGCTCGTCGTGCTCGAGGAGGCGCCACTCGTCGAACGGGGCGTCGCGGACCATCCGGCCCGGCAGTGCGTCCCACGGCACGCTGCGGTGCTCGACGAGCCCGGTGAGCTCGAAGCCGCGGGTCAGCAGGGCCGTCACGGTCTCGCCCAGTCCGTGGTTCCACGACATCGCGCGGTTGTGCGCGAACTCGACGTCGGTCTCGACGTAGGTGCCGGGCTCCTCGTCGTCCAACGGCTCCGGCGTCTCGAAGTAGGAGTACCCGATCGTGACGGCGTCCGTTCGCGCTTCGTCGACGGCCCACATCATCGGATGCCCCTCGCGCAGGAACAGCCGGCCGCCGGGCTCGAGGAGGTCGTCGACGACTCCCGCCCACCGGTCGATGTCCGGCAGCCAGCACAGCGCTCCGATGCCCGTGTAGACGAGGTCGAACCGGCGCCCACCCAGCGCGCTCGGCGCCGAGTAGGTGTCGGCCTCGACGTAGTCGATCGCCGTGCCCGTGTCGGCGGCCAGGCGCCGGGCGTGCTCGATCGACGCCGGCGACAGGTCCAGCCCCGCCATCCGAGCCCCGAGCCGCGACAGTGACAGGGTGTCGGTGCCGATGTGGCACTGCAGGTGGATGCCGGTCAGCCCGGTCACGTCACCGAGCAGCTCGCGGTCGTAGGCGACGACGTCGCTGAGGTGCTCGGGGTCGGCCACGAACCGCTCGAACCCGTAGTCGGCGCTCGCCGCGTGGGCCGGTGCGCGCTCGTCCCAGTTGAGCCGGTTCACCTCGAGGTAGTCGTCCATGGTGGCCATCGTCGCCGATCGTGGCCCTGCGCGCTTCATGATTTCGGGCGGGCGGGGAGGGCCGGAGCGCGTGACAGGATGACCCGATGAAGTACGCGGAGCACATCATCGACCTCGTCGGAAACACCCCCCTCGTCAAGCTGAACACCGTGACCGAAGGAATCGCGGCGACGGTGCTGGCCAAGGTGGAGTCACTCAACCCCGGCGGCTCGGTGAAGGACCGGATCGCGCTGAAGATGGTCGAGGCCGCCGAGGCCTCCGGCGAGCTGAAGCCGGGCGGGGTCATCGTGGAGCCGACCTCGGGCAACACCGGCGTCGGGCTGGCCCTGGTCGCGCAGCGGCGGGGGTACTCGTGCATCTTCGTGTGCCCCGACAAGGTCTCCGAGGACAAGCGAAACGTGCTCAAGGCCTACGGTGCCCAGGTCGTGGTCTGCCCGACCGCGGTGGCGCCGGAGCACCCGGACTCCTACTACTCGACCTCCGACCGGCTGATGCGCGAGACCCCCGGTGCCTGGAAGCCCGACCAGTACTCCAACCCCAACGGCCCGCTCTCGCACTACGAGACCACCGGCCCGGAGATCTGGCGCGACACCGATGGCCTGGTCACCCACCTCGTCACCGGCGCCGGCACGGGCGGCACGATCTCGGGTGCCGGGCGCTACCTGCGCGAGGTGTCGGCCGACCGGGAGGGCGGGCGCGTGCGGGTCATCGCCGCCGACCCCGAGGGCTCGGTCTACTCGGGTGGCTCCGGCCGCCCCTACCTCGTCGAGGGGGTCGGTGAGGACTTCTGGCCCTCGGCGTACGACCCCTCCCAGGTCGACGAGGTCGTGGCCGTCTCCGACGCCGAGTCGTTCGAGATGACCCGTCGCCTGGCTCGCGAGGAGGGCCTGCTCGTCGGTGGCTCCTGCGGCATGGCCGTCGTCGCCGCCCTCCGAGTGGCCAAGGACCTGCCGGCGGATGCCGTCGTCGTCGTCATCCTCCCTGACTCCGGACGCGGCTACCTGTCCAAGATCTTCAACGACGAGTGGATGCAGTCCTACGGCTTCCTGCGCACCGACTCCGGGCGCACCGTCGGCGACGTGCTGCACGCCAAGGCCGGCGACATCCCGGCCCTGGTGCACACCCACCCGACCGAGACCCTGCGCGACGCCATCGAGATCCTGCGCGAGTACCACGTGTCGCAGATGCCGGTCGTCAACGCGGAGCCGCCGGTGATGTCCGGTGAGGTGGCCGGTGCCGTGTCCGAGCGTGACCTGCTCGAGGCGCTCTTCACCGGCAAGGCCCACCTGGCCGACTCGGTGTCCGCGCACATGGGCCCGGGCCTGCCCCTGGTCGGCGCCGGCGAGCCGATCACCACGGCCCGCCACGAGCTCGAGCACTCCGACGCGGTGCTCGTCGTCGAGGACGGCAAGCCGGTCGGTGTGCTCACCCGGGCCGACCTGCTGTCCTTCCTCGCCGACTGAGCGCTGCGCGCCGAACCCCGGTGCCGGACTGCCTGATCCACCTGCGGTGGGAAGGGCCGCCGGACTGGCGCGAAGAGGACTGCTGATCACTGCTGGCAGGACACCTCGGGGAAAACGGGGTCATGGCCCCGGTTTCCCCGACCCTTGTCGTCACAGCCTGGCTGTCGGCGGGTGAGACTGGTGGGGTGCACCCCGAACGGCCCCGATGGGAGAGCCCGGTCGAGAAGGCGATCCGCGAGGCGCAGGAGCGCGGCGAGTTCGACGACCTGCCCGGTGCCGGCAAGCCGCTCACCGGCCTCGGCGACCTCGATGACCCGATGTGGTGGCTGCGCCGCTACGTCGAGCGCGAACAGCTCGACCTGACCCTCGCACTCCCACCCGCGCTGCAGCTGCGCAAGGAGGCGGCCTCCTACCCCGAGGCCCCTGGCCGACCTGCGCTCCGAGGCT
>DASQEZ010000140.1:0-2682 GCA_035633415.1 Ornithinibacter sp. | reverse complement strand
AGCCCAGGACCATCGGCAGCCGGTCGGCCGGCAGCCCCACCCCGCGCAGGGACCACACGTCGTGGTGGTTGAGTGCTGCGGTGCGCAGTCGCACCGTGGTCCAGCCCTCGGGCACCCGGGGCTCGGGTCGCTCGCCGACCTCGAGGCCGGCGAGCGGGTCGGTGTCGGACTGGCTGACGCAGGTGACGGCGAGCATGGCGTCCAACCTACGGCGACCGGCCCGGGAGCGGGGCCCTGGGGCTCAGCCGGAGCGTTCCATGAGGAACCACGTCGAGTCGTCGAGCGGGTGGACCGGGTCGCGGTGGTAGGTGAAGCCGTAGTCGACCAGGCGCAGCCCCGGGGTGGCGTCGAGGATCTCACCGGCGAAGTCGCGCTTGAACAGCGCGTGCTCGAGGCCGCGGTAGCTCACCTCCACCGGTGAGGGGTTGTAGTACTCGCACACCATGACCCACCGGCTCGAGGCCTCGGTCAGGGCGCGGTAGGCGTCCGCGAGCCGCTCGGGTGCCACGTGGATGAGCACCCCCTTGGTGAACGTGAGGTCATGGGTCCGATCGACGACCCGGTCGGTCAGCGAGCCCACCTCGACCGTGGCACCACCCCAGGCGGTCACCTCGGCGGCGGCCTCGGCGTTGATCTCCACCCCGTGCAGGTCGGCGTCCGGCAGCAGCCCCCGCAGGGCCCGCAGGTTGTTGCCGATGCTGCAGCCGAGCTCGAGGACCGAGGTCACCGCTCCCGTGCGGGCGAGCACCTTGCGGAAGAGCTCCTCGTTGGCGGCCACGAGGTCCGCGCCCCGGTTGCGCACCACGTACTCGCTCCCGAAGTCCCCGGCCCACAGGCTCTCCTGCGGCGTCATCTCGTTGGCTCCCATGGGCGCCATCGTAGGAGGTGCGGCCGCGCCGTGGCCGTCGGCGCGCGCCTGACCGCTCAGCGTCGCAGCACCGAGGGAGCCGCACGGTGCAGCGCGTCACGCCAGTGCGGCAGGGGCTCGAGGCCGGCGGCGGCCCACATGTCGTGGGACAGCACGCTGTACGCCGGCCTGGGCGCCGGGAGGCGGAAGTCGTCGGTCGAGACCGGGGTCACCCGCTCGGGGTCGAGCCCGAGCTCCTCGAACACGGCCCGGGCCAGCTCGAACCAGGAGCACTCGCCCGCGCCGGTCGCGTGCCAGATGCCGAACGGGGCGCTCCCGTCGACCATGCGCACGAGGCCCTCGGCGAGGTCGACCGTCCAGGTCGGCTGCCCGACCTGGTCGGCGACCACGGTGAGCCGCTCGCGCTCCCCCGCGAGGCGCTGCATCGTCGCGGGGAAGTTCGGCCCCCCGGCGCCGTAGAGCCAGGCCGTGCGCACCACCCAGCTGCGCGGGCACTCGGCCCGCACGGCCCACTCCCCTGCCGCCTTCGTGCGGCCGTAGGCGGTGGCCGGCGCGACCGGAGCGTCGGCGGCATACGGCTCGCGTCCGTGGCCGGCGACCACGTAGTCGGTGCTCAGCTGCACCATGACCGCGTCGGCCGCCCGGGCGGCCCGGGCCAGGTTCGCCGCGCCCACCGCGTTGACCGCGAAGGCCCGGGCCTCGTCGGTCTCGGCGGCGTCGACCGCGGTGTAGGCGGCACTGTTGACGACCACGTCGTGGCCCGCGACCTGCTCGGTGCACTGGGCGGGGTCGAGGATGTCCAGGCCCGGCAGGTCGGCCCGGGTGACCGTGTGGCCCGCGGCCTCGATCACCGCGCCGAGGTCCTGACCGAGCATGCCGGCCGCGCCGGCGAGGAACCATCGCGCCATCAGGTCGACACGACCTGCTGGGTGCGGGCGTACTTCGCCTCGGTCGCATCCTTCTGCGGCCGCCACCAGGCCTCGTTGTCGCGGTACCACCCGATCGTGGCCGCGAGGCCGTCGCGGAAGCTGCCGTAGCGCGGCGCCCACCCCAGCTCGCTGCGCAGCCGGCCGGCCTCGATGGCATAACGCAGGTCGTGCCCGGCACGGTCGGTGACGTGGTCGTAGGCGTCCGGGTCCCGGCCCATCAGCTCGAGCACCAGGCTCACCACGTCGCGGTTGTTGACCTCGCCATCGGCCCCGATCAGGTAGGTCTCACCGATGGCGCCCTTGTCGATGATCGTCCAGACCGCCGCGTTGTGGTCGTCGACATGGATCCAGTCGCGCACGTTCAGGCCGGCACCGTAGAGCTTGGGCCGCACTCCGTCGATGACGTTGGTGATCTGCCGCGGGATGAACTTCTCGACGTGCTGGCGCGGCCCGTAGTTGTTGGAGCAGTTGGAGATCGTCGCCCGCAGACCGAACGAGCGCACCCAGGCCCGCACCAGCAGGTCGGACCCGGCCTTGGTCGAGGAGTAGGGCGAGCTGGGGTTGTACGGAGTGTCCTCGGTGAACTTCTTCGGATCGTCCAGCTCGAGGTCGCCGTACACCTCGTCGGTCGAGATGTGGTGGTAGCGCACGTCGTGCCGACGCGCGGCCTCGAGCAGGGTGAAGGTACCGACCAGGTTGGTGCGGACGAACGGGCTGGGGTCCTCCAGCGAGTTGTCGTTGTGCGACTCGGCCGCGAAGTGCACCACGACGTCGGCGTCGGCGACCATCCGGTCCACGAGCGCGGCATCCGCCACGTCCCCCTCGACGAAGGCGATCCGCTCCATCGCACCCTCGAGGCTGGCCGTGGAACCCGCGTAGGTGAGG
>DASQEZ010000139.1:0-4417 GCA_035633415.1 Ornithinibacter sp. | reverse complement strand
CTGCACCGCCTCCCGGGCGCCGGTGCCCCGGTCGACGACCACGGCGACGCCCACCACCTCCGCGCCCGCGGCCCACAGCGCCTCGACCGCGGCGAGCACCGACCCGCCGGTCGTCGAGGTGTCCTCGACGGCGAGCACGCGTCGGCCCGCGACCTCCGGCCCCTCGATACGGCGCTGCAGGCCGTGCGCCTTCTCGCTCCCCCGCACGACGAAGGCGTCGAGGCGGCGCCCCGCCGCGGCTGCCGCGTGGAGCATCGCAGTGGCGACCGGGTCGGCCCCGAGGGTCAGGCCGCCCACCGCGTCGTACGCCAGGTCGGCGGTCAGCTCGAGCATCACGGTGCCGATCAGCGGGGCCGTCTCGCCGTCGAGGGTGACCCGGCGCAGGTCGACGTAGTAGTCGGCCTCCCGCCCGGAGGCCAGGGTCACCCGGCCCCGTACCACGGCCTTGCGGGACACCTGCTCGGCCAGGTCGCTGCGCGCACTCACGCGGCCGGAGGGTACGCCAGCGGCTCACCCACACCGCGGCACGCGCCACCCCCACGGGTGGCGAGCCTGGGCCCCGGGTAGGCAGGGGCCGTGTCGGACGCGCAGCCGGGAACGCCGGTCGAGCCGGTGCAGCCGGTCGTCGGGGGGGTCGAGCCGACCGGCTGGCTCGACCTCGCCCGCATCGTCGCGATCGCCGCGGTCGTGCTCGTCCACGTCGTCGCCCCGGCGACGAACGGGTCGCTCGTCGACGAGGGCAGCGGCGCCTGGTGGGCGGCCGTGGTCCTCAACGCCGCCTCGCGCTGGTGCGTCCCGGTGTTCCTCATGGTCAGCGGCGCGCTGCTCCTCGACCCCCGGCGCAGCGAGCGGCCGCGCGACTTCTACCGAAAGCGGCTGGGCCGCATCGGGGTGCCGCTCGCCGCGTGGACGCTGGTCTACCTGGGCTTCCGCCGCTGGTACCTCGTCGAGCCGATCACCGCCGAGGAGGCCACCCGGGACGTCCTCGCCGGCACCCCCTTCCTCCAGCTCTACTTCCTGTTCGTCCTCGTCGGCCTCTACGTGCTCACGCCGTTCCTGCGGATCATCGTCCGCCACACGACGCGCCGCATGCAGGTGGGGTTCGTGGCCGTGCTGCTGGGGCTCGGGGCGCTCGACCAGGCGATCAGCGCCGTCGCCGACGTGGGCGGTGCCACCGCGGCGACCCGCTACGTGCCGTTCATCGGCTACTACGTGGCCGGCTGGGTGCTGCGGGACGTCGCTCTCGGCCCCGCGCGGCTACGGGTCGCCGCGGGCGCCTTCGTCGCCTCGGTGGCCGCCACCGTGGGCCTGACGGGCGTCGCGAGCGTGCCGTCGGGGTGGGGGGCCGGCGGCCGGTACGTCTTCGGGTTCCTCTCCCCCACGGTGATGGTGACCTCCCTCGCGGCGTTCCTCCTGCTGCGCGCCGCGGGCTGGGTCTGGGCACAGCAACACCGCCGCCGGCTGAGCAGGCTGGCCGCCCTCACCTTCGGGGTGTTCCTCGTCCACCCCCTGGTGCTCTACCCGCTGCAGGACAGGTGGGCACCGGGGGAGACCGCGGGGGCGTTCCTCGGGTGGGCGCTCGCCCTGTGGGTGGCGACGACGCTGGCCTCGGCGCTGGCCACGCTGCTGCTCGGCCGGCTCCCGGGCCTGCGGGCGACGGTTCGCTGAGCGGGAGCAGGCTCAGCGCCAGCGGAAGGCGTAGCCGCCGAGGGCCAGCAGCCGGCGTGGCGCCAGCCGCATTGCCGCCACGGCCGCCCGGTAGCGCAGCGTGGGCACGCTCACCAGGCGCCCGCGCCGCAGGTCGCGCAGCGCGGCGTCGACGACGGCCTCCGGCTGCAGCCACATGCCGGGCGGCGCGGCGGTCGCCCGCATCCCCGCCCGCTGGTGGAACTCGGTGCGCACGAACCCGGGGGCGAGCGCCATCGCCTGTACGCCCGTGCCGCGCAGCGGGCCGGCGAGGCCCTCGGTGAACGTCGTGACCCACGCCTTGTGCGCGGAGTAGGTGCCCCGCGGCAGCCACCCGGCGACCGAGGAGACGTTGAGGACCGCGCCGGAGCCCCGCCGGACCATCCCGGGCAGCGCAGCCCGCGACAGCCGCAGGACCGCTCGTACGTGGATGTCGAGCATCCGTTCCTCGTCGTCGGCCGCCGTGACGAGGAAGGGCGTCTTCAGGCCGAAGCCGGCCGCGTTGACCAGCAGGTCGACCGGCCGGCTGTCGTCGGCCAGGCGCTCCTCGACCCGGAGGCAGGCGGCCCGGTCGGTGAGGTCGGCGGCCAGGACCGCCACGTCGGTGCCGCCGGCGCGCAGCGACGCAGCAAGGGCCTCCAGCCGGTCGGCGTCGCGGGCGACGAGCACGAGGCCGTAGCCGTCGGCGGCGAGCCGCTGCGCGAAGGCCCGGCCGAGGCCGGCACGCGCGCCGGTGACGAGGGCGGTGGGCACGGCCGCCGGTCAGGGCGCCTGGGTGCTGACGACCACCGGCTGCGTCGCCATCGCCGCCTGCAGGCGCGTCGAGCCGGTGGGTGGGGACGCCGTGGCGGCCGCGTGCATGGGCCCGACCGTACGCGGTGAGCGCCGCCGTCCGGCAGCGGGCAGGGGGTCCGGGGCGCGGTCCCCCGCGCCCGCGGGGCTGGCATCGTGGTGCCGTGCCCCGTACCGCCGCCAGCCACCCGTCCAGCCGCGCCGCCGGCGTCGGTACCACGGTGTTCGCCGAGATGTCGGCGCTCGCCGCCGCGACGGGGGCGGTCAACCTGGGTCAGGGCTTTCCCGACACCGACGGCCCACCCGAGATCGCTGAGGCCGCGGTCGCCGCGATCCGCGCCGGCCGCAACCAGTACGCGCCCGGCCCGGGGCTGCCCGAGCTGCGCGCCGCCGTCGCCGGGCACCAGCAGCGGTTCTACGGCATGACGTACGACCCCGACGGAGAGGTGCTCGTGACCACCGGGGCCACCGAGGCGATCGCGGCAGCGCTGCTCGGGCTGGTCGACCCCGGGGACGAGGTGGTCGTGCTCGAGCCCTACTACGACTCCTACGTCGCCTGCATCGGCTTCGCCGGCGGGGTCCGGCGGCCGGTGACCCTGCACCCGCCCGGCTACGCCCTCGACGTCGACGCCCTCCGGCGAGCGGTCACTCCGAGAACGAAGGTCCTGCTGCTGAACTCCCCGCACAACCCGACGGGCGCGGTGCTGTCGTTGGACGAGCTGACGGCCGTGGCCGAGGTCGCTGTCGAGCACGACCTGGTCGTCGTCGCCGACGAGGTCTACGAGCACATGGCCTTCGACGCCGACCGACCGCACGTGCCAGTGGCGTCCCTGCCAGGGATGCGAGTGCGGACGCTGTCGATCGGCTCGGCCGGCAAGACGTTCTCGTTCACCGGCTGGAAGGTGGGCTGGGTGACCGGACCGGCCGACCTCATCGAGTGCGTGCGGCTCGCCAAGCAGTTCCTCACCTACGTCTCGGGCGCACCGTTCCAGCCGGCCATCGCCCTGGGGCTGGGCCTCCCCGACTCCTACTTCTTCGGCCTCCGTGATGGCCTCGCAGCCAAGCGCGACCTGCTCTGCGACGGGCTGGACTCGGTCGGGTTGGACGTCCACCGGCCACGGGGCACCTACTTCGTGACCACCGACGTACGGCCGCTCGGCTACGACGACGGGTGGACGTTCTGCCGTGACCTACCGGGCCGTGCCGGCGTGGTGGCGATCCCGCACGCACCCTTCTGGGACGACGTCGCCGTCGGCGCGCCCCTCGTGCGCTGGGCCTTCTGCAAGAAGGACGAGGTGCTCACCGAGGCGGTCGAGCGGCTCCGCGCGGCCTTCACCTGACGGAAGGCACTGTGCTCGACGCGCTTGTTCAGGCCCCCGGCGCCAGCAGGATCGTCCACATCGTGTCATTGGCGCTGGCGACGTCGGCGGTGGCGATGAGACCGCCGACCTTCGCCCCGCTGTTGACCGGTCCGTTGCTGTCGACCGAAAGGGCGCAGATCTCGCCGCCACCGGTCGTGCACTGAAAGTGTCGCTGCGTCACGCCGACCGGCGGGGTGATCTTCGCGGTGCCGGATGACTTGTCCGCCCACAGCGAGACCACCCAGGTGCCCTTCGCGCCCGCCGTAGCCGTCGGCGTCGTGTGCGAGGTCCGGGTGACCGTCTCGGCGACACCGATCGCCGCGGCGATCGGGCCAGCGGATGACGTGCCGCGGTAGGCGAGCAGGTTGAGGTCGCCCTTGACCGTCCCACTCGCAGAAACGGTCACCTTGCTGCCTGCGTCGGAGGTAGCAGCCACCCGCTGCCAGACCGTCGTCGTCTCGCTGCTGGCGGTGACCGACTTGACCAGGCTCCAACCCGCGGGGCCGGCGATGGTGGCAGCGTTGTTGAAACTCTGCACCAGGAGGAGGCCGTCACCAGCGACGACGGTCGCCGGCACG
>DASQEZ010000138.1:0-25718 GCA_035633415.1 Ornithinibacter sp. | reverse complement strand
CGTCGACGACATGCGCGTGGTGGGCACCTCGCTGGACGAGCTGACCCCCGACGGCTTCCGCGACCTGGCCCTGGTCGCCATCCGTGAGCACAGCACGCGTGAGATGGGGGATGCCGACTGGCACGAGTTCGCGCAGCGGCTCGACTTCGTGCCGCTGTCCACCGGGCCACTGGCCCTGGGTGAGGCGGTCGCCCGCGCCGAGGCCCTTCTGCCCGGAGCGGTCAACCAGCGGCTGCACTACCTCTCGGTGCCTCCGAAGGCCGCGCTCGCGGCGGTGCGCACCATCGCCGAGGCCGGGCTCGTCGAGCGCAGCCGGGTCGTCATGGAGAAGCCGTTCGGCACCGACTACGCCTCGGCGGTCGCCCTCAACGCGCAGCTGCACGAGGTCTTCGACGAGGAGCAGATCTTCCGCATCGACCACTTCCTGGGCAAGGAGCCGGCCCAGAACATCCTCGCCTTCCGTTTCGCCAACGGCCTGTTCGAACCGATCTGGCACCGCAACAACATCTCCCACGTCGAGATCGACGTACCCGAGACGCTCGGGCTGACCCAGCGGGGCGACTTCTACGAGGCGACCGGTGCCTACCGCGACATGGTGGTGACCCACCTCTTCCAGATCCTCGCGTTCACCGCGATGGAGCCGCCGACCTCACTGGAGCCGGCGGCGATCAGCCGAGAGAAGAACAAGGTCTTCCGGTCGATGCAGCCGATCCAGCCCAGGGACGTCGTGCGCGGCCAGTACGCCGGCTACCACGACGAGCCGGGTGTCGCGGGGGACTCGGAGACCGAGACGTTCGTCGCGCTGAAGTGCTTCGTGGACAACTGGCGCTGGGCCGGGGTGCCCTTCTACCTGCGCACCGGCAAGCGGATGGCCGAGGGCGCGCGGATCATCTCGATCGCCTTCCGCGAGCCCCCGCAGTCGATGTTTCCCGCGGGCTCGGGGGTCGGCGACGACGGGCCCGACCACCTCACCTTCGACCTCGCCGACAAGTCGCGGATGTCGTTGTCGTTCTACGGGAAGCGCCCCGGGCCGGGGTTCCGCCTCGACAAGCTGTCGATGCAGTTCTCGATGCAGGAGACGTCCTGGGCCGGTGCCGTGCTCGAGGCCTACGAGCGGCTGATCTACGACGCCGTCCGGGGCGACCGCACGCTGTTCACCTCGGCATCCGGCATCGAACGGTTGTGGCAGGTGTCCCAGCCGCTGCTCGAGAACCCGCCGACCGTTCGCCCCTACGCGCAGGGCACCTGGGGGCCGAACCAGATCCACCAGCTCATCGCGCCCTACACCTGGCGGCTGCCGTTCGAGCGGCAGTGGCGCGAACGCAAGTTCTGAGGCGGATGCCGTCCACCCGGCATCCCGCGTGCCGGGTCAGGCGGGTGCGCGGCCGGTCTCGGTGCGCACGATGAGGGCGCGCGGCTGCACCTCGACCTCGACGTGCTTCGCCTCGCCGATGATGTCGCCGTCGAGCTCGATCTTCTGCTCGTGGTCGACGCGGATGCCGACCGACTGGCACCGGTACCGGTCGAGCGTCTGCGTGGTGCGCTCGCTCTTGAAGAGCACCCGCGCGGCCACGGCCACCCAGGCGGCCAGGCCCTTGGGTGCGATGACCACGACGTCGAGGGTGCCGTCGTCGGGCTCGGCATCCGGCATGAGGTTGATGCCACCGGTGAGCCGACCGCAGTTGCCGATCAGCACGGTGCGTGCCCGGATCGTCGTGGGCGGCCCACCGTCGACGGACAGGTGGGCCTTGAAGCGCTCGACGAGCAGGTTCTTCAGGCCGGCGGGCACGTAGGCCGTCCACCCGATCTTCGCCTTGAGCTTCTCGGAGGTGTCCTCCATGATCGTCGCGTCCAGGCCCAGGCCGGCCATGACGAGGAACGCGTGGCGGCGCAGCCCGACCGTCGAGCCTTCGCCGACGTGCTCCTCGAGGTGGGCCTCGTCGGGGTTCAGCCGCATCCAGCCGACGTCGATGTGCCGGTTGCGCCCGGTGATCGCGACCTCGACGGCGCGGGCGAGGTCGTCGGTCGGTACCTCGAGGTTGCGGGCGAGCAGGTTGCCGGTGCCACCGGGGAGCAGGCCCATCGGCACCCCTGAGTCGACCATCTCCTGCGCCACCGCCCGCACCGTGCCGTCGCCGCCGAAGGCACACACGACGTCGACCTGCTCGGCGAGGGCCGTGCGGGTCTGGCCGAAGCCGACGTCGTGCTCCTCGGTCTCGAGGAAGAGCGGCTCGTCCCAGCCCTCCTGCGCGCACACCCGCGCGATGACCTCGTGGACGTCGTCGTCGGCCGCCTCGAGCTTGGTCGGGTTGAGCACGACCGCGAGCCGCTTGCGCGGAGGTGGAGGGGTGTCGTCCACGGCGCGGAAGCTGTTCCGCGCCGGGCGGCTCGTGGCGCGCTTGCCCTCGTTGCGGGACGACACCAGGAGCCAGACCCCCGCCAGCACCAGGACCACGGTGACGGCGATGCCCGCCCAGGTCCACCATCCTTCCGACACAGTGTGGAAGGTACAGCACCCGCGCGGGCGGACGACCGGCGCGGGCAGCAGTCCTGCGTAGGCTTCGAGGATGACCGCCCCCCCGCCGCAGCAGCCCAGCGCCGGGGGCGGCGACGCCGCGATCGCCCCCGACGACAAGGACTGGACGTGGACACTGCGTGAGCAGTGCCCCGACTGCGGCTTCGTGGCCGCTGACGTGGTGCCGGCCGACCTCGCGCCGCTGGTCACGGCGTTGACCGACCCGTGGCCGGCCGTGCTGGCGCGAGCGGACGCCGGTCGTCGCCCCGAGGCCTCGACGTGGTCACCGCTCGAGTACGCCTGCCACGTGCGCGACGTGTGCCGCCTGTTCGAGCAGCGTCTGGACCTCATGCTCACGCAGGACGCACCGACCTTCGAGAACTGGGACCAGGACCGGACCGCCGTCACCGCCCGCTACGGCGAGCAGGACCCGGCCGCCGTCGCGGGCGAGATCACCGCGGCGGGGGCCTCGTTCGCGGCCGCGTACGCGGCGGTGCCGTCGAACGGGTGGGGTCGCACCGGCATCCGGTCGAACGGGTCCGAGTTCACCGTGCTCACCCTCGGGCAGTACGGCCTGCACGACCTGCGCCACCACCTCTGGGACGTCGGGGTCGACCCCTCGTGAACGCCGAGCTCCTGTACCTCCTGCTCGGAGGTTCGCTGCTGCTGGCCGCCGTCCTGCCCCAGCTGCTGCACCGGTGGGCCCTGTCGGCTCCCATCGTGCTCGTGGCCACGGGCATGGTGATCGGGCTGCTGCCCCCGCTCGCCGACGCCGAGCTCGACCCCGTCGCGGCCCGGCCGGTCATCGAGCACGTCACCGAGGTCACCGTGCTCGTCGCGCTGATGGGCGTCGGCCTGGCGCTCGACCGACCGCTGCGGTGGCGCAGCCGCGAGTCCTGGCGCGCGTGGTCGCCGGCCTGGCGGCTGCTCGGCACCGCGATGCCGCTGACCATCGGCGGCGTCGCCCTGCTCGCGTGGGGCCCGCTGGGGGTCGCCGCCCCTGCTGCGCTGCTGCTCGGCGCCGTGCTCGCGCCGACCGACCCCGTCCTCGCCTCGGACGTGCAGGTGGAGGGGCCGACCCTCGAGGGCAAGGCCGAGGAGATCGACGAGGACGACGAGGTGCGGTTCGCGCTGACCAGCGAGGCCGGGCTGAACGACGGGCTGGCCTTCCCGTTCGTCTACGCCGCGATCTTCCTCGCGACGCTCGGCCCGGTGTCGCAGTGGGGGGCCGGGTGGGTCGCCTGGGAGCTCGTCGGCAAGGTCGTCGTGGGGGTGCTCGTCGGTGTGGCCGTCGGGTGGGGGATGGCGCGGCTCGCGTTCCGGTCGCCGTCCCGGTCCCTGCGGCTGGCGGAGGTCGGGGAGCCGCTGCTCGCCCTGGCGGCCCTGCTCATTGCCTACGGTGCGGCGGAGCTGGTCGGGGGCTACGGCTTCCTCGCGGTGTTCGCCTGCGCGCTCACCGTGCGGTCGGTCGAGCGCGACCACGACTACCACCGGCACATGCACGACGTCATCAACCGGCTCGAGACCCTGCTGACCCTGGTCGTCCTGCTGGGTCTGGGGTTCGCCCTCACCAACGGACTGCTGGCCCACCTCGACTGGCGGGGCGTGCTCGTCGGCCTGGCCCTGGTCCTCTTCATCCGGCCGGCGGCGGGGTGGCTCGCGTTCCTCGGGCACCGCAACCAGGTCGGGGCGAAGGCGGGGCTGGACCACCGGGAGCGGCTGGTCGTCGGCTTCTTCGGGGTGCGCGGGGTGGGCTCGATCTACTACGTGGCCTACGCCGCCGGGGCCGCCACGTTCCGGGAGGAGCGCTGGCTGTGGTCGACCGTCGGCTTCACGGTGGCGCTGTCCGTCGTGCTGCACGGCGTGCTGGCGACGCCGGTGATGCGCCGCCTCGACCAGCGCCGCGACGACGCGCAGCGGAACGCCGGTGCGCGGCGCGAGGACCCTGCTCCACACTGAGTCCCATGCCGTCCCCCTCCACGCTGTTCGCCTTCGCGGTCGCGTCGGTCGTGATCATCGCGATCCCGGGGCCGAGCGTGCTGTTCACCATCGGGCGCGCGTTGTCGTCCGGGCGTCGCGAGGCGCTGCTCACCGTGGTCGGCAACGCGCTCGGCATCCTGACCCAGATCTGTGCCCTGGCCGTCGGGCTCGGCCCGCTCATCGCGGCGAGCGCGACGGCGTACACGGCGCTGAAGGTCGTCGGTGCGGCGTACCTCGTGTGGTTGGGGGTGCAGGCCGTCCGGAACCGGCGGGCGCTCGCCGAGGCCTTCGAGTCCGGGGTGCCGGTGGCGACGCCGAGCCTGCACGCGGTGCGGGCCGGCTACGTCGTCGGGGTCACCAACCCCAAGACGATCGTCTTCTTCGCCGCCCTGCTGCCCCAGTTCGTCGTGCAGAGCTCGCCGGTGTTCCCGCAGCTGGTCGCGCTCGGTGCGGTCTTCGCCGTGCTCGCCGTGCTCATGGACGGCACCGTGGCGCTCGTCGCGAGCCGCGCCCGCGACTGGTTCGCCTCGTCGCCGCGCCGGATGCAGCGGGTCGGTGGCGCCGGGGGGCTGATGATGGTCGGTCTCGGCACGGGCCTGCTGCTCACCGGCCGCGCCGACTGACCCGCCCCCCGTACCCCGCCCCCCGGCGTCGTCCGCGAACGCAGAGCCCGGATGCCGTGCCCTCACCAGGCGCAGAAGCCGCCGTCGACGAGCAGGTCGGTGCCGGTGACGAACGACGACTGCGCGCCGAGCAGGAAGACCACCGGCTCCGCGACCTCCTCGACCTCCGCGAGCCGGCCCAGGGGCGTCTGGGCGGCGAAGCCGGCGTTGACCTCGGGCGGGTTGCGGCGGGTCATCGCGGTGAGCGTGTAGCCGGGGCTCACCGAGTTCACCCGGATGCCGGCCGGCGCCCACTCGACCGCCAGCGCCCTGCTCAGGTGGATGACGCCCGCCTTGGCCGCGCTGTAGGCGGCGTGGGTGACGCCACGGTTGACGATGTGCCCGGACATCGAGGCGATGTTGACGATCGAGCCACCGGCTGCGGCCATCAGCTCGTGCTCCGCCTGACAGGCGAACATGACTCCGTCGAGGTCGATGTCGACCACCCGGCTCCACTCGGCGGCCGGCATGCCGGCGGACCCGACGAGCCCGTCGACGCCGGCGCAGTTGACCGCGTACGACACGGGGCCGAGCCCGCTCGCCCGGCCCACGGCATCCCGCACGCCGGCCTGGTCGCGCACGTCGACGCCCACGTGGTCCCCCGCCACCCCCGCGGACCGGCACGCCGCCCGGAAGGCGCCGAAGTCGGCGTCCGGGTGGTCGAGGCAGAGCACCGCGACGCCGCGGGCCGCGATCGCCTCGACGACGGCCAGGCCGATGCCCCGCGCCCCCCCGGTCACCACGGCGGCGTGGCCCGGGGTCAGGTCCTTCACGGGTCGCCCTCCTTCTGCTCGGGGTGTGCACTGGCAGCGTAGGCGCGCCGATAAACTCCCGGGGTGATCGACATCAAGCTGCTCCGCGAGGACCCCGAGCTCGTCCGCGCCAGCCAGCGGGCGCGCGGTGAGGACGAGGCGGTCGTCGACGCCATCCGCGCCGCCGACGAGCGCCGACGCAGCTCTCTCACGGCCTACGAGCGGCTGCGGGCCGAGCAGAAGTCGATGGGCAAGGAGGTGGCCAGGGCCCAGGGCGACGAGAAGCAGGCCCTGCTCGCTCGCACCAAGGAGATCTCCGCCGAGGTCAAGGCGCTGCAGGCCGTGGCCGACGACGCCCAGGCCGAGCTCGACACCCTCGTGCGCACCATCGGCAACGTCGTCGAACCGGAGGTGCCGGTCGGCGGCGAGGACGACTACGTCGTCGTCGAGACCGTCGGCACGGCCCGCGACTTCGCCGCCGAGGGCATCGAGCCGCGCGACCACCTCGCCCTGGCCGAGGGCCTGGACGCCATCGACATGGAGCGGGGGGCCAAGGTCTCCGGCGCCCGCTTCTACTTCCTCAAGGGCCCCGGTGCCCGTCTGGAGATGGGGCTGCTCACCCTCGCGATGAACCGGGCCATCGCCGCCGGCTTCGTCCCGCTCATCACTCCCACGCTGGTCAAGAGCGAGGTCATGGCCGGTGCCGGCTTCCTCGACAACCACGCCGACGAGGTCTACCGGCTCGAGGCCGACGACCTCTACCTCACCGGCACCTCGGAGGTCGCGCTCGCCGGGTACCACTCCGACGAGGTCCTCGACCTGAGCAGTGGCCCGATCCGGTACGCCGGCCAGTCGACCTGCTACCGCCGCGAGGCAGGCTCCTACGGCAAGGACACCCGCGGCATCATCCGGGTGCACCAGTTCAACAAGATCGAGATGTTCGTCTACTGCCGCCCCGAGGACGCCGCGGCCGAGCACGAGCGGCTCCTCGCCTTCGAGAAGGAGATGCTCGCCGCCGTCGAGCTGCCCTACCGGATCATCGACACCGCGGCCGGCGACCTCGGTGGCGCCGCCGCGCGCAAGTACGACTGCGAGGCCTGGGTGCCCACCCAGGGTCGCTACCGCGAGCTCACCTCGACGCCGAACTGCACGACCTTCCAGGCCCGCCGGCTCAACACCCGGTTCAGGGGCGAGCACGGCAACGAGGTGGCCGCCACCCTCAACGGCACGTTGGCCACGACCCGCTGGATCGTCGCCATCCTCGAGAACCACCAGCAGGCCGACGGCTCCGTCGTGGTGCCCGAGGCGCTGCGCCCGTACGTCGGCCTCGACGTGCTCACCCCCGTCGGCTGACGGAGGCCCGTCCGCCGACAGGGGGAGGCCCCGGCCGGCCGCACGTGCCTAGGCTGTCCGGTATGCCGTCCAGCGTCGCGAGCCTGCCGGGCCGGGTCGGCGCCTTCTTCGGCGCCGACGACCCCTGGGAGCGGCCACGCCCCCCGGTCGGCCGCCAGGACGTGCTGCTCGCCGCTGCGGTCGCGGTCCTCGGGCTGGCGTCGCTCGAGCTGGTTCGCGGAATCGGGGCGCTCGAGGACGTCGCCTTCCCGTGGGGGGTGCAGTGGCTGGCCGTCGTCACCGGGTCCGCCCTGCTGGTCGGCCGGCGCCGGTGGCCGCTGAGCGTCGCCACCCTCGCCGCCACGCACATGCTGGTCGTGGGTCTCTCCATGCCGGTCGTGATGGGTCAGATCACCCTCCAGCTCGTGTACTTCCTGGCGATCCTGTCGGGTGTCTCCTGGGCGCAGGACCGGCGCTGGATGATGGCCGTCATCGGCGCGATCGTCCTCGCGATGTTCGTCTGGATCGCGCTGCAGTTCGCCGTCGGGACCGCGATCCAGGAGATTCTCGACGACACCGAGGGCACGCAGCGCAGCGGGCTCCTCGGCCCGGTCCCCGCGACCGTCGTCCTGACCCTGCTCATCAACGCCCTCTACTTCGGGGGGGCGGTGCTCGGGGGCCAGGCCTCGTGGCGCAACGCTCGCCAGAAGGCCCTGCTGGGCGAGCAGGCGAGCACGATCTCCACCCAGACCGACTCCCTGCGCCGCCGCGCGGTCACCGACGAGCGGCTGCGCATCGCCCGCGAGCTGCACGACGTCGTCGGCCACCACGTGTCGGTCATGGGCATCCAGGCGGCGGCCGCCCGGCGGGTCATCGACCGCGACCCCGAGGCGGCCGCGGAGGCCCTCGGTGGCATCGAGCGCTCCTCGCGGGAGGCCGTCACCCAGATGCGCAGCCTGCTCGGAACCCTGCGTGACGTCGGCGAGGACGCGGGCGAGCGCGACGGTCGGGCCCCGGAGCCGGGGGTCGCGGACCTCGCCTCGCTGGCTGCCGAGCGCACGGCATCCGGCCTCGCCACGGACTACGACGTCGTCGAGTCCAGCCCTGGTGCGGCACAACATCTTTCAGGCCCGCTCGGACTCTCGCTCTACCGGGTGGCGCAGGAGGCCCTGGCCAACACCACGCGGCACTCGACCGCGCGCACGGCCCGGATCGTGCTGCGGGTGGAGGACCGTGAACCCACCCGCTACGCCGAGGTCGAGGTGCTCGACGACGGCCGGCCGCGCGGGGCCACCTCGGGGTCGGGCCTGGGCCACCTCGGGATGCGGGAGCGGGCCGCCAGCATGCGTGGCGAGGTCGAGATCGGCCCTCGGCCGACCGGTGGCTACCGGGTGCGGGTCCGCGTGCCGCTCGAGGGCGACCGTGTCTGACACCGACGCAACCCTGCGCGTGCTCATCGTCGACGACCAGCACCTCGTGCGGTCCGGCTTCCGGATGATGCTCTCGGTCGAGCCGGACCTCGACGTCGTCGGTGAGGCCGACAACGGCGCCGTCGCGCTCGAGCAGGCCCGCGCCCTGCGCCCGGACGTCGTGCTCATGGACGTGCAGATGCCGGTCATGGACGGCATCGAGGCGACCCGGGCCCTCGTCGCCGAGGACCTCGGTCGGGTGCTCATCCTCACCACCTTCGACCGCGACGACTACGTCTTCGACGGCCTGCAGGCCGGAGCGAGCGGCTTCCTGCTCAAGAACGCCGAGCCGGACCAGCTCGTCGACGCCGTCCGCGCGGTCGGTCACGGCCACGCGCTGCTCGCCCCCGAGGTGACCCGCCGGGTCATCGCCCGGATGACGGCGGTTCGGGGCGCCAGGTCGCGTCCGGATGCCGTGCCGCCGACGCAGGGTGCCCCCGCGGCCGGGATGCGCGGCCTCGCCGTCGACGCCCGGGTCGCGGGCCTGGAGCGGCTCACCGACCGCGAGCGTGAGGTGCTCGTGCTGGTCGCACGAGGGCTGTCCAACAGCGAGATCGCGGCGCACCTCTTCCTCGGCGAGGCCACCGTCAAGACCCACGTCTCGAACTGCCTCGCGAAGCTGCACCTGCGCGACCGGGTGCAGGCCGTGGTCCTCGCCTACGAGGCGGGCCTCGTCCTCCCGGCGGAGGGCTGAGGGTCCCCCTTCGGGGTGATCCGCCGTCCGCGGGCGCGGGCATAGCGTGGCCCCATGGGACGAATCGAGACACGGGGCCTGACCCGCACCTTCGGGGACGTCCGTGCCGTCGACGGGGTCGACCTCGTCGTGCGGCCGGGTGGACTGACGGGGTTCGTCGGCGGCAACGGCGCCGGCAAGACGACGACCATGCGGATGATCATGGGGGTGTTGCGCCCCGATGAGGGCGAGGTGAGGTGGGACGACCGGCCGATGACCGCCGCCGACCGACAGCTCTTCGGCTACATGCCGGAGGAGCGAGGGCTCTACCCCAAGCAGCAGGTCGCCGACCAGCTCACCTACTTCGGTCGCCTGTCGGGCATGTCGGCCGGGAACGCCCGGGAGTCCGTCGCCGAGCACCTCGAGCGGTTCGGGCTCACCGAGCGCGCGAGCGACCGGGTCGAGACGCTCAGCCTGGGCAACCAGCAGCGGGTGCAGATCATCGCCGCCCTGCTCCACGAGCCGATGGCCCTGGTGCTGGACGAACCGTTCTCCGGGCTCGACCCGGCCGCGGTCGACGCGATGGCCGACGTCCTGCGCGACCGCGCGGCCTCCGGGGTGCCGGTGCTCTTCAGCAGTCACCAGCTCGATCTCGTCGAGCGGCTCTGCGACAGCCTCATCGTGCTGGCCCGTGGCCGGGTCGTCGCCCAGGGTGCCGTCGACGCGCTGCGGTCCGGCGGACCGACCCGCTACCGGCTGGTCACCGAGGCGGACGTCGGCTGGGTCCGCGACGTGCGCGGCATCCACGTGCACGACGTCGACGGATCGACCGCGCTGATGGAGCTCGTGGCCGAGGGCGCCGACCAGGTCGTGCTGCGCGAGGCCGTGGCGCGGGGCGCGGTCCGGGAGTTCACCCGGGTCGTGCCACCCCTGTCCGAGGTCTACCGGGAGGTGACGGCATGACGACGACCACGCAGCCGGTGGAGTCGATCGAGCCCCGCGAGCCCGGAACGTCCCCGCCACCCGGCGAGCCGGGCCACCCGACCCCCCTGCGCCACCCCTGGGCGCTCGTCGCCCGACGCGAGATCGCCACCAAGCTGGTCGACCGGACCTTCCTGCTCGGCACCTTCGTGACCATCGCGATCATCGCCGGGTTCGTCCTCGTGCAGGCGGTGGTGTCCCAGCGCGGGAGCGACTACCGCCTCGTGTCGACCGCCGCCGACGTGGCCATGGCACGCAGCATCGCCGACCGGGCTCCGGCGCTCGACGACAAGGTCCGCGTCACCGTCGAGGCCGTGCCCGACGAGGCCGCCGCCCGCGACGCCGTCCAGCAGGAGGATGCCGATGCGTGGCTGGTGTCGGGTGGCGACGGGTGGCGGATCGTCGGCCGGGACGAGGTCTCGAGCGACCTCGAGGCCGTCGCCGCCACCGTGGTCCGCGAGGAGACCCTCGAGACGAACGCGCAGGTCGCAGGGACCACGGTCGAGGTCCTCACCCGCGGCTCCGTCCTCGAGACGGAGGTGCTCGTCGGTGACCTCGAGCAGCGCGACTTCGCTGCCGCGATGGGGTTCGCCCTCGCCTTCCTCTTCTACCTGGCCTCCGTCGGGTTCGGGGCGGCCCTCGCGGGGAGCGTGGTCGAGGAGAAGGAGTCGCGCATCGTCGAGATCATCGCCACCAAGATCCCGGTGCGCCAGCTGCTCGCCGGCAAGGTCCTGGGCAACACGGCCCTGGCCGTGCTGCAGATGGCCCTCTACGGCGTCATCGGGGTCGTCGGGCTGAGCTTCACCTCGTACGGTGCCCTGCTGCCGACCGTCACCGGGGCCCTCGGCTGGTTCCTCGTGTTCTTCCTCGTCGGGTTCCTGGTCATCGCATGTCTGTGGGCGGTGGCCGGTGCGCTCGCGAGTCGCAACGAGGACCTGCAGAGCACCTCCATGCCGATCACCCTGGTGCTCCTCGGCATCTTCTTCGGCTCGCTCTTCCTCGACGGGACGGCGCAGACCGTGTTCTCGTACGTCCCCCCGGCCTCGGCCGTGTTGATGCCGCTGCGGGTGCTCGACGGCAGCGCCGCCTGGTGGGAACCCTTCGTCTCGCTCGGCATCCTGCTGGCGTCCGCGGCCGTGGTGGTCCTCGTGGCCGAGCGGCTCTACCGACGTTCCCTGCTGCAGACCCAGGGCCGGATCTCGATGCGCCAGGCGTGGTCCGCGCCGGAGTGAGGGGCCGCGGGTCGAGCCCGGCTTGGCGAACCGTCGGTGATGCTGCGGCTACTGGAGGCTCGGGCGCCCCCCACCCTGAGGGCTCACCACGCCTGCAGCTCGGTGGGCTCGAGCTCGATGACCACGTGGAACTTCTCGGCGATGGCCGCCAGGCCCATGCCGTACGCGACCATCGCCTCGGCGTACTTGGCCGTGTACGCCTCGCCGATCTCCGGCAGCCACTGTGGGGCCGTGCGGTCGCTGATCCTCGCCGGGCCGGACAGGACGACGACGCCGTTGCCGTCGTCGCGGGTGTGCAGGTGCAGCAGTGCGGGGGAGCCGCGCCGCACGTTGGTGACCTTGGCGGTGCGCGGCTCGCTCATCACCAGCAGCCGGCCGCCGTGCCACAGGAACCACACCGGCACGGCGTGTGGTGACCCGTCGGCGCGCACGGTGGTGAGCCAGCCGATGTGGTCGGCCGACAACCGGGCGAGGACGTCGGCGTGGACGGGGTCGGCGCGGTCGAGGGCGAGGGGCGACGTCTCGGGCATGGGGCGACGCTACGCGCGGGGGCCGACACCGCGCGTTCACCTCGCCCCGGTAGCGTCGGCGCCGATGACCACTCCACACCTCGTCGCCCTCGACATCGACGGCACCACCGTCAACCACGAGGGCGAGCTGTCCACCGCCGTCCGCGAGACGGTGCGCGCCGTGGTCGACGCCGGGCACTTCGTCACGATCGCCACCGGCCGCGCCGTCGTCGGCACCTTGCCGATCCTCGACCGGCTCGGGCTCACCACCGGGTACGCCGTGTGCGCCAACGGCGCCGTCACCATCCGCCTCGACCCGGTGCTGGCCGACGGCTACGAGATCCTCGAAGCCGTCACCTTCGACCCCCGGCCGGCCCTGATGGTGCTGCGCGAGCACTTCCCCTCGGCCCTCGTGGCCGTCGAGGTGCTCGGGGTCGGCTTCAAGGTGACCGCGCCGTTCCCCGACGGCGAGCTCGACGGCAACCCCCTCGTCGTGCCCTTCGAGGAGCTGATGTCCACCCCGGTCACCCGACTGACCCTGCGCGACCCGTCGAGCACCAGCGAGGAGTTCCTCGAGCGCACCGAGCGGATCGGCCTGCACGGCGTCGAGTACGCCGTGGGGTGGAGCGCCTGGCTCGACATCAACCCCGAGGGGGTCTCCAAGGGCGCGGCCCTCGAGGCGATCCGCCGCCGGTTGGGCGTGGAGCCGATGCACACGGTGGCCGTCGGCGACCAGCGCAACGACCTCGAGATGCTGCACTGGGCGGCCCGCGGCGTGGCGATGGGGAACGCGCCCGACGAGGTCAAGGGCGTGGCCGACGAGGTCACCGGGCACGTCGACGACGACGGCCTGGTGCCGGTGCTGCTCGCCCTGCTCTGAGGCGAGCCGAACCCGTCGGTAGCGAACCCGTCACGGCATCCCCGCTGGTGGGAAGGTGTGCTGATGGACACCTCCGAGGCCACCTCCACAGCCCGCCAGGCGGGAAACAGCCAGGTCGTCGAGTGGGGCGCCCGGCTCGGCTACGCCGTGCTCGGGTTGATCCACCTGCTCATCGCCTGGATCGCGATCAAGGTGGCCTGGGGCATCGGCGGTGGCTCCACGAACGCCGACACCTCCGGAGCCCTGGAGACCCTCACCGCGTCCGGCACCGGGGTCGTGCTGTTGTGGGTCTGCGTCGTCGGGTTCCTCCTGCTGGCCGTGTGGCAGCTCTTCGAGGCGGCGCTCGGCCACGGGGAGACCACCGACCGGGTCAAGGCCGGGGCCAAGGGCGTCACCTACCTCTTCTTCGCGTGGACCACCTTCAAGGTGGGCCAGGGTGCGAGCTCTTCTGCCGAGAAGCAGACCGAGGACTTCACCGCGGGTCTCATGGGCAGCCCCGGTGGCCGGCTGCTCGTGGCCGTCCTCGGCCTGGTCGTGCTCGGCGTCGCCGGCTACCACGTCTACAAGGGCTGGACCAAGAAGTTCCTCGAGGACCTCACCGAGCACCCCGGGGACTGGGCGGTGACGGCAGGCCGGATCGGGTACGTCGCCAAGGGTGTGGCCCTGGTGATCGTCGGGTTCTTCTTCCTCGTCGCGGCCTGGCAGGCCGACCCCGACAAGGCCCAGGGCCTCGACGGCGCGCTGAAGACGGTGAAGGACCAGCCGTTCGGCCCGTTCCTGCTGACCCTCGTCGCCGCGGGCATCGCCGCCTACGGCGTCTACTCGTTCGCCCGCTCCCGCTACGCCCGGGTCTGACCGGCCGCCTCGACGCTCCCGGTCGCGGTGGCCTCGGTGGCCGACCGGCGGCGCAGGTAGAGCCAGGCGAGCACCGCGCACACGCCGCCGTTGAGGATCGCGAACACGACGTCGGTCACGTGGTGGGCGCCTCGGTAGAGGCGGGCTGCGGTGACGAACGCCGGGGCGAGGACGCACCAGGTGATGACGAGCCGGCGCACGAGTGGGTTGTCGATCCGGGTCGCCATCAGCGCGAAGGTCGCGTACAACGCCGTCGACGCCCCGACGTGCCCGCTCGGGAAGCTCGACGTCGGCGGGGTGGGGTCGAGCCGTTCCACGGTCGGCCGCGCCCGGCCCACGACGTGCGTCGCGGCGACGAACACGGTGGCCTGCAGCGAGATCGCGATGCCGGGGACGACGGCGTACCACCACTGCTTCGTGCGCCACCACACCAGGCCCACCACGACGAGGCAGACCCCGATGACGTACTCGGTGTTGCCGATCGTCGACATGAGGTTCGTGACGGCGTTCCACAGGCCGTCGCGTGCGGCCTGCAGGTCGCGGTTGACCTCCTTCTCGTCCTCGGAGAGCTCGAAGAGCGGGCCCTTGAGCACGTAGCCGAACGCGACGATGACGCCGAACAGGGCGATCGCGGGCAGCACGGCACGCACGGCGAGGTCGCGCAGTGCCGAGGGCACGGCCGGCCGGCTCTGGTCCTCGTCCCAGCGGGTGAGAAAGGCCATCAGGTCTCCTTGGGTGTGGAGCGGTCGACATCGGGGTCGTCGACCTCGGTGGGGTTCGGGGGGGTCCAGCCGACGTAGCCGGCGTAGGAGGCGAGCACGAGGCCCACTCCGGTGAGCACGCCCACTGTGACGTCGCTCGGGTAGTGCACGCCGAGCAGGACGCGGTCGAGCGCGGTCACGAGCACGACGGCCACGGCCAGGGCGACGGTGGTGACGCGGGCCCAGAGCGGCTTGAGCAGGGGCCAGAGCAGGATGACGACGGTCGTCGCCCAGGCGGCCGAGTTCACCGCGTGGCCCGACGGGAACGAGTAGCCGGGGGCCTGGGACAAGGGGTCCTCCACCGCGGGCCGGGCCCGCTGGAAGGCGTACTTCGCGGCCAGCCCGATCATCCAGGCGAGCATCATCGTGCCGAAGGCCCACCAGGCCCGGGTGCGCAGCCCCTTGGCGAGCCACACCCACAGGCAGAGCAGCGTGCCGACCGCGTAGAGCTTGATCGGCTGGGTGAGCGACTGCCAGAAGAGGAGGAACGAACGCAGCCCGTCGCGAGGCCGGGTGAACGACGTCGTCGCCTCGATGACCGCGTCGTCGAGGTCCTGCAGCGGCCCCCACCTGCTGCGCACCAGGAACCCCACGCCGAAGAGCACCACCGCCACCGGCACCGCACGGACCAGCGCACGGCCGGCTCGCCCACCCCTGGTCGGGGTGGGCATGGGGGTCTTCGTGCTGGTCACCGGTAATTTGTACAGCAGCGGAGGGGCCCGAACGGCTCCGCGTGACCGTGGGATGCTGGGGCCGCCATGGCCGAGCCCCACGTGACCTCCGCGTCGAACCCCCGCCTGCGGGCCGTCCTCTCGCTGCGCCGCCGCCGGGTGCGCGAGGAGGAGGGCCGCACCGTCGTCGACGGCTACGACGAGCTCGCCCTGGCGCTGGACGCCGGGGTGGTGCCCGACACCGTGCTGCACTGCCCCGAGCTGATGCTCGACCCCGCTCGCCAGTCGGTGCTCGTCGAGCGCGCCCGGGCGCTGGGTGCGAACACGATCCGGTGCAGCCGCGCGGCCTTCGAGAAGGTCGCCTACCGCGAGGGGCCCGACGGCTTCCTGGCCGTGGTGCCCGTCGCGGGCGTGGCCCTCGACGCCCTGACCCTTCCGCCGGACCCGTTGGTGCTGGTCTGCGAGGGCCTCGAGAAGCCCGGCAACCTCGGGGCGGTGCTGCGCACGGCGGAGGCGGCGGGGGTGGCGGCCGTCGTGGCCGCCGACCCGGTGACCGACTGGGGCAACCCGAACGTCGTCCGCTCGAGCAAGGGCACGGTGTTCTCGGTGCCGGTGGCGGCGGCGAGCACACGGGAAGTGCTGACGTGGTTGCGGCGCAACGGCATCCGGTTGGTCGCGACCACGCCCGACACCGAGACCGCGCACACCGACGTCGGCTACCTCGGGGCGGTCGCGATCGCCGTGGGTACCGAGAAGGAGGGCCTCACCGACCTCGCCCTGGCGGCCGCCGACGAGCGGGTGCGCATCCCCATGGTGGGTCGGGTCAACTCCCTCAACGCCGCCACGGCCGCCGCCGTCGTGGTCTACGAGGCGGTCCGCCAGCGCACCTCGTGAGGCGGGTGTGGCGCCTGTGGCTCGGTTTGGTCACGCGGATGTCACGGTCCGCCGAGCGGACGGGCCCGTGTCAAGAGCACTCCTTTCGGTGTGCAACGATGACGGGCATGCGAGTTGACCACGTCGTCTATGCCGCCGAGCGCGACGGCCTGAAGGCCACGGCGCAGCGCCTCGCGGAGCAGATCGGCGTCACGCCGGTCGATGGGGGAGTCCACCCGCGCTTCGGGACGCGCAACATCATCCTGCCGCTCGCCCACGAGCGCTACGTCGAGATCGTCGAGGTCCTCGACCACCCCGCCAGCGACAAGGCGCCTTTCGGGCAGGCCGTTCGGGCCCGGTCCGAGGCCGGCGGCGGCTGGCTCGGCTGGGTCGTCCAGGTCGACGACATCGCCCAGGTCGAGACCCGTCTCGGCCGCGAGGCGGTCCTCGGCAACCGGCACCGTCCCGACGGGGTCGAGCTGCGCTGGAAGCAGCTCGGCGTCAAGGGTCTGCAGGCCGACCCGCAGCTGCCCTACTTCATCGAGTGGGAGGCCGGGGTGCCGCACCCCTCCGACGACGCGCACACCGAGGTCACCATCGACTCGCTGCAGATCGCGGGCGACCCCGACCGGGTGCGCGACTGGCTGGGGCTGCCGGCCGACAGCACGTCGTCGGTCATCGACTTCGAGTTCGTCTCCCCCCACGGCACCCCGGGCCTGATGGCGGTCACCTTCGACACCCCGCAGGGCGACGTCACCATCTGAGCACCCGCCTGCCGGTCACGGCCGTCGGGTCCAGGTGCGCAGCCGCAGGCTGTTCGACACCACGAGCACGCTCGACAGCGCCATCGCGCCACCGGCGATCATCGGGTTGAGCAGGCCGGCCATGGCGAGCGGGATCGCCGCGACGTTGTAGCCGAACGCCCAGCCCAGGTTCTGCTTGATGGTGCGCAGGGTCGCCCGCGAGAGCTCGATGGCGTCGACGACCGCCGGCAGCTCGGCCCGCAACAGCACGATGTCGGCCGAGTCGGCCGCGACGTCGGTGCCGGTGCCCATCGCGATCCCGAGGTCGGCCTGAGCCAGGGCCGCGGCGTCGTTCACGCCGTCGCCGACCATCGCGACGACCTTCCCGCGCGACTGCAGCCCGGCGATCATCGCGTGCTTGTCCTCGGGGCGCACGTCGGCCAGCACCCGGCCGACCGGGATGCCGACGTCGCGGGCCACGGTGAGCGCGGCCTGGTCGTGGTCGCCGGTCAGCAGGTATGCCGACAGCCCCGCGTCGGTGAGGTCGCGGATGGCCCGCTGCGAGCTGCGTCGCACGGTGTCCGAGACGGTGAGCGAGGCGTACGCCCGGCCGCCCCAGCCGACCCACACCGTGGTGCCGTCGACGGTGGGCCGGGCCAGCTCGCGGGGCACGTCGTCGAAGAGGTCGGCGCGGCCGATGCTGACCTCGGTGTCCTTGATCCGGGCCCGGGCACCGGCCCCGGGCAGGGCCACGAAGCCGGTGGCGCGAGGGACGCCGATGTCTCGGCTCGCCGCCGCTGCGACGATGGCCAGCGCCACCGGGTGCTCGCTGCCGGTCTCGACGGCCGCAGCGGCCCGCAGGGCCTGGTCCTTGGGAAGGCGGCCGGCCGTCGTCACGTCGACGAGGGTCATCTCACCGGTGGTCACGGTGCCGGTCTTGTCGAAGACGACGGTGTCGATCCGGCGGGTGTCCTCGAGCACGTCGGCGCCCTTGATGAGGATGCCGAGACGCGCCCCGCGCCCGGTGCCGACCAGCAGCGCCGTCGGGGTGGCCAGGCCGAGCGCGCACGGGCAGGCGATGACGAGCACGGCGATCGCGACCTCGAGCGCGCGCGACGGCTCGCCGGTGGCGATCCACCAGCCGACGAAGGTCACGGTGGCGAGCACGAGGACGACGGGCACGAAGACGGCCGAGACCCGGTCGGCCAGGCGCTGGACGGGTGCCTTGGTGGTCTGGGCGCGCTCCACCAGCCGGGCGATGCCGGCGAGCGTGGTGTCGGCGCCGACCCGGGTCGCCTCGACGACGAGCCGCCCCGTGGTGTTGATGCTGCCGCCGGTGAGCTCGGCGCCGGGGGCGACGTCGACCGGCATCGACTCCCCGGTGACCAGGGACGCATCGACCGCGCTGCTGCCCTCGACGACCCGGCCGTCGGTGGCGACCTTCTCGCCGGGCCGCACCACGAACCGGTCACCGACCGTGAGCTCGTCGACCGGGATGCGCACCTCGGTGGTGGCCCGCGTCGTGGGGTCGACCCGCTCGACGGCGACGTCCTTGACGCCGAGGGTCAGCAGGCCGCGCAGGGCGTCCCGGGTGCGGTCGGTGGCGCGCGCCTCCATCCACCGCCCGAAGAGCAGGAAGGTCGTGACGACGGTGGCAGTCTCGAACCAGAGGTGCGCCGTGGTGACGTCACCGGCATCCATGCTCGACATGCCGGCGGCGCGACCGGTGAGCACGACGACGGCCGACCAGATGTAGGCGGTGAGCACGCCGATCGAGACCAGGGTGTCCATGGTCGACGCGCCGTGGCGCGCGTTCATGACCGCGGCGCGGTGGAACGGCCAGCCCGCCCAGAGCACCACCGGGGTGGCGAGCACCAGCTGGACCCACGCGCTGTTGTCGAGGTGGAGTCCGGGCACCATCGCGAGCACGACGACCGGCACGGTGAGCACGGCCGCGACCAGCGCTCGTCGCTTGAGGACGTCCTCGGGCGCGACCCGGTGGTCCTCCGGCGTACCCGAATCGACCACCAGGTCACCGGAGCTCCCGGACGTGCGCCCGCCCGTACCCGGATCGACCACTGGCTCACCGGAGGTCCGCCCGCCCGCTCCCCGGACGACCTCGGCGCCGTAGCCGGTGGCCCGCACGGTGCTGAGCAGGTCCGCGACGGTGACGGGCTCGGCGTAGCGCACGGTGGCCTTCTCGGTGGCGAGGTTGACGACGGCGTCCACTCCCTCGAGCCTGCCCAGCTTCTTCTCGATCCGCGCCGAGCAGGACGCGCAGGTCATGCCCGTGATGGCGAGGTCGACCTCGTGCACCTCGTGCGGTGCCGGGCGGTCGGTGATCTGGGTCATCTCAGCTCCTCACCAGGCGCGCGATGGCGGCGGTCGCCTCGGCGACCTTGGCCGCGGCGGCCTCGTCGGACTCGCGCGCGGCATCGACGACGCAGTGCTCGATGTGCTCCTCGAGGAGGCCGATGCTCACGGCCTGCAGGGCGCGCGTCACGGCGCTGACCTGGGTCAGCACGTCGATGCAGTAGGCGTCGGACTCCACCATCCGCGCGATGCCGCGCACCTGACCCTCGATGCGACGCAGCCGCTTGAGGTGGTCGTCCTTGTGGCCGGCGTAGCCCGGCACGACGGCGGTCTGCTCGGTCATGTCCACGAACGCAGCATACCCCTATGGGGTATTACCGCGGGCCTCGGGTCAGCCCAGCGTCTCCTTGACGAGGCGCTTCGGGGCGCGGCTGGCCCAGGCGTCGGTGATCACCTCGGCGAGCTCGACCTCGTCGATCAGGCCCAGGTCACGCTCGCGCAGGAGCACGTAGGCGTAGCCGTCGAAGTGCGCTGTCGTGAACCACGGCGGGCCGCTCTGCAGGATCGCCTCCTTGTCGCCCGGCCCGGGTACGACGATCGCGATGACGTCGGGCATCAACGCCCCTGTCTCGGGGTCGACGGCATCCTTGCGCAGCCCTCTCCAGAGCAGGAACTTCTTGCCGCGGACGGCATAGGCAGGGTGCTCGGCGGTCCCCTCGCGGGTCACCTCCGGGAGGGCGAGGGCGAGCGCCTCGAGGTCCTGCCGGGTCGGGCCGTGGGGTGACCGAGGAGACATCGGTCCACGGTGCCACAGGTGACACGATGGATGCCATGAGCACCATCAAGGAGGCCGCGACGGACTTCCTGTCCTGCCGGCGGATCGCGGTGACCGGGGTGTCCCGCAAACCCAAGGAGCACGGGGGCAACATCGTCTACACGCGGCTCAAGGAGCGCGGGTACGAGGTGTTCCCGGTGAACCCGAACACCGATGTCGTGGAGGGCGACCGGGCCTACCCCGACCTGGCCTCCATCCCGGGCGGCGTCGAGGCGGTCGTCATCGCGACCCGCCCCGAGCACGCGCTCGGCACGGTGCAGGAGGCGGCGAACCTGGGCATGACCAAGGTGTGGATGCACCGCTCGATGGGAGCCGGCAGCGTCTCCGACGAGGCGACCCGGTTCGGCCGGGAGCACCACATGGTCGTCATCGACGGTGGCTGCCCGCTGATGTTCGGCCCCACCGCCGACGGTGGCCACAAGGTGATGTGCGCCGTGCTCAAGCTGACCGGCAAGGTGCCCCGGAAGGTCTAGTGCGTCACCCGGCAGGGGGGCCCGGCGGCGGTCCCGCGGATGCCGTGCCCGTCGCCGCGTGCGCCTCGACGGCGTCCCCCACCGTCTCGAAGTAGGCGTCGGCGCCGATGGCCTCGGTGACCCCGAACCGGTCGAGCTCGGCGCGCACGTCCTCGGACGCCTGCACGACGACGAACCGTGCCCCCCTGTCGTGCAGCTCGCTGACCACCTGCATCAGGGTGAGCCCACCGCTGTAGTCGACGTCCACGACGGCCGAGGCCTCGAGCACGACGGTGCGCACGGAGCCGGCGGGGTCGGCACCGTCGACCAGGCCGAGGACCTCCTCGTTGAACCGGTTCGCGTTCGCGTAGTACAGCCCGGAGGTGAACCGGTAGACCACCAGGCCGGGCACCAGCTGCCCGCCGTGCGCGACCGGGAGCGAGCGGAAGTGCCCGCCGGGTGCCGCGAGCAGCACGGCATCCTTGGGCGCGTAGCTGCGGCGCAGGTGGTCGATCACGGACACGACGATCGCCACGATGATGGCCTGCTCGACGCCGACGACCACGACCAGCAGACCGGTCAGCGCCGCGATGACGAACTCGTCGCGCCGCATCCGGAAGATCCTGCGCAGCCCCGAGATGTCGACCAGCTCGATGCCGATGAGGAAGACCACCGAGGCCAGCACGGCGGTGGGCATGTACTGCAGCGGCTTGGTCAGGAAGAGCAGCACGATGAGCACGATCGCGGCCGTCGTCAGGCTCGCGACCTGGCTGCGGCCCCCCGCGCCGTCGACCATCTGGGTCTTGGTCGGGCTGCCGTTCACGACGAACGTGCCCGACAGGCCCGCGCTCGCGTTGGCGAGGCCGAGCCCGACGAGGTCGACGTTCTCGTCGAACGGCTCCTCGTACTTCGCGGCGTAGGCGCGCGAGGTCGCCGCGCTCTGGGCCAGCACGACGATGAAGATCGCACCGGCGGTGCCGACCAGCGACGCGAACTGCGACCAGGTCACCGACGGGAAGCCGAAGGCGGGCAGGCCGCTCGGCACCACCCCGAGGGTCGAGACGCCGTCGGCGGCCAGGTCCAGCTGCCAGCTGACGACGATGGCGCCGACCACGGCGATGAGGGCACCGGGCAGGCGCGGTGAGATCGCCTTGGAACCGAGGATCACCACGATCACGGCAGCGGAGACGAGGACCGTGGGCCCGTTGCTCGCCGAGAGGTCTCCGAGTGTTGCGACGAACTTCTCGATCGTCCCCCCGGACTGCTTCGGGATGCCGAACATGTCGCCCACCTGCCCCATGGCGACCTGGATGCCGACCCCGGTCAGGAAACCGATGAGGACGCTGCGGGACAGGAAGTTGGCGATGAAGCCCAGCTTGAGCAGCCGCGCGAGGATGAGGAGGCCGCCGGTGATCAGGGCCAGCATCCCGGCCAGCGAGACGTAGTCGGGCGACGCGATGGCCGCCATCCCCGCCAGACCGGCGGCCATGATCGCGGCGGTCGCCGAGTCGGCGCCCACCACCAGGTGCCGTGAGGACCCCAGCAGCGCGAAGACCGCGATCGGGATCAGGATCGTGTAGAGGCCGGTGACGACCGGCATCCCGGCGATGGAGGTGTAGCCCATCACCTCCGGGATGCCGAGTGCCGCGAGCGTGACACCGGCGGCGATGTCCATCGGGATGCGTCGGCGGTCGACCGGGAGGATGCCCTGGAGCACCGGGAGACGGGATGCTGTCATGGCCATGTCACCCTCGCGACGTCGTGGCGGCACCGGGCGCCGCTCCTGCGAGGGGACTCTGCTCCGGCTCGCGCGGGCCCGCATCACCCCCAGTGGATGAGGGCTGTCACCCCTGGAGGGCCGTGAACGACAGCACGGCGAGCCACCCGCCGAGCGCGAGCACGCGCACCGACCCGACGGAGGCCCCGAACGCGCGCCACCGCGCGGGGACCCATCGCCCGGCCGCCGCGACCGGCAGCCACACCGAGGCCACCACGAACACCAGGCACCCGACGAGGACGGCGGGCGCCGGGGAGATCGGGACGGTCACCGCAGGTGGTCGACGAGCTCGGGGGCGAGCCCGACGTAGGTGGCCGGGGTCATCGCGGCGAGCCGGGCCTCCACGTCGGCCGGCAGGCCGAGGCCGTGGACGAACTCGACCAGCTCGGCCTGCCCGATGCGACGGCCGCGGGTCAGCTCCTTGAGCCGCTCGTAGGGCTCCTCCATCCCGGGCACGCCGCGGGCGCCGAGCGCCCGCATCGCCGACTGGATCGGCTCGCCGAGCACCTCCCAGTTGGCATCCAGGTCGGCGGCCATCGTCGCGGGCACGGCATCGAGGCCGTCGAGCCCGCGGGTGGCGTTGTCGATGGCCAGCAGGCTGTGGCCGAACGCCGAGCCGATGTTGCGCTGCATCGAGGAGTCGGTGAGGTCGCGCTGGAGCCGGCTCTGCACGAGCGTCGCGGCGAGCACGTCGAGCAGGGCGTTGCTCACCTCGAGGTTGGCCTCGGCATTCTCGAAGCGGATCGGGTTCACCTTGTGCGGCATCGTCGAGGAGCCGACGGTGCCCTGACCGCGCACCTGGGCGAAGTACCCCATCGAGATGTAGGTCCACACGTCGGTGCACATGTTGTGCAGCACCCGGTTGAAGCGGGCGATGTCGGCGTAGAGCTCGGACTGCCAGTCGTGGCTCTCGATCTGCGTGGTCAGCGGGTTCCAGCTGAGGCCGAGGTGCTCGACGAACTCGCGGCTGACGCCCTGCCAGTCGGCCTCGGGCACGGCCGCGACGTGCGCGCCGTACGTACCGGTGGCGCCGTTGAGCTTGCCGAGGAACTCGGCGTCCTCGATGCGCGCGAGCTGGCGCTGCAGCCGCCAGGCGAGCACGGCGAGCTCCTTGCCCATCGTGGTGGGGGTGGCGGGCTGGCCGTGCGTGTGGGCGAGGAGGGGCACGTCGCGCAGGTCGTCGGCCATCGTCGCGAGCTTCTCGACGAGGGCGCTCGCCCGCGGGAGCCACACCTCGTGCACCGCGCCCTTGACCATGACCGCGTACGAGAGGTTGTTGACGTCCTCGCTGGTGCAGCAGAAGTGGATCAGCTCGGCGAGACCGGCATCGCGCGGCCCCGGGGCGATGGAGGTCAGCCTCTTCTTGAGGAAGTACTCGACCGCCTTGACGTCGTGCGCCGTGACCCGCTCGGTGGCCGCCATCTCCTCGATCTCGGTGGCCCCGAAGCCGCGCACGACGTCGCGCAGCGCCTCCTGCTCCTCGGTCGTGAGGCGGCGGACCCCCGGCACGACCCCGTGTTCGGTGAGGTGGATCAGCCACTCGACCTCGACGTGCACGCGGGCCCGGTTCAGGGCGGGCTCGGACAGGTGGTCGACCAGCGGGGCCACGACGCCGCGGTAGCGCCCGTCGAGCGCGCCGAGCGCGATCTGCGGCTGGGCGTCGGCGAGGGAGGTGGATGCCGCGAGGCTGGTCGCGTGGGCAGGGCTGGCCATGCGCCCATCCTCCCAGAGCGGTGGGGGTGCGGATGCCGGGTGCCCACCGCGCGCGGGTCAGCGCCGGTCGCGCGCCTCGAGCTCGGCACGCACGTGCTCGACGATGCCGGGGACCGCGGCGCTGATCTCGGCGTAGGTCTGGTCGTAGGCGGGGTCGGTGCCGTACCAGGGGTCGTCCATGCCCAGCTCACCTGCGGCCACGGCATCCGGGTCGAAGGAACGGAACAGGCGCAGCTTGGCGCGGTCGGCGTCGGTGCGGGCGATGTGCTCGAGCCGGTCCTCGTGCACGTGGTCGACGGGCAGCACGAGGTCGTACCGGTCGAACCAGGAGGCCTCGAACCGGCGCGCGACGTGGTCGTGCCAGCCGTTGTCGACGTGGCCGTTGCGCTGCAGCACCGCGACCGTGCGCACGTGCACGCTGCTGCCGAGCTCGTCGGAGCTCGTGCCCGCGGAGTCGACGGCGACGCGATCACCCAGGCCTGCGTCGTCGAAGGCCTCGCGCAGCAGGAACTCACCCATCGGTGACCGGCAGATGTTTCCCCAGCACACGACGGTGACCCGGTACGGCGCGGACGGTGCGGGGGGAGTGGGAGGGGAGGACGCGCTCATCCCCTCATCCTCTCGATGCTTGCCGACTTATTGCGAATTGCCGACACCCCAGGACACCGGGGCTGCGCTCGCGGGTGTCGGCAGTTCGCAATAAGTCGGGTGAGGGGGGTCAGTCGAGGGCGAACCAGGTGTGCACGCCCTCGAGGAAGTCGGCCCGGCTGAGCGCGCCTGCTCCCTGCGGGATGCGGCCCCACAGGGGGGCGCCGGCCACCCGCGGCAGGTCGAGCAGGTTGCTCTCCTCGGCCAGGCCGGGCTCGTCGGGCCACGACCCGATGACGACCCCGAGCAGTGGCAGCGACCGGGCCGCCAGCGCCTCCGCGGTCAGTGCGGCGACGCTCAGGGTCCCCAGGCCGGCGCTGGCGACGAGAACGACGCCGCAGCCGACGCCCTTGTAGCGCAGCCCGGTGCCGAGGTCGGCCAGCGTGCCCCCGCGCTCGTCGAGCCGCACGAGCAGCCCGCCGGCACCCTCGACGAAGACGACCTCCGACTCCGCGGCGACCTCGCCGATCCGCTTGGCGTGCTGCGCGACCGGAGGCAGCCGCACGCCCTCGTGGCGAGCGGCCGCCTCGGGTGAGAGCGGGTCGCGAAGCCGCACCAGCTCGTGGGTGACCACGTCGTCACCGACCAGCCGGCGCACCTCGTCGACGTCGCCGGGCTCGCCGGGGGCGAGCCCGGTCTGGGCCGGCTTGACGACGGCCACGCTGCTGCCGCGCTCGCGCACCACGGCGGCCAGCGCCGCGGTGACGACGGTCTTGCCCACATCGGTGCCCGTGCCCGTCACGAGCACGACGGAGGTCAGCGAGCGGGGGTCAGCCACGGGAGCCGGTGAGCTCGGCGAGCACCTCGCACGCCCGGTCGAGGTCGTGCTCGGTGTGGTCCGCGTGCGCAGTGAGCCGCAGCCGTGAGGAGCCGTCGGGGGTCGACGGCGGGCGGAAGCACCCGATCCGGATGCCGCGCGCGCGCGCCCGCTCGACCGCCTCCACCGCTTCGTGCGGGCCGGCCATCGGCACCGACATCACGGCTCCCGCGGGCGCCTCGACGCCGCAGGCCAGCGCGAGCCGCGCGGCGTTGGCGTGCACGCGGGCGGTGAGCTCGGGGTGGTCGCGCAGCACGGCCAGGGCGGCGAGCGCC
>DASQEZ010000137.1:0-6510 GCA_035633415.1 Ornithinibacter sp. | reverse complement strand
CAGATCGCCGGCTGGTTGAAACGGACCTACCCCCAGGACCCACGGATGCAGGTGTCGCACGAGAGCATCTACCGCAGCTTGTACGTACAGTCCCGCGGCGCACTGAACAAGGAACTCACCCGCTACCTGCGCACCGGACGGGTTCTGCGCCGTCCCAAAGGAGTTCGCACCCCCGATGGTCGCGGCTCGAGGCCGAACACGGTCAACATCTCCCAGCGCCCACCCGAGGTCGCCGACCGGGCGGTGCCCGGACACTGGGAAGGCGACCTGGTCTTCGGCAAGGGGATGAGCCCGGTAGCCACCCTGGTCGAACGCAAGACCCGCTACCTGATGCTGGTCGCCCTGCCACGCGGGGACCATCGAGCCGACGCCGTCGCCCAAGCCCTGGCCCACGCGGTCACCACGCTGCCCAAGCAGCTGGCCAAGACCCTCACCTGGGACCTCGGGCACGAGATGGCCCAGCACCAGCAGTTCACCATCGCCACCGGTGTTCAGGTCTACTTCTGCGACCCGAAGTCGCCCTGGCAGCGCGGCAGCAACGAGAACACCAACGGGCTGCTGCGTCAGTACCTGCCTCGCCGGCTCGACTTCCGCGACCTCACCCAAACCGACTTCGACGCCATCGCCGAAGAGCTGAACAACCGACCTCGACAAACCCTGGGCTTCAAGACACCATCAGAATCACTAGCGGAGGCGTTGCGCTGACAGCCTGAACCCGCAGGCAGTTCCGGAAGCTTCCGTTACCCGTCCTATGGGCCCACGCCGAGCCCTCGAGCGCGTCAGCGGGAGGTGCGGCGGATCCAGGCGTCGCCGAGCCGGTTGAGGGCCGGACTCAGAGTGGCAATGTCCCGGTCGTAGATCCGTCCGGTTTCGAGGCCGGCCGAGAGACGGTCGAGGGCTTGGATGGGTTCGGGCAACGTGGTCGCGGATGCTGGCTTTGGGGCGGCTGGGGCAGCGGGCGCGGCCCTTGGCGCGTAGCCGGGCGTGAAGTGGTCGAGCATTGCCGTGACGTCGTCCCACACCTCGCTGTCGAGCTCAACTGGCTCCGTCCGGTTCTGTCACCGCTAGCGCATCGCCATGATCGACGTGGAGTGCCCAAGGCGGTCCATCACACGCCGATGCCATCGGGCCGCTCGGGAACCGCGAGCCGGGCGAGATCGACGACGGGGAGAGCCCCCCGTCCGAGCCGGGAGCAGCCCAGAAGACGTAGTGCGTGCATCGGGGACCGGCTGCCTGCACCGCCGGCCCCTGGACCGAGTCGGTGATGACGGCCGCGCTCACGCGGGGAGGCGGACCATGAACCGGCAGCCCGCACCGTGGTTGCTGACCACGACGGTCCCGCGGTGGGCTTCCACGAGTCCTCGCACGATGGCCAGCCCGAGGCCGGCACCGGCATCCGGGCCAGGGGTGCGCGCACCAGTGCCACGCCACCCGACCTCGAAGACGGACTCGAGGTCGCCCGGGTCGATGCCCCCACACGCGTCGGTCACCGAGAGCTCCACCATCTCGCCGGCGCGGCGCCCCTCCACGAGCACCACACCGTCGGCCGGGGTGTGTCGGATGGCGTTCATCACCAGGTTGCCGACGACGCGAGAGAGGGCAGCAGGGTCGGCGCGCACCTCGACATCCGGGCCGATCTCGCCGCTGACCTCGACCCGTCGTGAACGGGCGACCGGGAGCGCGCCTGCGAGCGACTCACTGACGACGTCGCGCAGCACGGTGGGCTGCAGCGTGAGGTTGAGCGACCCGGCGTGGATCCTGGACAGCTCGAACAGGTCGTCGACCATCAGGGCCATCCGGTCGACTTCCCGGAGCATCTGCCGGTGGTATCGGGCGGGGTCGTCCGCCAGCCCGTCGTCGAGGCTCTCGGCCATCGCCCGCAGCCCGGCCAGGGGGGTGCGCAGGTCGTGCGACACCCACGCAACCAGCTCCCGGCGGGACTGTTCGAGGCGGCGCTCGCGTTCACGCGACGAGCGCAGCCGCTCGCTGCTGCGGGCAAGCTCCCGGGCCACGGCGCGCAGCTCGCGTGGGTCGTCCCCAGCGGGGTCGACCACCTCGCCCGCGCCCACGGCCGCGGCCATCGCCCTCAGTCGTCGGGCGGACAGCGCGAGCGTGCGCGCCAGCAGCAGGGCGAACGCACCGGACACCAGGCCCGACACGACGCACACCCAGACCACCACGCCGAGGTCGTGGGTCGACAGGAACATCGCCCTGGCCGTGCCGACCACGCCGGCGACGACCCCACCGATGGCGACGAGCGCGATGAGGCCAGCCGGCCAGCGGATCGGGGCGCGGCGCACGAGGTACCCGGCCAACACCCCCAGCACGCCCACCCCGAGCGACCACCCCGCGGCGATGAGCACGACGTGCACGTCGTCGCTGGTCACGACGCTTCCCACCGGTAGCCGACGCCCCAGACGGTGACGAGACGCTGGGGACGGGTGGGGTCGACCTCGACCTTCTCGCGCAGCCTGCGCACGTGCACGGTCACGGTGGACTGGTCGCCGAACGACCAGCCCCACACATCGCGCAGCAGCTCCTCCCTGGACCAGGCCGTCCTGGGGTTGGCCACGAGGAAGTGGAGCAGGTCGAACTCGCGCACGGTCAGGGTCAGCGGTGCTCCGTCCAAGGTGGCCGTGTGCTCGCGCGGCTCGACGACGAGGTCGCCGTCGACCACCCGCACCCCTCGCGCGGACCGCTGCCCGGCGCGGCGTAGCACGGAGTCGACGCGCAGCACGAGCTCGCGCGGGCTGAAGGGCTTGGTGACGTAGTCGTCGGCGCCCATCCGCAGCCCCGTAAGCCGGTCGTTCTCCGCACCGAGTGCCGTCAGCATGATGATCGGCACCTCTGTGAGCTCCCGCAGTCGTCGGCACACCTCGATGCCGCCGATGCCGGGCAGCATCAGGTCGAGCACGACGATGTCGGCGCGACGGCGTCGCATGGCGGTCAGAGCGGCTTCCCCGTCGGTGGCCTCGGTCACGTCGTGACCCCCCGCCCGCAGGTAGGACACGACGACCTCGCGGACCGTCTCGTCATCATCCACGACGAGCACGTCAGCCACGGTCTGCTCCCTCGCGCCGCCGTCGTCGGGCCGGTGGACCCGATGGCGGCAAGGTTAGTGCGCGGGTGCGCCGGTCGTCGCTGGTCACGGCAGGCCACACTCCGGGACCAGGACGGCCACCCAGCGGCCGCTCCGCCGGGCCACCTCGGTCGCGACCAGGCCCGCCTGCGCACAGGTGGCGTCCAGGGCATCCGGCCCGAGCTCGGCCCACGAGAACGTCGTGGATGCCAAGCCGGCGCAGCGCAACCGGACCCGGTGCACGCGCAGCCCTGTTCCTTGTGGGGCGAGCTCGACCACGATCCGGCCGTCGGCGTGCACCAGTCGGCGCGCCCGCTTCAGCAGTGCCACGGGGTCGCCTCCGATCCCGATGTTGCCGTCGGCGAGCAGGGCGGTCTCCCAGTGGCCCTCGTGGGGTATGGGCTCGAACAGGTCCTGGTGCAGGGCCGGGACGCCGCGACGTCGGGTCGTGGCGACGGCGACCTCCGAGGCGTCGACCCCGAGCACCTCGTGGCCGCGGGCAGCCAGCTCCTGCGTGAGGCGCCCGGGCCCGCAGCCGAGGTCCAGGGTGGCGCCGCGGCACCGGTCGAGCAGGAAGCGGTCGCTGCGCGACACGCGTCCCGCCCACCGCGCCACCGGGAGCTCCCGCTCGTGGGCGATCCCTTCGACCACTGCGGTCAGCCCGGCCCCGCGCAGGGCGGCGGAGAAGACCTGGGTCGGCGAGACGGTGAGGTCGCCGATCTGGGCGGGGCTGGTCATGGGCGCGACCTGCGGTGCTCTGGATGCATGGCCGCGACGCTACGAGCGGGCGGGGGCCGTCGACCGCCGCAACCCTTACGAGAGTCTGAAGCCTGGCCCGGCACGCACCCACCGCGGCCCCGGCCGACCGAGACTGGGCCGCATGCGAGTTCTCCTCACCGGCGCGGCCGGGTTCATCGGTACGGCGACGGCGCGTGAGCTGCGCCGGCACGACGTCGAGGTCGTCGCCGTCGACCTCCTTCTCCCCGAGGCGCACGGGGAGGCCACCCGGGCGATGCCGCCCCCGGATGTGCACGTGCTCGACACCCGTCGCGCGGGGGAGTGGATGCACCTGTTCGACGGGGTCGATGTGGTCGTGCACCTGGCGGCGATGGTGGGGGCCGGCGCCACTGCCTCCGACCTGCCGCTGTACGCGGGGCACAACGACCTCGGCACGGCTTCCGTGCTTGCGGCGATGCACGAGCGCGGGGTCGACTGCTTCGTCCAGGCGTCGTCGATGGTCGTCTACGGCGAGGGCCGCTACTCCTGCCCGGACCACGGAGACCAGGCGCCGGGTCCCCGCACCCGCGAGGCCCTGGAGTCGGGTCGCTTCGACAACCCGTGCCCGGTCTGCAGCGCCCCCCTGAGGTGGGCGCTGGTCGACGAGACGGCCCCGTTCGACCCGCGCAGCTCGTACGCCGCGAGCAAGGTGGCCCAGGAGCACTACGCCGCGGCGTGGGCACGCCAGTCACCAGGGGCGGCCATCTCAATGCGCTACCACAACGTCTACGGACCCGGGATGCCGCGTGACACCCCGTACTCCGGTGTCGCAGCGATGTTCCGCTCCTCCTTGGAAAGGGGCGAGTCTCCGGTCGTGTTCGAGGACGGCGGCCAGATGCGTGACTTCGTCCACGTCGAGGACGTCGCCCGCGCCAACGTCGCCGCGGCCCTGGCCGTGAGCGATCGGGCCGCCGGGTCGCACGCCGCCTACAACGTCTGTTCCGGGCACCCGATCGGTATCGCCGACGTGGCCCGCGCGGTGGCCGCCGGCCTCGAGCCACGGGTGACCGGGCAGTTCCGCATCGGCGACGTCCGCCACGTCGTGGCCTCGCCGCAGCGGGCCCGCGACGAGCTCGGGTTCACCGCGAAGGTGCGGCCCGAGTCCGGGCTGGCGCGCTTCGCCACGGAGCCACTGCGCGTCTGAGCCCGCCGGGAGTCACCAGAGCGTGCGGATGACGTGCTGCAGCACCAGCGCGGCGACCCCTTGGGCCACAAGCCCCCAACGGTGCCAGCGCTGCGGCAACCAGACAACGCTCAGCATCAGCCAGGGCAGGAACGGCAGCCAGATCCGCTCCACCTCCGCCTTGCTCATCAGCGACAGGTTGGCGACGGCGACCATCGCCAGCCCCGCCCCGACGAGGGCCGCCACCGGTTCTGGCCGCCGGCGCCGCAACAGCCCACGCAGGTTCGGCCACCCGGCGGCGAGGGCGGCCGGGACCATTGGCCCCGCGACGAGAACCAGGGCCGCAAGGTTGCCCACCACCCAATACCAGCCGGGCCGCCGACTGGCCAGCCCCGCCCAGTATCGTTCGCGTAGCACCGGATAGGCCTCCCACCAGGCGAATCCGACAACGGCGAACGCACCCACCACGGCCAGAGCCGCGGCCAACGCCGTGGCAGCCACCCAGGCGCGGCCGCGGTCTGGTCCCCGGCCGGCGAGCAGCACGGACACCGCGACCGCGCCGAGCAGCACCAGTCCGTACGACTGCATGACGCACCAGCCGAACAGCAACCCCGCGACGACCGCCAGGCCGTACCGCGCCGCCTGATGACGCGCTGCGGCGGCCGCGGTGAGTGCGGCCGCAGCCCAGACCCCCGTCGTGGCGAACACGGCATCCGCCGACACGGCCATCAGGATCGCGGCCGGGCCCACAACGAGGAAGGGCAACACGCGGCGCGCTGCGGCCCGGTCGCCGAGCCGGTCAAGGGTCACCGCCACCCCGGCGGGCAGCGTCGCCGAGACCAGCACGATGACGAGGCCAGCGGCCTGCCAGGACCCCAGCCCCAACCGGTCGAGGCCGATGAACATCAGGACCGCTCCGGGCGGGTGTCCCGCGAGGTGCACGGGCCAGTTCCCTGAGGAGTCGAGGGGTATGCGCGCAACGTACTCGCGCAGCATCGCACCGACGTCGTCGACCGCACGGGCGCTCTCGAGGTACTCCGTGCCGTGGTCGAGGATCCGGCCGAGCCCTGGCTGCCCGTCGACGAGCGCTAGGGCGACCATCCACACCACCGATGCCAACCACGACAAGGCCAGCAGGCGCCGCCAGGTGAGCCGGCCCAGGGCGTCCGCGAGCCCGGCCCATGCGGTGAGTGCCACGATCCCTAGGGCGACCGGGCTGCTCCACCCCACCCGCCATGCCCAGTCACCGAGCAGCGGGGGGGCCGTGCCGGCCTTGACGTCGACACCGGTCAGGGCCGGCACGCCCATCGCGGCCGCGACGAGAACGCCCGCGACGACCAGGCCGCGGCGCGCGCGCACCGCCGGGTCGACGGCTTCGCCCGACGGGGGTGCCGTCACATTCGTCTCCGACCTCGTCATGGGCCAAGGATGCCGTGCGCGGCGCCTCCCTCGAGCCCGGTGAGGTGTCCAGCCGCCAGCCGTCACACCCCCGTAAGAAAGCGCGCGGTCCGTCGCCCCTGATCGAACCTAG
>DASQEZ010000136.1:0-6818 GCA_035633415.1 Ornithinibacter sp. | reverse complement strand
TGACCGGGCGGGTGGTCGTGGGCACGCACGTGACGGGGCTCAAGGACGGAAAGCCGCGTGAGATCTTCAGCTATCAGATGTGCGACGCCCAGGACACCATGCGCCGGTTCGGGCTGCAGCCCGTGGGGTGGCAGGCCGGCTTCAACCCGGTCGTCGCGATGGAGCTGATCGCCGAGGGTGCGTGGCGCGGGACGGGCGTCCTCTCGGCGGAGTCGTTCGACCCCGATCCGTACCTCGCCATCCTCGACCGCGACGGCATCCACCACGCCACGATCGAGATCGAGCCGGGCCGCGCCTTCGCCTGAGAGCGCCGGCGTCAGCCGGCGGTGTAGGCGTCGACGGCGTCGGTGAGGTCGGCGAGCAGCGGGTCGAGTCGCTGGCTGCCCTCCGCCGGGATCTCGTCGGCCTGCACGGCCTTGTCGTACTCCTCGACGAGCTTGTCGGTCTCGGCGGAGACCTTCTGCGGGTCGTCCTCGCGCAGCGCCTTCTCGATGTCACGGACCCGGTCGTCGAGCATCTTCGCGGTGTCCTGGGTGAGGACGTCGTCCCGTCGCAGCGCGCCGACCTCGTCGGAGAACGCGGACAGGGCCGAGGCCACGTCGTCCGCCGGGTCGACGGTCGGGCTGGGGCTCGGGGTCGCGGTGGGTGTCGGTGTCGGCGCCGCGGTGGTGGGAGGCGCCTCGGTGGTCGGTGCCGCCGTCGACGCCGTGCCCGTCGGGCTCGGGGACGCCGTCGGCTCCTTGGCGTCCTCGTTGTTCAGCAGCACCCAGGCCAGCAGGGCGATCGCCGCAAGGGCCACCAGGGCGAGGACCCAGGTCAGGGGCGACCCGCCCTTCCCGTCCGGTTCCGGCGACGCCGGCGGCACCACCGGCGGCGGGACGGCCGGTGCGAGCCGCTGGGTGGTCGCGGCTCCCGCGGCCGGCAGCACGGTGGTGGCGGAGCTCCCCAGGGACTGTCGGGCAGCCAGGGCCGCCGCGACGGCGGCAGCCCCGGCGGGACGGTCGTCGGCCCTCTTGGCGAGCAGGGTGTGCACGAGGTCGGCCAGCCAGTCCGGCGTCTCCGGGCGCAAGGTCCGCACGTCGGGGACGGGGTCGTTGGCGTGCATCATCATCGTGGCAACCGGGGCGTTGCCCTTGAACGGCGGCTGGCCGGCGAGCAGGGCGAACAACACGCAGCCGAGCGCGTAGAGGTCGGCCCGACCGTCGACCCGGCCACCGAGGGCCTGCTCGGGGGCGAGGTACTCGGCCGTGCCCATCACGGTGTGCGTGGCCGTCAGCGCCTGCGATCCGGTCGACTCGGCCAGCTGGGTGATGCCGAAGTCGAGCACCCGGACCCGGCCGTCGGCGGCGTACGCGATGTTGCCCGGCTTGATGTCGCGGTGCACCAGGCCGCGGGCGTGGGCGGCGTCGAGCGCCGACGCCACCTGGCGACCGACCTCGACGACCTCGTCGACCGGCAGCGGGCCCTCGCTGAGCCGCTCGGCAAGGCTCGGGCCCGGCAGCAGCTCCATGACGATGTACGCCGTGTCGCCCTCGACGCCGCTGTCGTGCACGGTGACGACGTTGGGGTTGCTCAGACCCGCGGTGGCGCGGGCCTCGCGCTCGAAGCGGGCCGCGCCGGACTCGTCGGGCAGCGACCGCAGGTCGATGGTCTTGATGGCCACCGCACGGCCCAGCACCGTGTCGGTCGCACGCCAGACCTGGCCCATCCCGCCACGCCCGATGCGGTCCTCCAGGACGTAGCGACCGGCCAGTCGTCGCTGCTCGCTGCTCATCCCCGCAACCCTAGTGGCACTCCCGTAGCCTGTCGGACGTGCTGGAGACCGTGACCGCGACGCGTTTCGTCGTCCCCTTGCGCGAGGGCGGCTCCCTGCCCGGTCTCGTGGAGGCCGACGACCTCGGCACCTACGTGGTGAAGTTCACCGGTGCCGGGCAGGGACGCAAGGTGCTGGTCGCCGAGGTGCTCGTGGGCGAGCTGGCCCGCCGGCTCGGCATCCCCACGCCGCGGCTCGCCGTCGTCGACCTGCCGCCGGCGATCGCGCGCTACGAGGCCGACGAGGAGGTGCAGGACCTGCTCAATGCCAGCCCCGGGCGCAACCTCGGCGTCGACTTCCTGCCCGGCTCGTTCGGCTACGACGGCTCACGGGCCCCGTCCGCGCAGGAGGCCGGCGCCATCCTGTGGCTCGACGCGTACACCGCCAACGTCGACCGCACCTGGTCCAACCCCAACCTGCTCGTGTGGCACGGGCGCACCTGGGCGATCGACCACGGTGCCGCGCTGTGGTTCCACCACTCGTGGCCGAGCCGGCCACCGGACGTACGCCGCTTCGTCGACCAGCCCTTCGACCCCACGGGGCACGTGCTCGGCGCGGTCGCGGCGCCCGTGGCCGAGACCCACGACCGGCTGGCCCCGCTGGTCACCCACGCCCTGGTCGAGGAGGTCGTCGCCCTCGTGCCCGACGAGTGGCTCGAGCCGACGGCGAGCCTGCCCGACCCGGATGCCGCCCGTGCGGCCTACGTCGAGCACCTCACCCAGCGCCTCGCGAACCCCGCCGCCTGGACGGGAGGGGCGTCATGAGCCAGCCGTACCAGTACGTCGTGCTGCGCTACGTCCCCCGCGTCGACCGTGGTGAGTGTCTCAACGTCGGGGTCGTCGTGCACTCCCAGTCGGCCGGCGTGCTCCGCTGCGGCTACCACCTCGACGAGCAGCGGATCCTGGCCGTGGCTCCGGAGGCCGACCTGGAAGCCCTTCGGGGCGCACTCGAGGCGGTCTGCACGATGTGCGAGCGACCGCCGAGCGAGGCCGACGCCACCCTGACGACGCAGGGGAAGCGGTTCGGCTGGATCAGCGCGCCCCGCTCCACCGTGCTCCAGCCGGGGCCGGTGCACGGCGGTTCCGTGGCCGACCCGGCGGGCGAGGTCGAGCGTCTGCTCGACCGGCTGGTCCGCTGACGCCCTCGCCTCGAGTGCGGAAGTGGCAGCCCTGGCGACCGCTTCCGCACTCATGGCGCGGTGACGGCGGCGAGGACCTGTTCCAGACGCGACTCCGGCGAGCCGGCGACCTCGAGGACCCGCCCCACGGAGGTGACGAGCTCGTCGTCGTCGCACAGGTCGAGCAGGCGCCCGTCCATCGCCTCGCGCAGCTCCGGGTCCTCGTCGTCGGGCACGGTGATCCCGTCACCCGGGTGGAGCGGCACCACGACGAGCAGGTCGACGCGCGCCATGGCCCGGGCCGTCGTGGCACGCAGTCGGGCCATCAGGTCCGGACCCACGGAGGGCCGGCCGAGGTCGGTCAGGGCCTCGAGGTAGGCGAGCAGGTCGACCGGGCCCCGCTCGGCCACGACGTCGGCACGGGCGTCGGGCCCGCCGAGCCGCTCCGCCGCCACGACGAGCTGGCGCACGAACGACGCCGCGCCGGCCGGATCGTCGTCGTCGTCGACGAGCTCGAAGGGGTCGGGTAGCTGCGCGTACCCGAGAGCCGTCGCGACGTCGGACACCAGCGTGCTCTTCCCACTGGCGTGGGTCCCCGACACGACGATGCGCACGGGTGTCAGTCCCGCACCCGCAACGCCCACGCGGCCACGGCACCCGCCGCTGCCACGTTGAGCGAGTCGACCCCGCCGGCCATCGGGATGCGCACCGTGACGTCGACCGCCGCGATCGTCCGGCGCGACAACCCGTCCCCCTCGGTGCCGAGCACCAGGGCCAGGCGCGAAGGAGGGTCCGCCGCGAGCTCGTCGAGCCCGACGGAGTCCTCCTCGAGAGCCAGCGCGGCCGTCGTGAAGCCCAGCGCCCGCAGCTCGTCCAAACCCCCCGGCCAGGGGTCGATGCGGGTCCACGGCACCTGGAACACGGTGCCCATCGACACCCGGATCGAGCGGCGGTACAGCGGGTCGGCGCATCGGGGGGTGACGAGCACGGCATCCACGCCCAGGGCGGCGGCACTACGGAACACCGCACCGACGTTGGTGTGGTCGACGACGTCCTCGAGCACCAGCACGCGTCGCGCGCCTTCCAGGACCTTTGCCAGGGTCGGCAGCACCGGTCGCTGCATTGCCGCCAGGGCCCCACGGTGCAGGTGGTACCCGGTGAGCGCCTCGATGACGTCCGCCTCGCCGACGAACACCGGGATGCCGTCCGCCTCCGCACGCTGCACGAGGTCGGCGAGGTCGGCGAGCCAGCGCTGGGCCATCAGGTACGAGCGAGGCCGGTGCCCGGCGGCGAGGGCCCGACGGATGACCTTCTCCGACTCGGCGATGTAGAGCCCTCGTTCCGGCTCGGTCCGGCGGCGGAGCGCGACGTCGGTGAGTGCGACGTAGTCGCCCAGCCGCGGGTCCGCGGGGTCCACGATCGCTGTCGGCACGCTGGCAAGGCTAGGCCAGCACGGCCCGGGCGATGACGGTGAGGCTGGCGAGTGCGCAGAAGGCCAGCACCGCTCGGCGGAACCTCTCCGGGTCGATCCGGGCCCGCACCGGGGCGGACACGGCGTACCCGAGCAGCGCGAACGGCACCCAGACCACGCCGGCGACCACCTGTTCCCCCGCCAGCTCCCCGCCGAGGAACAGCCCGCCGAGACCCAGCAGCGACCCGGCGATGAAGAACACACCCAGGGTCGAGCGCACCCGCTGTGGCCGCTCGTGCTGGAGGACGAGCGCGAGGAACGGCCCCCCGATGGCGGCGGCAGTTCCGGAGACCCCCGAGACCGCCCCGGCGACGGCGGCGTTGCGCGGCGTCGGGCGCAGGTCGATGGTGCGCACCGACAGCGCGACGGTCACGAGGATGAGCACGCCCACGAGGGCCGCGATCGCCCGCGCCGAGAACCACGCGACGACGGCGACGCCGACCGGCGTGAAGAGGGTGCGCGCCGCCAGTGCCCAGCCGAGGGGGCGCCAGGCGATGTCGCGGTCACCGTGGGAGAGCTGGAGCACCGGAAGGGCCAGGGCCGGCACGAGGAGCGAGGCCGGCATCAGCTCGGGTGCGACGAGGACGACGAAGGGGGCGGCCACGACGGCCAGCCCGAAGCCGATCGTCGACTGGACGAACCCACCCGCGAGGACCGCCAGGCCGAGCCCGAGGACGAGGGGCCAGTCCATCAGGGGAAGGCGACGAGCTTGACGACGGCCACGAGGCCGATGACGACGATGACTCCGCGCAACACCGGCGGGGGCAGCCGGCGCCCGACCGTCGAGCCGAGAACGCCACCGATCGTCGACCCGATCGCGATGAGCAGCACCACCAGCCAGTCGATCTGGTCCGGGGCCACGATGATGAAGACCGCGGCCGCGACGGCGTTGACGATCGTCGCCAGCACGTTCTTGTAGCCGTTGAGCCGCTGGATCGGCTCGCTCGACAGGCTCCCGAGGATGCCCATGAGGATGATCCCCTGCGCCGCGCCGAAGTAGCCGCCGTAGACACCGGCACCGAGGACGCCGCCCTGCATGGCACGCTCGTGGGTGGCCGCGTCGGCAGTGCCCTCGGCGCGACGCCGCTCGGCACGGGCGTTGAGCCGGGGCCCGGCCACGACGAGCACCAGCCCGACGAGGATGAGCACCGGCACGATCGCGCGGAACAGGCCGGGGTCGAGCACGAGGAGCAGCACCGCGCCGAGCACCGCGCCGAGGAACGACATCGGCGCCAGCCGGCGCAGCGTCGGGGCGGCGCCGACGAGCTCTCGGCGGTAGCCGATGCTGCCGGTGAGGCTGCCGGGCACCAGGCCGATGTTGTTCGAGATGTTCGCCGTCACCGGCGGGACGCCGAGCAGGAGCAGGGTCGGGAAGGTGATCAGGGTGCCGGACCCCACGATCGTGTTGATCGTGCCTGCGCCGATGCCCGCGAGGACGACGAGGAGTGCATCGAGCGCGGACACCCGGACACCCTATGCGGGTGTCCGGGTGTCGAGAGCGGCCGTTCCGCTCGGCGCGGTGCCGGTCGGGCTCAGCGCGGCGGGGGCGGCGGCTCCTCGGTGGCGGGCAGCGGCGGCACGGGCGGCGCCGGCGGCGTCGCGGGCCGTGGCGGCACGGCATCCGCACCGGGCTCGATGGGGGGCTGCACGCGCGAGGCGGGTGCCCCGTGCTCCTCGGCCTCCCGGCTGGCGAGGCCGGCCTGGCCTCGGGCCCGGGCCAACGCCTCGGCCGGGTCCTCGAGCGTTGCGTCCTTGAACGCGGGGGCGAACTCCTGGCCCGGGTCGACCCACTCGTCCTCGTCGCCGCCGTCGAAGCCGCCCTGTCCACGGCCGAGCATGCCGCCGATGCCCTTGAGGGCGTCGGTGAGCTCGCTCGGGATGATCCACATCTTGTTGGAGTCGCCGCGGGCGATCTGCGGCAGCACCTGGAGGTACTGGTAGGCGAGCAGCTTCTGGGTGGGCTTGCCGCGGTGGATGGCGTCGAAGACCTGCTGGATGGCGCGGGCCTGGCCCTGCGCCTCCAGGATGCGGGCCTGCGCCGAGCCCTCGGCCCGCAGGATGGAACTCTGCTTCTCGCCCTCGGCGGTGAGGATCTGGCTGGCCTTCATGCCCTCGGCCGTGAGCACGATGGCGCGGCGGTCACGCTCAGCGCGCATCTGCTTCTCCATCGACTCCTGGATCGAGTGCGGCGGGTCGATGGCCTTGAGCTCGACCCGGTTGACCCGGATGCCCCACTTGCCGGTGGCCTCGTCGAGGACACCTCGCAGCTGGCCGTTGATCTGGTCACGGCTGGTCAGGGTCTGCTCGAGGTCGAGCGAGCCGATGACGTTGCGCAAGGTGGTCACGGTGAGCTGCTCGATGCCCTGGATGAAGTTGGCGATCTCGTAGACGGCCGACTTCGGGTCGATCACCTGGTA
>DASQEZ010000135.1:0-19103 GCA_035633415.1 Ornithinibacter sp. | reverse complement strand
GGCTGGGCTTCTGCTCGCGGTGGCCCTCGAACTCGGACCACCAGCGCAGCCGGTGGCAGCGGCGGCAGCCGCGCTGCTTGCCACCCGGGCGGGTCTGGAGCTGGTGCCGTGGCTCGACGTCCCGTGGGACAACACGTTCGCGGTGTTCAGTCCGTCCCAGAACTACAGCTACCCGTTCCTCCTGCTCACGGTGCTGCTCATCGCGCGGTTCCTCCGTCAGGGCGGCCTGCGGACCTTGGCGCCCCTCGCCGTCCTGCTGCTCCTCGGGTCGGGGGTCAAGGCAACGACGCTACCGGTGGTTCTGTCCGGACTGCTCCTCGCGGTTGCGGTGTCGGTGGTGTGCCGCGCCCCGTGGCGTCGCGCCGCCCTGCTCGCGAGCGTCGCCGCCGTCGCGCTGGCAGTCGGCACCGTGGTCATCGGTGCCGGTGGCTCCACGGGATCCGGGGTCCAGCTGTTGTCGACGCTGCGCCGCAACGCCGTCTACCACGAGTTCATCGGGCTCTCCGCCACCCAGGCCCGAGTGGCCGGAGGTCTGGTCCTGCCGGGGCTCGCGCTCCCGGGGGCGGCTCTTGTCGCCGCGCTCCTCCTCTGGGCGACCGTCCTGAAGTATCTCTGGGTGCTTCCCGGTGCCGCCGTGCTGGGTGTGCGCCGCGGTCAGGTCGACCCGGTGGCGTGGTTCCTCCTGGGGGGTGGGCTCAGCGGCTGGCTGCTCATGCTCCTCGTAGACCAGAGCGGTCTCTCACAGGTCTACTTCCTCTCCACGGGGGTGGTGCTCTGGTTCCTCCTCGCCGCCTGGGGGCTCGTCGAGTTGTGGCATCGCGCGACCGAGCAGCACGGCCGGGTCCGCACGACCCGGGTGGTCCTCGCCTCGTCGCTCGCGGCCGCGGTGCTGGCCCGGCTTCTTGGACTGCTGTCGCCCGAGCGCCCCGCCCTCGACGGCACCGCGGCCGGCCTGGCCGTGGTTCTCGTGCCCGCGGCCGTCATCTTCGTCGCGGTGGGGGCCGTGGTGCTGGTGCAGGCTCGGTCGGGTGGGGGAGCGCTGGGTGGCCTCGCCCTCGGTGCGGGACTGGTGGCCGTGAGCATCGCCGGAACCGTCGTGCTGACCGCGACCCCGACCGAGGCCCGCGAGCCCGGGCGGAACGCCGTGACTGCCGCCGAGACGAGCGCCGCCCGCTGGCTGGCGGAACGGGCGGGTGCGCACGACGTCGTAGCCACGAACGTGCACTGCTTGAGGCCGCGGGCGAACGCCCCATGCGACGCACGGGCCTTCTGGGTCAGCGCCCTGACCCGACGACGGGTCTTCATCGGCGGGTGGGCATACCTCGACGAGACCAGGGCCGCAGCCGCCCGCAGGGGTCCCCCGGGCGTCGACCAGCCGTTCCACGACCAGGAGGCATTCCGTCTCAACGAGCGCCTCTTCACCGACCCCACCCCCGAGACCGCGACCGAGCTACGCCGACGCGGCGTGACGTGGGTGTTCGCAGACGTCCGGCGCGGCGAGGTCTCCGACCGCCTGGCCCAGGTCGCCCAGCTCGTGCACAGCACCGCCGACGTCGACGTCTACCGCCTCGCCCCGGTCGCCCTCCCGTCACCTTGAGGTCCACCGGACGTCGTCCACGGCGCGCCCGCGCACGCTCCTCGGGCACGGCAGGCGCGACGTCGTCGCCGCCCACACCGGCACGTCGTGGGAGACCTCGCGAGCCCAGCTGCTTGTGGGTCCGCGTGGGGACCACGTCGCGCACCTCCCTGAGCCACGAGAGCGGAGTCGCCGCGGCCTGAGGCGTGCTTGTCCCGGCCGGGCCGGATCATCCCAGTCGTAGTGGGGCTCGATTCAGCTGAGGGCGACGGTGAACGGCGCCCCGGTGGCCTCACGGACCTGCTCCTCGGTGACGTCCGGTGCCAGCTCGCGCAGCACCAGCCCGTCGTCGGTGACGTCCATGACGGCCAGGTCGGTGATGATCCGCTGCACCACCTTCTTGCCGGTCAGGGGGAGCGAGCACTCCTGCACGATCTTGTGCGACCCGTCCTTGGCGACGTGCTCCATGAGCACGACGACCTTCTTGGCGCCGTGGACGAGGTCCATCGCGCCGCCCATCCCCTTGACCATCTTGCCGGGGATCATCCAGTTGGCGATGTCGCCACCGGCCGAGACCTGCATGGCGCCGAGGATGGCCGCGTCGACCTTGCCGCCGCGGATCATCCCGAACGAGGTGGCCGAGTCGAAGTACGACGCCCCCCTGCGCACCGTGACGGTCTCCTTGCCGGCGTTGATCAGGTCGGGGTCGACGGCGTCCTCGAGCGGGTAGGCACCCACGCCGAGGATGCCGTTCTCCGACTGCAGCACGATCTCGACGTCGTCGGGCACGTAGTTGGGCACGAGCGTCGGCAGGCCGATGCCCAGGTTGACGTACGCGCCATCCTCGAGCTCGGCGGCGGCCCGGGCGGCCATCTGCTCACGGGTCAGGGGCATGGCTCAGGACTCCTTGGTCGGGTGGTCGGCCGCGGGCGTGACGGTGCGGCGCTCGATGCGCTTGTCGGCGGCCTGCTCGGCGGTGAGGGGCAGCACGCGCTGCACGTAGATGCCGGGCAGGTGCACGGTGTCGGGGTCGAGCTCGCCCGGCTCGACGAGCTCCTCGACCTCGGCGATCGTGACCCGGCCGGCCATCGCGGCCAGCGGGTTGAAGTTGCGGCTGCTCTTGTTGAACACGAGGTTGCCGTGCCGGTCGCCCTTCCAGGCGCGCACCAGGCCGTAGTCGGCGACGATCGCGTGCTCGAGCACGTACTCGCGCTCCTCGCCGTCGTGCTCGAAGACCCGCACCTCCTTGGGCGGGGAGGCCAGGGCGACCGAGCCGTCGGCGGTGTAGCGCCACGGCAGGCCGCCGTCGGCGACCTGGCTGCCGACCCCGGTGGGGGTGAAGAACGCCGGGATGCCGGACCCACCGGCCCGCAGCCGCTCGGCCAGGGTGCCCTGGGGGGTCAGCTCGACCTCGAGCTCGCCCTCGAGGTACTGACGGGCGAACTCCTTGTTCTCGCCGACGTAGGACGCGACGACCCGGCGGATCTGGCCCGAGGCGAGCAACACGCCCAGACCCCAGCCGTCGACGCCGCAGTTGTTGGAGACGACCTCGAGGTCGCGGACCCCCGTGGCGTGCAGCTCGGCGATGAGCACGGAGGGAATACCGCAGAGGCCGAACCCACCGACGGCGAGGGTTGCCCCGTCGGGAATCCCGGCGACGGCGTCGGCAGCGGTGGAGACGACTTTGTCCATGCCCGGAACTCTAGTGATGCCGCCGGGTGGCCCGCGCCGTGGGGAGACACCACTGCCTCGGGCGGCACGTGTGGGGCGGGTTTCGGTGGCCTGATCAGGCACGACCGATGAGGAGGCTGAGAAGAACAGTCATGTAATTAGTTCGATTCGATTGCGGGGCCCCGGAACTGATGAGACAACTAGGGGGCCAGGTTGTCTCGTGTGACTGATGTGGTGCTTGTTTTGTCCGTGACACGAGTGACTGGTGCGTCTTCAACCCCTGCGAAGACGTCCCCTGCTTGAGGAGCACTCCGTCGTGTCCACACCCCAGCCCGAGCTCCGCCGCGCGCGCCGGTTCCCCGTGCGCACACTCGGAGCCGTCTCGGCCTCCGTCCTCGCCTTTCCGCTCGCCACGGCGACGTCCGAGGCCGGCAGCTTTCCCTACCCGAAGCCGACCAGGGCCCTGCCCTCGGCGCTCGACGTCGCGCCCAACTACCAGGAGGGCACCCGCTGCCTCACCGAGAACCAGCCCGGTGCGGTCGCCTTCGCCAAGCTGCTCAACGCCACGTACGGCAACCGCACCTACGGCATCCTGCGCAAGTGCGCCGCGGAGCACGGCGAGGGGCGCGCCCTGGACTGGATGATCAACGCCAAGAACAAGGACCAGCTCGCCCTGGCGAACGCACTGACCCGGTGGCTGGCGGCCCCGGACGCGCAGGGCAGGGCCGGAGCGATGGCAAAGCGCTTCGGCATCAACTACATCATCTGGAACCGTCAGCAGTGGCGTGCCTACGACCCGGGCCGCGGCTGGGCGCCCTACTACGGCGTCTCCCCGCACACCGACCACATCCACTTCTCCTTCAACTGGGACGGCGCCTACAAGCGCACCTCGTGGTGGAGCGGCGTCGCGGTCACCAGCCCCCTCACCGGCCCCACCGGGGTGACCCCGCCGCCTCCGCCCGCACCGGTGATCACGGCGAGCGGCTACCCACTGCTCGAGCAGGGCGCCACCGGAGCCGACGTCAAGCTGGCCCAGACGGTCGTCGGCGTCACCGCGGACGGGAAGTTCGGGCCGGCGACCGCGGCGGCCCTGGGTACCTGGCAGGCCAAGTACGGCGTGCCCGCCACCAAGAAGCTGGACAACGCGACCTGGAGCAGGATGGTCGCCCTCAAGCTCGTCCCGAGCCGCACCCACCCGCTGACCAAGTACGCCAAGGTGGTGCTCCGTCGCGGGTCGACCGGTGAGGCGGTCAAGGCCCTGCAGAAGGCGGTCGGCAAGCTCACCGTCGACGGCTCCTACGGGCCGATGACCGAGGCGCGGGTCAAGGCGTACCAGAAGTCCAAGGGCCTGACCGTGACCGGGGTGACCGACGCCAAGGTGTGGGCCGCCCTGATGGGTGTCGTCACGCCCACGACCCCGCCCCCGACCACGCCGCCCCCGCCGACTCCGACGCCGACCCCGCCCACCCCCACCCCGACGACGCCCCCTCCCGCCGGGTCGACCAGCACCGCCGGGCTCGCCAGGTACGCCGGGCTCACCCTGAAGCTGTGGTCGAGGGGCGAGGCCGTGGTGGCGCTGCAGAAGGCGCTGGGCGGCATCGCGACCGACGGCGTGTACGGCCGGCTGACCGAGGGCCGGGTCAAGGCCTACCAGAAGTCCAAGGGCCTGACCGCGACCGGAGTGACCGACGCCAAGGTCTGGAAGGCACTCATGGGGCAGGTGACCGCGCCGCCCCCCGTCCCGCAGCAGGCCAGCACCGCGCTCGCCACCGAGTACACGGCCTACAAGAAGACGGTTCTCTCGACCGGTTCGAAGGGGGCCGCCGTGAAGGTGCTCCAGCGTGGCCTGGGCGGACTGGTCGTCGACGGTGCCTTCGGGTCCCGGACGCTCGCCTCCGTGAAGCGCTTCCAGACCTCGCGCGGGCTCAAGGCCACGGGTGTGGTCGACGTGAAGACCTGGACCGCCCTCGAGCTCGCCAAGCACCCGCTGCTGCCCCACTGGGGCACGGTGCTCAAGCGCGGCTCCAAGGGTGCGGCCGTGGTGGCGCTGCAGAAGGCGCTGCGGATGAAGGCGGACGGCACCTACGGCGCCACGACAGAGACCGCGGTGAAGGCACTGCAGAAGGCTGCCAAGCTCGCCCAGACCGGCACCGTCGGCACGGTGACCTGGAAGGCCGTCGAGGCGCGGATGCCGCGCTGACCCCGCCCCGACCCGACTTATTGCGGTGTGGCGACATCCTCCGGATGTCGCCACACCGCAATAAGTCGGGTCGGCTCAGGCCGTGGCCGTGACGCCCTCCGCCGCGAGGCGCGCGTCGAGCACCGCGGTGTCGGGCGTGCCCCGGGTCACGACCAGTGACCCGTCGGCGGCCCAGGTCGCCAGGGCGAGCCGCAGGAAGGCGGCGGTGTCGGCCGTGGTCGTGTGCACCCGCGGCGCCCCACCGGGCGGCGCGGGCGCCAACAGCTCGCCGTGCGCCGTGACGTCGCCCCCGACCCGCAGGGCCGGATCGCTCGGGTCGGGCTCGTCCCCGGCGTCGAAGACGTCGCCGTGGGTGGCCAGCTCGCGCGCCTCGTCGACGACCCCGGCGGGAACCGGGCCGCTCGCGGACCGGGCGAGCGCGGCGAGGGTGACGAGCACCGCCTCGTCCGCGCCCTCGGCGACGTCGACGGCATCCGTGACGACGACGTCGGGGGTGGCCGCGCCGCTCGCGGCGTCCTCGCCGGTGCGGTGTGCGGGCACCTCGACGCAGGCACCGACCGACCAGGCCGCGAAGGCCCAGTAGAGCGTGCGCCAGTGCGGCGGCAGGTCGAGCAGCACGACGGAGCCGGGGCCGGCGTCGAGGTCGTCGCGCAGCAGGTTGGCCGCCTTGGCGACCCAGTTGGCGAGGACGCGCGCGGACAGCTCGATCCGCTCGCCGCGGGTGGGGGAGTCGGTGTCGTCGTAGACGGTGACGCGGGGCCGCCCGGGGTCTGAGGCGACGAGGTGGCGCAGCAGGGCGGCCGGGGTCGTGGGTGACGTGCTCACCGTGGCGACCCTAGTGCGCGCGGTCGGGGGGCGGTCGACTCGCCACTAGGCTCCTCGCATGAGTGGACGCACGGTCATCACCTTCGGCACCTTCGACGTGTTCCACGTCGGGCACATCCGGGTGCTGCAGCGGGCCGCCGCGCTCGGCGACCGGCTCGTGGTGGGTGTCTCGGCCGATGCGCTCAACATCTCCAAGAAGGGCCGCGCCCCGGTCTACTCGCAGGACGAGCGGATGGAGATCGTCGCGAGCCTGCGCGTCGTCGACGAGGTGTTCGTCGAGGAGTCGCTGGAGCTCAAGCGTGACTACATCCTCGAGCACCACGCCGACGTGCTGGTCATGGGCGACGACTGGGCGGGCAAGTTCGACTGGGTGTCCGACGTCTGCGAGGTCGTCTACCTGCCGCGGACACCGTCGGTGTCGACGACCGGCATCATCGAGCACATCGCCAGCCTGGGGTCGTGAGGTCCCGCCTCCTCCCGGCGCTCGCCCTGGGCGCGGCCCTCTGGGTCGTCCTGGTGAGCGCGGTCGCCGCGGGCCTGTCCGCGCTCGGCTGGTGGTCCCCGTGGCTCGGCTGGCCCGTCGCGGTCGCGGTGGGGGTCCTCGCCGGGTGGTGCGTGCGCGGCATCCCGCCCGTGCGGATGCCGGCCGCGGCCTCGGTCGCGCTCGTCGCCGTCGTGGCCGGCTTCACGGTCTGGGCCGGGGCGACCCACTCCGAGCAGGTGCTGCCTCGCCGTGACGCCGCGAGCAACCTGCAGGCCGCCGTGAGCCTGGCGACCACGCACTCGCGAGTGGTCCCGGTCGACCCCGAGTCGGTCGGCGGCGCAGGGGTGCTCGACCTGCCGGGGGTGACGCTGGCGAGCCCGGCCTTCTTCGAGGTGGGCTCGAGCGCGGACCCCGCCGTGGAACCGCAGTTCGTGGTGGGCCCCGCGGTCGTCTACGCGTTCGGGTGGTGGGCCGGCGGGGCCGGTCTCGCCCTGGTCCTTCCCGCGGTGGCGATGGGGCTGGCGCTGCTGGCGCTCGGGCTGCTCGTCGGGCGGGTGGTGGGGCCGTGGGCCGGGGTCGCCACGGCGGCCCTCACCGGCATCCTCTTCCCGGTGCTGCACACGGCCCGGGCGACGTACTCCGAGCCGCTGGCGATGCTCACCCTCACGGGCGGGCTGCTGGCGGTCACGCTGGCCGTGGCCGGTGGGCGGGATGCCGCGGGGCCGGCCACCGCTGCTCCGTCGGGCTTCGTGGGCGCGGCCTCCTCGCAGGGCCAGGTCATCGGGCGTGCCCCGCTGCACTCGCTCGTGCGGCTCGACCCGTCGGCACGCGCCGGCCTGCTGGCGGGCGTGCTCGTCGGCGGCACCGGCCTGGTGCGGGTCGACGCCCTGCGGGAGGTGGTGCTGCTGCTGCCGGTGCTCGCGCTCGGGGCGGCGTTCGAGGCGCGGTGGGCCCGGCCCGCGCTGGCCGGGTCGGTGGTGTCGCTGCTGGTCTCGGCGGTGGCTGCGGTGGGCCTGTCGTGGCAGTACGTGTCGTCGATCGGGCGCAGCCTGGTGCCGCTGGTGGCGCTGGGGGTGCTCGTCGGTGGGGTGTCATGGCTCCTGCTCGTGCTGTGGCGCCGGGGCCGGCGGCTGCCACCCGTCGTGGCGCGGTGGCTGCCGAACCTGGCGGGGGGCCTGGTGCTGTTGACCGGGGTCTACCTGGCCAGCCGGCCGCTGTGGCAGGTCGTGCGCCAGGACCCGGACGACCCGGGGGCGCGCTACGTGGCGGGCATGCAGGCCCGGCAGGGGCTGCCGGTCGACGGCGGCCGCACCTATGCCGAGATGACCGTGGCCTGGCTCTCCTGGTACGTCGGGCCGGTGGCCCTGGTCGTCGCCCTGGTGGTGCTGGCGGTGCTCGTGCGTCGGGCCGTGCTCTCGGCCCGGTCGCGCCTGGTCGACGCCTGGCTGCCCGCGCTGGTCGTCGCGGCCGGGTCGACCCTGCTCACCCTGCTGCGCCCCGGCATCACACCCGACCACCCGTGGGCCGACCGTCGGCTGCTCGTCGCCCTGCCGCTGGTGGTGGCCCTCGTGGTGACCGGCCTGGCCTGGGTGGTGCGCCGTGCCGGCGCCGCCGACCGGGCTCGGCTCGGGGTGCTGTCGGTCGGCGTCCTCGCCGCGCTGGTGGTGGTCCCCGCCGTCGTGGCCACCTGGCCGCACCGGGCCGGCGGGGTCGAGCGCGGGTCGCTCGCGGCCGTCGAGTCGGTGTGTGCGGCGCTCGACCCCGAGGCCGACGTCGTCATGGCCGTCGACTCGAGGGCCGCCAACGAGTGGCCCCAGGTGGTGCGCGGGATGTGCGGCGTGCCGATGCTGTCGACCACCTCGGGCCTGCGGGCGGACTCCCAGCGCCTCGCCTCGACGGTCGCGACGGCGAAGGCCGAGCTCGACGCACGGGGGTTGCGGCTCGTGCTGCTGTCCGCCGACTCCGCGGAGTCGCTCTCCCGCCTGGGGGCAACCCCGGCCCCGGCGACCGACGCCACGGTCCGCGAGGACGAACACGTCCTGGAGCAGCGGCCCTCACGCACCGACCCGCTGCCGATCCGGGTCTGGCTGGCGCCGGCGCCCTGACCCCGGAGCACGCCCCGGCTCAGAACGGGTGCCGCACGTCTCCCTGGTACATCTTGACGACGGCGTCCTCGAGGCGCCGCAGCCGCTCCTCGTACTGCCCGATGACCTGCATCCGGATGCGCACCTGCTCGTGCTCGCGGCGGATCTCGGCCACCAGGCTGCGGGCCTCGGCCCGGTCGTCGGAGTCGCCGGCGAAGTCCTCCCCGCGGAGGCGCTCCTCCAGCCGACCCATCCGCTCCTCGATCACGCCGACCTGGATCACGGCCCGGCCGTGCTCGAGCTCGCGGTGGCTGGAGGCGAGCTCGACCGGGCGGACCCGCTTGCCGAGCGCCGCGACGGTCGACCTGAGCTCCGCGATCTGCTGGGCCTGGCGGTCGAGCTGGGTGCGCTGCTTGGCCAGCGTGCCGCGCAGGTCGTTCGGGTCGGCCACCGTACGACGCCAACGGCCGAGCGTGCGCCGGGCCCTCCGGTAGGCCCCGGGCGTGCCGGGCCCGGTGGTGTCAGCAGGTGCCGCTGGTGCGCTCATCGTTTCCTCCATCAGGGCAGCACCCGCATGCTGCCGTCGTCGACCCACGACCTGAGCAGGGCGGCCTCGAGGCCGAGCTTGTGCGCCGGGATGACCGGGCTGCCACCACCGCTCTGGTACCGCCACTCCTGCTGCTGGCGACCGTCCAGGAACGAGAAACCGCTGGCCAGCATCTCCGCGTCCGGGAACAGCTCGTGGGCGAGGAAGCAGGTGAGCATGCCCGACGTCGGGATCAGCTCGTTCGGCACGTGGTCGGGATCGAGCAGGTCGACCAGGCGGGTGATGACGGGCGCGTTCGGGATCGGCAGGGTGCCGAGGTCCGACGGCCAGAGGTAGGGCTGCGGGTGCAGGATGTACCGCAGCCCGTACCCGGCCTGCGGAACCAGGTAGGCGCGCTGCCGGTAGTCCTGGAACGTCCAGCGCGTCGTGGGGGCGTACCGGGACACCACGACGACGTGGCACTTCGTGCCGACCGCCGGCGGGGCGCCCGGGTCGTCCAGCGCCAGGCAGTTGATCCGGAAGACCAGGTCGGCGCTGTCGATCTCGGCCACGCGCGAAGGGTCCGGGTCGAGCGGGGCGTTGCCCATCACCACGACCTTGCGGACCGGCTGCTGCTCGGCGTACGAGGCGATGTACTGACGCAGCAGGTCCCACTGCGCCTGCTGGGAGGCGGCGAGATCCGTGGGCTGCACGGCGTCATCATGCCAGCAGCGTGCGACCACACCGGGTCGACTCCCCGGACGCGCCGAACGGGGTGACGTGGCGGTGGGTCAGCGGGTGAAGACGTCGTGCACGCGGCGCTGCACCACCGCGCACGTGGTGCGGTCGACGGCGACGACGAGGCCGGGTCGCAGCGAGCGGGGGTCGTAGGCGGTGCCGTCCGGATGACAGACCGACCCGCCGGCCTCGGTGACCAGCAGCGTCCCGGGCGCGTGGTCCCAGGGGTTGGAGCGGCTGTAGAGGATGTAGTCGGCCGCACCCTCGATCAGCTTGGGGTAGTCGACGCCGCAGCAGACCCACGACAGCCGCATCGGGGGCAGGTCGCCGAGGCGCTGGTCGCGCATCGCCCACATCGACGTGACGCCCTGCGGCTCGCGGTCGTCGGGAACCGGGACGGTGCCCATCCGCTCGCCGTCGCGCCAGGTGCCGGCACCACGCTCGGCGACCCAGGCGACCTGGTGCTCGGGCTGCCAGATCCAGGCGCGCACGGTCTCGCCGGCGACGGTCTCGGCGACCATGACCGCGTGGTCGGGGGAGCCGTGCACGAAGTTCTTGGTGCCGTCGACCGGGTCGACGGTGAAGGCGTGCTCGGCCACGAGGTAGCGGTCCATCAGCGAGTGGTCGGCGGCGAACGCCTCCTCGCCGAGCACGACGGCATCCGGGTAGGCCGAGAGGAGGCGCGCGGTGATCAGCTCCTCGGCCTCGCGGTCGGCGACGGTGACGAGGTCGCCAGGGTTCTTCTCCGTGACCTCGCCCGCGGCCAGCGAGCGGAAACGAGGCGTGATGACCTCGGCGGCGACCTCACGCAGGAGGTCCAGGACTGCGTCTGTCGACAGGCCGGGCATTCGTGCAGCGTCGCACAGTCGCGGGGTGCGGCCAAATGGGGTGGGGCTCGGGTGGGCCCCAGCGGCGCGGGGCCTGATGCCGGCCCTGTCGAAGGCCGTTGACCTGCAGGGTTGTCGGCCCCCCGCCGCGGGTAGGGTCCCCGCATGGCGCGGTTGCGGCGGGTGTCCCCATCGCCCCCACCCTGGCCAGGCGGTACCGCGACGACGCCAGGCGCCAGGCCGCCGTCGAGAAGGCCGTCGCCCGCCTCATCGACAACGCCGACTGACCCGCTGCGGGGCCGCTGCCCGCAGCGGCCGGGCCCGCGCAGATGGCGGGTGCGTGCAGCCTGCGCCGGTAGGCTCGCGGGCGATGAGCGAGCACCAGCACGACCACGACGACCTCCACGCCGCCCCCACCGAGAAGATCGCGGTTCGCGCCGGCGAGATGGCCGGCCGAAGTGACGACCCGGCCGCCACCACGCGCCTTCCCGCCACCGTCTCGGATGCCGTCGCGCCGGCTCCCGCCGCGGGCGCGCCGACCGCCCACGGGGCCCCCGGCGCCCGACCCGGCCACCCGTCCTACCCGATCGAGGACGGCGGCAGCCCCCCCGGCCCGGCCCCCTACGTCACCATCGTGCTGCCCTGCTTCAACGAGGGTGCCCACGTGCTCAAGGAGATCGACCGGATCACCGCGACGATGCAGGCCAGCGACCTCACCTACGAGGTCCTGTGCATCGACGACGCCAGCACCGACGACACCCTCGCGGTGCTGCGCGACGCCCAGCGCCACTACCCCCACCTGCGGATCCTGCCGTTCCGCCGCAACGGGGGCTCGGGCACGGCCCGCCGGATCGGTACCCAGCAGGCCCGCGGCGAGATCGTGGTCTGGACCGACGCCGACATGACCTACGAGAACGAGCGCATCCCCGAGCTGGTCCGCATCCTGCGCGACGACGCCACCTACGACCAGGTCGTCGGCGCCCGCACCACCGAGGAGGGCACGCACAAGTGGGCCCGGGTGCCCGCGAAGTGGTTCATCCGCAAGATCGCCGAGTGGCTGACCAAGAGCAGGATCCCCGACCTCAACTCCGGTCTTCGCGCCTTCCGCCGCGACGTGAGCCTGCCCTACCTGCGCCTGCTGCCGGCCGGCTTCTCCTGCGTCACGACCATCACCATCGCGTTCCTCAGCAACCAGCACGACATCAAGTACGTCGAGACGAGCTACGCCAAGCGGGCCGGCGTCAGCAAGTTCCACTTCGTCAACGACGCCTACCGCTACATCCTCCAGGTGCTGCGCATGGTCATGTACTTCGACCCGCTGAAGGTGCTCATGCCCCCGGCGCTGTGGATGATCGTCATCGGGCTGGTCAAGGCGGTCGTCGACATGGTCCGGCACCCGTTCTACTTCCCGGCGAGCACGGTGCTGCTCATCGTCAGCGGCATCATGATCGCCAGCCTGGCGTTGCTCTCCGACCTCGTGGTGAGGTCCAGAGACGGTGTCTGACAGCGCCTCGCTCAAGGTCGCGCTGGTCGGGCCCACCCATCCCTTCAAGGGCGGGGTGGCCGCCCACACGACCTCGCTCGCGCACGAGCTGACCGACGCCGGGCACGAGGTCACCCTCGTCTCGTGGAGCCACCTCTACCCGTCGGCGCTCTACCCCGGGGAGCAGTCGGTGCCCGGTGGCTCGACGGACGTCGACCCCTTCCCGCGCACCCTGCGGGTGCTCTCCTGGGCACGCCCCGACACCTGGGTGCGGGCCGGGCGCCGCCTGCGTGACGTCGACGTCATCGTCGTCGTCCACGTCATCCCGGCCGTCGTGCCCGCCCACCTGGCGCTGCTGCGCGCCGCCGGGGCCGGCCGCGGCACCTCGACCGGCCACGGCCCCCGCACCGTGCTCATCGCGCACAACGTGCTCCCGCACGAGGGCCACCCGGGGGACCGGCAGCTGATGGAGGCCCTCCTGCGCCGGGTCGACGCCGTCGTCGTCCACTCCGACGAGCAGGCCCGGCTCGCGGCCGAGCTCGGCGCCGGTCACGTTCGCGAGCTCGACCTGCCCCCGCACCTGCCCGGCGGACCGCCGCAGCCCCGCCCCCACCACGACGGCCCACCGCGGCTGCTGGCGCTCGGCATCGTGCGTGACTACAAGGGCGTCGACCTGCTCGTCGACGCCCTGCGCGACGTGCCCGACCTGCGCCTCACCGTCGCCGGTGAGCTGTGGGGGGATGCCGGCCGGCGGGTTCGCGAGCTCGCCGCCGACCCGCGCCTGCGGGGGCGGGTCGAGGTGCACGCCGGCTACGTACCCGCCGAGCGCATCCCCGAGCTGATGGCGAACCACGACGTGGTCGCCCTGACCTACGTCACCGCCACGGCCTCCCAGAACGCCCTGCTCGCGCGCCGCCACGGGGTACCGGTGCTCGCCAGCACTGTCGGCACCTTCCCTGAGCAGGTGCGCGACGACGTCGACGGACTGCTCGTGCCGCCCTCCGACCGCGAGGCGCTCGTCTCGGCGCTCCGGCACCTCGCCGAACCCGGTGTCCTGGAACGGTTCCGAGCCGAGGTGCGCCAGCCCGACCTGTCCGGCCCGTGGGCCAACTACGTCGGCGGCATCGAGGCGCTCGCGGCCGCCCCGGTCGAGGTCGAGCCGACCCGGCCCGTGGTGCCGCTCGGGCCGGTCGCGCGCGCCCGGGCGACGATCGCCGGCATCCGGGCCCGGCGCGGCCCCGTCGTCGAGCTCGCACCCACCGACGTCCCCGAGCGGGTGCGCGCCACGGACGTGCTCGCCGTCGACGCCGATGCCGTGGATGCCGTCGGCATCGCCCGCGCGCTCGGCCTGCCCCGCCCCGGTGAGCCGGTCGCCGCCTGGTCGGCCCTGGGCGCGCTCGCCGCCATCGTGCGCATCCGCGACGACGGGCACCGCTCGTCGGTCATCGTCGACGAGTCCGGCAGCGGCAGCCCGATGGGGCGCTGGTCGCGTGCCGTCGGCTTCGCGCCGGTCGAGCTCGAGCTCACCGGCCGCCGAGCGGCCGTCGAGGTGCTCGACGTCGACACCGCCAGCCTCGACGTCATCACCCGGCTGCACCCGGGCGGGTGCACGGCATCCGACGTCGACCACGCCATCGGCCAGGCGTCCTGGGCGCTGCGCTCCGGCGGGCTCCTCGTGCTCACCGTGCCGATCGGCGACGACGACCCCGACTTCGCGGTGCGCCCGGCCGGGGTGCGCGGCATCGTGGCGCGGGCCGACGACCTGGGGCTGAAGCTCGTCGGCGACGTCGACGGCGACGTGCTCGACCGGATGCGCGACGCCCGCACCGAGGCGGCCGGCGGCGACGCCCCGGCGTATGCCGTGCTGCGGCTGACCTTCCGGCGCCGGTGAGCGCGGGTGAGCCCTCGGTGACCCGGGCCAGGGCGCTCGACGTCCTGCGCATCGCGCTGCTCGTCGTCATCGTCGTGGCGTGCGTGGTCGCGCTGTGGGCGAACTGGCAGGCGGTGTCCGGCGAGCTTCGCAAGCTCAGCGTGCACGTCGTGCTCGGCGCGTTCGTGCTGGTCACGCTCGCGCCGGTGCTCACCCTGATGGGCTGGCGGGTGCTGCTCGAGGACCTCGGCACCCACCTCGCCCTCCCACCGGCGTCGAGCGTGTTCCTCGTCGGGCAGCTCGGCAAGTACCTCCCGGGCTCGGTGTGGACCGTCGTCGCCCAGGCCGAGATGGGGGCCAAGCTGCACGTGCCGCGGCGGCGGATGGCCGTCGTCGGCATCCTCTCGATCGGGCTGGCGGTGCTCACCGGCTGCCTGCTCGGCATCCCCGCGGTCCAGCCGCTGGTGGCCTCGCGGGGGGAGGCGTTCTCGTGGTGGTGGGTGGTGCTCGCGGTCGCACTGGGCTGCGTCCTGCTCTGGCCCCGGCTGCTCAACGCCCTCATCGCCCGCGGGTTGCGGCTGCTGCGCCGGGAGCCGCTCGAGCACGACCTGTCGGGGCGGGCCGTGGCGCTCACCTCGGCCTGGTTCGTCGCCGCCTGGGTCTCGACCGGCACGGGCACCTTCGTGCTCGCCCGCAGCGTGGCGCCCGAGGCCCCGCTCGGGCCGCTGCTCGTCATGTGCGTGGGCGGGTTCGCGCTGGCCTCGGCGGCGGGGATGTTCAGCATCCTCGTGCCGGCCGGCGTCGGCGTGCGCGACGGCGTGCTCGCGCTGCTGCTCGTCACCCTGATGCCGCTGCCCGCCGCCACGGCGGTCGTCGTCGTCGCCCGCTTCCTCGCGGTGCTCGCCGACCTGCTGCTCGCGGGGTTCGCGTGGGCGTGGGGCCGGCGCCACCACCTCCTAGGATCGACGCCGTGACCGATGCCGTCAGCCCCGGTGGGCCCGCCGACCGTGAGGAGCAGCTCGCCTACTCCGAGATCATGGCCAAGATGCTCGACGAGGAGGGCCGCCGCCAGAAGGCCGCCAAGATCGTCGCCGTGGTGCGCCACGCCCTCGGGGTCGAGACGCTCGACGGGCTGAGGGCGGTCGACGTCGGGTGCTCGGCCGGGTTCATCGCCGACGAGCTCGCGCTCGCCGGGGCCACCACGAGCGGCGTCGACATCGACGAGCCGGGGCTCGAGAAGGCCCGGGCCCGGTTCGGGGAACGGGTCGACTTCCGGCTGGCCCGCGGCGAGGACCTGCCCTTCGACGACGACTCGGTCGACGTGGCCGTGCTCAACCACATCTACGAGCACGTCGTCGACCCGCAGGCCGTGGTCGCCGACATCCATCGTGTGTTGAAGCCCGGGGGACTGCTCTACCTCGGCATCGGGCACCGCTGGCAGGTCATCGAGCCCCACCACCGGCTGCCCTTCCTGTCCTGGCTGCCGCGTGGTGCCGCCGACCGGTACCTGCGGCTGACCGGCAGGGGCGAGCACTACTACGAGCGCTACCACACCCCGGCCGGGCTGCGGCGTCTCTTCGCGGCGTACGACGTGTGGGACTACACCCTTCCCGTGCTGACCGACCCGCGGGCGTTCGCGGCCGGTGACACCGTGCCGGCCTGGGCGGCGAGGGTGCCCCCGGCGGTGTTCCGCGCCGCCCTGCCGCTCGTGCCGACGTACGTGTGGGCCGCGTTCAAGGGGCCGTCGACGCCCGCCGGGCCGGCCCTGCGCGTCCCACCCCGCCACCTGACCTGACCCAGGGGCGGGGCGGGCGCTGCGGGAACCGGCTCAGACCAGGGCTGCGCACTGTCCGGTCGCGTGGCGGCCGACGACGTTGACCGCGGTGGGGTCGAAGCCCCCGGACACACCCGGGACCAGTCCCCAGCAGGACAGGTTCCGCCCGACCGTGTTGCGCACGACGAAGACGCCGGGGGCGCCCGGGTGCTCGTCGATCACCGTGATGTTGGTCAACCTCGCGTTCCTGCCGATCTCGTTGAACAGCACGCCGAGCCAGGCGACCGTCTGCCCGCTCACCGTGAGGTTGCGTCCGATCGTGTTGTTCTTGATCGACCAGTAGTTCGGGCCGCCTCCCTTGACCAGGGTGACGTTTCCCCGCACCGTGATCCCGTTCAGCTGGACGAGAAGGGCGTGGACGGCCGTCACGTTCCCCTTGATCGTGATGGTGGACTGTCCCTCCGGGTCGAGCTCGCACTCGTGCGCCGAGTTGCCCGTGGCCGAGGGCGGCTGGCAGCCCAGGCCGACGGTCGAGCCCCAAGCCCCGGTGACGTTGCCGTCGACGGTGAGCGTCGACGGCGCGCGCTGCGCGTCGAGCACGGCACCAGCGGCGACGTACACGTTGCCGCGGACGCGGATCACGGCGTCGGCCGCCACCTCGCACGCGCCCGTGACCGTGATGCGCGCGTAGTTCCCGGACGGGATCTCGCCACCGGTGCACGTGTACGCCATCGACTTGTGCCTGTGGGACTCGCCGGCCATCGCCGGTCCACCCGAGAGCGCGAGCACTCCCGCGACGGTGAGCGTCCCCAGAACCCTGAGCCGTGTTGTCTTCTCCATGAGCGCTGCCCTTTCGCTGTCGGCCCCTGCAGGGGCATTGCGCTGGTCTACTCCGAGCGTCGAGCGGGGGTCAATCCCCCAGAAGGGCCATTCCGAGGCTCACCGCTGGACCACGCCATCACCCTCGACCCGGTCGAGTCAGCGGACGGGGGTCAGGCATCAGCCCAGGTCGCGCCGCCGGAACCCGGCCACCCCCACCGCGCACAGGACGAGCGTCAGCCCGATGAGGACGATCAGCGGTCCGGCTGAGATCTCCTCGTACGGCAGGCGAGGAGCGACCTCCACCGGCGAGAGGTCCATGGCCCACGAGGGCAGGTCGATGAGCGTTCCGAAGATCGCCACGAACAGGGCCCACGAGAGCACGGCCCACGCGAGGGCGACCAGTCGCGGCGCCACCCCGAAGAGCGCGAGCACCAACCCCACGAACACCAGTGCCGCGGGCCAGGTGACGAGAGCGTCGCCCGCGAGGTCGAGGGGAGCGGACCAGTCCCCACCGTCGATCGCGACGCCCAGCCCGAGCCCCAGGCCACCGGCGAGCTGCACGAGCAGGGTCGCCCCGCAGACGACGAGCAGCCACGACAGCACCCACCGCAGTCGACCCGGGCCCTCCACGACGGCCACGGCCGCGGTGCCGGCGGCCTCCTCGTGGCGCAGGTGCAGTGCGGCGGCCACGGCGAAGGCCGCGGTCCCCAACGTGAAGTAGGAGGCCATCGCCGCGAGCAGCGTCTCGGTGACGGCCTCGGGGTCCAGGGCCATCCACTCCCGGACCATCGGGATGTCGGCCATCGCGTCGACCATCGTCGAGGTCATGGCACCGAACAGGATCGCGAACCCGCCCAGCCCCGCCGCCCAGGCGACGACGTCACCGGCGAGCTCGTGCCACGCCAGGCCGGCCGGGGAGCCCAGCCACCGCGGCCCGTGGTGGCGACCGGGGCGGCTCGGCACGATCCCGGACCCCAGGTCGCGCCGGGCACCGAGCACCGAGGCGATGGCGACCAGGGCCACGGCCGTGCCGAGAGTGAGCGCCACGGGCCACCAGCGCAGGTCGACCCACGGCCGCATCTGCTGCAGCCACGCCAGCGGGGAGACCCACGACAGGGCCGTTCCGTCGAGGGGGTCCCGCACGTCGCCGATGCCCCGCAGCACGTAGGACGCGCCGAGAACGGTGAGGGCCGTCCCGGTCGCGGCCCGGGCGTGGTCGGCGAGCTGGGCCGTGACCGCGGCGAGTGATCCGAAGACGAGACCGGCCGCCACGACCGAGACGCAGAACGCCACCAGGTCGGTGACCGGCAGGTCGTGCCCCTGCAGCGCGACGAACAGGCCCACCCCGACGGCACCGTTGGCGACGGCCATCGACCCCAGCGCCGCGACCGCCGGCGCGAAGCGGCCGTTGGCCAGCGAGCGGACGAGGTCGGTGCGGCCGGAGTCCTCCTCGGCGCGGGTGTGCCGCGTGACGAGCAGGATGCTCATCACCGCCACGGCGAGGAAGGTCATCATCCCGAGCTCGCTGGCGATGACCGAGCCCAGGGTGACCTCACCGGGCCCGGTGAAGGTCGGGCCGTTGATGAGCACCGAGGCTGCGTTGCCGGCGACCTGGGCGCGAGCCTGCATCCCCTCCACCCCGCCGTAGGCCGCCTCGACCGAGGGCACGGTGGCCAGTGCCATCCCGGTCAGGCCGGCAGCCCACAGGGCGATGCGCAGCCGGTCCTCGCGCAGGGCCAGCCGCAGCAGCCGCCACGACCCGGCATACGGCTGCCGGGGCCGGCCGGTCGCGGGCCGGGCGTGGCGCGCGCCCCCGCCCGGGCTCGCGGCCTGCGGGCGCCGAACCCCGTGGATGCCGTCGCCCTGCACCGCTGCCGCGCGCACCGAGATGCGGGGCGCGCTCATGGCCGCCCCGCCCTCCCGGAGATGGCGTCCTCGTAGTGGCGCAGGAAGAGGTCCTCGAGCGAGGCCGGCTCCCACGTGATGTCGACGACGTCGAGCCAGGTGAGGGCGGTGAGCACGTCACCGACCCCGTGGGCATCTGCCTGGAACGTCACGACGTCCCCGTCGACGCGCAGGTCATGGACACCGGGAACCGCTGCGACACAGGCGAGCCCGCCTGGTCGTCGGAGCCCGGCGCAGGTGCGCAGGGTGACCGTCGAGCGGGTGAGGTGGCGTAGCTCTGCGAGGTTGCCCGCCTCGACGACCCGGCCGTCGCGGATG
>DASQEZ010000134.1:0-1825 GCA_035633415.1 Ornithinibacter sp. | reverse complement strand
CACCCCGCTGGGCGAGGTCGAGGTGCTGTCGACCCACGACCAGGTGCTCGGCGGACCGAGCGGGCAGTCCTACCTCGGCTGCCGGTTCCCCGCCGACCCCGCGTACGCCGGCCTGATCACCGCGGACGCGGAGCGGGTCGGGGAGCTGCTGGCGCGAGAAGGCGTCCTCGGCCGGTTCGCCGTCGACTTCGTCACCGTGCGGCGGGGCGCGCGCTGGGAGGCGGACGCCATCGAGGTCAACCTGCGCAAGGGCGGCACCACCCACCCCTTCCTGACACTGCAGTTCCTCACCGACGGCCGGTACGACCCCGCGGCCGGCCGGTTCGTCACCCCCGGCGGGGAGGAACGCCACCTCGTGGCGACCGACCACCTCGACCACCCGAGCCTGCGCGGGCTGCGGGTCGAGGACATGTTCGACCTGCTGGCCCGCACCGGGCTCAGCTTCGACCACGCCCGGCAGACCGGGGTGGTCTTCCACATGCTCAGCGCCCTGACGACCTTCGGCCGGGTGGGGATGACCGCCATCGGCCACACCCCGACCGGCGCGCAGGAGCTCTACGACACCGCCGAGCAGGCCCTGCTCCGCGAGGCCCGGCAGGCCGCAACCCCTCCGTCGCTGCCTGCCTGAGCAGCCGTCAGGGCGCGAGGGCGTCCGCGTGGAGCAGCGCCTCGATGACGGTCTGCCGCCAGGTGCGCTGCTCGTGGCTGGTGCGGCACGACGCCCCGCCGCAGCCGCACTCCCACACCCAGCGGCCCTGCACGCGGTGCACGCTCGGGTGGTGGTGGGCGGTGTCTCGGTGGTTCTGGGGGGTCCGATGGGTTCGCATCGTCGGCCTCCTTCCGGTGGGTGTCGGAGTGGCTCTCCGCTCACCCCACCCTCGGGCCGGCCGGCCGACAGGTCTGTCACCGGCGAGCCGCCCACTGTGTGCCGACCGTGACACAGGCGCCGTGGCGTGCTGCACTGGCGGGATGGACTGGGCACTGCTCGGGGGGCTGTCGGACGCCGACACGCGTGCCGTGCTCGCCTCCGCCCACCGGCGGCGGTTCGCCCGGGGCGAGGTGGTCTTCCACGAGGCCGACCCCGCCGACACGGTGCACCTCGTCGTCGAGGGCCGGCTCGCCGCCCGCCGGAGCACCCAGGCCGGCGACACCGTGACCTTCTCGATCCTCGGCCCCGGCGACACGTTCGGCGAGCTGGCGCTGCTCGGGTCACGGCCCCGTCGCACGTCCACGGTCGTGGCCCTGGAGCCCGCCGTCACGCTGAGCCTGGGGTTCGCCGAGGTCGAGCGGCTCCGGGCGGCCCACCCGGCCGTCGAGCGGCAGCTCGTCGCGATGCTCGCCCAGCGGGTGACGCGGCTCTCGGACCACCTCCTCGAAGCGCTGCACGTGCCCGCGGACGAGCGCATCGTGCGGCGGCTCCTCGAGATCTGCGACCGCTACGTCGTGGCGGATGGCGCCGCCACGGTGGTCGTGCCACTGACCCAGGACGCCATTGGCGACCTCGCGGGGGCGTCTCGCCCGACGACCAACCGGGTGCTGCGCCGGCTGGAGTCGGACGGCATCCTCGCGCTGCGCCGAGGCGCGATCGAAATTCTGGACCGCCGGGCACTGGCCGGCCGGGTCAGACCATGAACCGGCTCCCCGCCGGGAACCCCCCACGTGGTGTGGCCGCGAGTGTGGTCCTCGGTACCCTGTGCCTGCATGAGGGACCCGCCCCGCTCGAGCCCTCGAGGACTCCTTCGCGGCGGTAGGACGCACCCCTTGTGGCGCTAGCGAAGGCACCTTGGGCTCGTTCGTGACGCCGTTCTGCCGTTGGACACGCGCA
>DASQEZ010000133.1:0-2056 GCA_035633415.1 Ornithinibacter sp. | reverse complement strand
ACGTGAAGTCCTCACCGGGCGCCTTGACGCCGACGACGGTGACGCCGTACTTGCTGCGGATCGCGCTCTGCAGCAACGTGAACCCGATGGCCTCGGTCGGTGGGCGCATCTTGACGATGGCGAACCCGTCGTCGAACTCGATGTAGTCCTGCATCCGCCCACCGACGAGGTGCGCCACCCGGCGCCCGGTGTCGGCCTCGGGGCGCACGATGTGCTGCACGCCGATCCGGTCGAGGATGCGGGCGTGCTCGGGGGAGAGGGCCTTGGCCCAGATGTCCGGCACCCCGGCGTCGACGAGGTTGGCGGCCGCCAGCACCGACGCCTCGACCGAGGAGCCGATCGCCACGACCGCGATCCCGAACCGTGCGACCTTGGCGTCGCGGATGACGCCGACGTCGCTCGCGTCGCCGTGCACGACGTGGCTGACCCGGCCGAGGAACTTCTCTGCGAGGAAGCCGTCCTTCTCGATGGCGGTCACCTTGTGGCCCAGGCGACGCAGCTCCAGGGCCGCCGCCGCGCCGAACCGACCGAGCCCGATGACCAGGACGTCGTCGTCGTGGGCACTGCTGCGCGCCATCGTGATGCCTCTCTCACGGGGTTCGTGGGTGCCCAGCCTGCCACGCCGGGTGCGGCGAGTAGCGTGCAGACCATGGCCGTGAGGACGAGTGTCGTGTGGGACGAGGTGTTCACGGAGTACGACTTCGGCCCCACGCACCCGATGGCCCCGGTCCGCCTCGACCTCACGACGCGGCTGGCGCGCGCGCTCGGCGTGCTCGACCACGTCACGTTGGTGGCGCCCGACGTCGCCGACGACGACGTGCTCGCCACCGTGCACGACCGCGAGTACATCGAGGCGGTGCGGCGCGCCTCGGCCGACCCGACGGTGGCCGACGCGCACCGCGGCCTGGGCACCGACGACGACCCCGCGTTCGCCGGCATGCACGAGGCCTCGGCGCGCATCGTGCAAGGAACCCTCGACGTCTGCCGCGGCGTCTGGCAGGGCGACATCGACCACGGCGTGAACTACTGCGGCGGGCTGCACCACGCGATGCGCTCCTACGCCAGCGGCTTCTGCATCTACAACGACATCGGCGTCGGCATCCAGTGGTTGCTCGACCACGGCGCGCAGCGGGTCGCCTACGTCGACATCGACGTGCACCACGGCGACGGCGTCGAGCGGATGTTCTGGAACGACCCCCGGGTGCTCACCGTCTCGGTGCACGAGAGCGGGCGGTACCTGTTCCCGGGCACCGGCTGGCCGGCCGACATCGGCGGCCCGGCGGCCCGCGGCACGGTCGCCAACGTCGCCCTCCCGCCAGGTACCGGTGACTCCGCGTGGCTGCGCTCCATCGAGTCGGTGGTGCCGCCGCTGGTGCGCGCGTTCGCCCCCGACGTCCTGGTGACCCAGCACGGCTGTGACACCCACATGCACGACCCCCTCGCGCACCTCGCGATCACCGTCGACGCCCAACGCCGCGCCCACGAGTCGCTGCACGACCTGGCCCACGAGGTGGCCTCCGGTCGGTGGGTGGCGCTCGGTGGCGGCGGGTACGAGCTGGTGGAGGTCGTCCCCAGGTCGTGGACCCACCTGACGGCCATCGCCGCGCACCAGCCGGTGCCGGTCGACACCGAGGTTCCGGAGGAGTGGCTCGCGCACGTGCTCGGGGCTCTCGGGCGTCGCGCACCGACCCGGATGGGGGACCTCCCTGTCGGCAGCCTGCCGATCTGGGTCCAACCGTGGAACATGGGCCACAACCCCGACAACCCCGTCGACCGGGCCATCCTCGCGACCCGTCAGGCGACCTTCCCGCACCACGGCCTGGACCCCTGGTTCGACTGACGGAGGGCCGTCGACCGAGCGGGGCGACGTGCGATTGGTCGCACCATGTGCGGCGTGTCGGCTGGACAGCCTCGATGAATCTGGCCCAATCGCTTCCACAGTGGTCACATCTGCCCCTATGGTTGCGCATGCACGTCCACGGGCGACATGCCGGAGTGTTCCGGCTCTGGGGACGCGCAGAAGCACGAGGTCACGATGTCCACGGAGCGTTCGCTC
>DASQEZ010000132.1:0-6908 GCA_035633415.1 Ornithinibacter sp. | reverse complement strand
GGCGTGCCGTGCAGGTCGGCCATCGTACCGGCGCGCACCAGCCGCCCGTTGGCGATGATCACGACCTCGTCGACGGTCTGCTCGACCTCCTGCAGGAGGTGGCTGGAGACCAGGATCGTCTTGCCCTCGTGGCTGAGGTGGCGCAGGAAACCGCGCAGCCAGCGGATGCCCTCGGGGTCCAGCCCGTTCGAGGGCTCGTCGAGGACGAGTACCTGCGGGTCGCCCAGCAGCGCGGCCGCCAGGCCGAGCCGCTGGCGCATGCCCATGCTGTACTCACCGGCGCGCTTGCGGGCGGCCGCCGGGATTCCGGTGAGCTCGAGCAGCTCGTCGACCCTGGCGAGCGGGATCGAGCCCGCGTCGGCCAGGACCCGGAGGTGGTCACGGCCGCTGCGGCCGGGGTGGAAGTTCGTGGCCTCGAGGGCCGCACCGACGGTGGACTGCGGGGCCGGGAGGTCGACGTAGCTCTTCCCGTTGATGGTGGCGGTGCCGCTCGTCGAGTGGACGAGGCCCAGCAGCATCCGCAGGGTCGTGGTCTTGCCGGCGCCGTTCGGGCCCAGGAAGCCGGTGATCCGGCCGGGCTCGACGTCGAAGCTCAGGTCGTCGACCGCGACGAAGGACCCGAAGCGCTTGGTCAGCCCACGGATCTCGATCTTCGCCCCAGTCGCGGTGGTCGTGGTCATGGGGTACCTCGTGATGTCATGTCCCGATCCTTGCAGGCCCGCGTGACGCACGCGTCAACCCCCCGGTGGACCCGGGCTCCCTCCACAGGGGGACCGCGACGGGCAGGAACCGCGCACGCTCCCCATACGATGGTCCGATCATGACCGAATGGCTGCTGCTGCTCCTCGGCGTCGTCCTCACCGTGGGCACGGCCCTGTTCGTCGCGGCCGAGTTCTCGCTGGTCGCGCTCGACCGGCCCACCGTGCAGCGGGCCGTCGACGCCGGTGAGCCCGGTGCCCGCTCGGTGCTCACGTCGCACCGCAGGCTCTCCACTCAGCTGTCGGCGTGCCAGCTCGGCATCACCCTGACCACGCTCGTGCTCGGCTTCATCGCGAGCCCGTCGATCGGGGCGCTGCTCCTGGGGCCGCTGCAGTCGCTGGGGCTGTCGGAGTCGGCCGCGTCGTCGACCGCCTCGGTGCTCGCGATGCTCATCGCCACCGTCTTCTCGATGATCGTCGGTGAGATGGTGCCCAAGACGCTCGCCGTCTCCTTGCCGATGGCGACCGCGAAGGTCGCGGCGGCGCCGGTGCGGTGGTTCGGCATCGCGATGAAGCCGATGATCCTGCTGCTCAACGGGGTCGCCAACCGCACCCTGCTCGCGCTGGGCATCGAGCCGCAGGAGGAGCTCTCCGCCGCGCGCAGCCCCGCGGAGCTCGCCTCCCTGGTGCGCACCTCCGCCGAGGCGGGCACCCTCGACCGCAGCACCGCGCGGCTCGTCACGGCGTCCCTGGGCTTCGGCGACCAGACCGCCGCCGACGTGATGACGCCGCGCTCACGCGCGACCTCCATCGAGCGCACCGCCACCGCCGCCGACCTGGTGGCCCTGGCCCGGCGCACGGGTCACTCCCGGTTCCCGGTCGTCGGGGCCGACTGGGACGACATCGACGGCATCGTGCACGTGAAGAAGGCGATCGCCGTACCGTTCGACCGACGCACGGACGTACCGGTGTCGGCCTTGATGGCACCGGCGGTGCTCGTGCCCGAGACGCTGCGCCTCGACCCCCTCCTGCTGCAGCTGCGCCAGGGCGGCATGCAGCTCGCGGTCGTCGTCGACGAGTACGGCGGGACGTCCGGGGTCGTCACGCTCGAGGACCTCGTCGAGGAGATCGTCGGCGAGGTGAACGACGAGCACGACCGCTCGCAGACCACGGGTCGCCAGCTGCGCGACGGGGCGTGGACCGTGCCCGGCCTCTGGCGACCTGACGAGGTGCGGGCCCGGGTGGGCGTCGCGATCCCCGACGGTCCGGCCTACGAGACCGTGGGCGGCTGGGTGATGGCGACGCTGGGGCGGGTGCCGGCCGTCGGTGACGCCGTCGCGGTCGACGGCTGGTCGGCTCGGGTCGCCGACATGGACGGCCAGCGCGTCGACCGGGTGCGCCTCGAGCGTGACGCCCCCCCGGCCAACGATGACGACGCCGACCGAAGCGGCCACCGACGCGCCCGCGTCGACGACACGGTGGAGGGCGGGTCATGAGTGGGTGGACGGTCGTCCTGGTCACCGTCGGGCTCCTGGCGGCCAACGCCTTCTTCGTGGGGGCCGAGTTCGCCGCGATGTCCGCGCGCCGTAGCCAGCTCGAGCCGCTCGCGGACCAGGGCAGCAAGCGGGCGGCGGTGGCGGTGCACGCGCTGCAGCGCACCGGCCTGCTGCTCGCCACGGCGCAGCTCGGCATCACCGTGTGCTCGGTGCTCCTGGGCGCCGTGTCCGAGGCGGCGCTGCACCACGCCCTGGTGCCCGTCGCGGAGCGGTTCGGCGTCTCCGCGGTCGTCGCCGACGTCCTGGCCCTCGTCGTGGCGCTCGCGATCGTCGTGTTCCTCCACGTGGTCTACGGCGAGATGATCCCGAAGAACATCTCCATCGCCCGGCCCGAGCGTTCCGCCGTGGCCCTGGTTCCCGCGCTCGTCATGGTGTCGCGCGTGGTGGCACCGGTCATCCACGCGATGGACTGGCTGTCCAAGGCGCTGATCCGGCTGTTCGGTGTCGAGCCCAGGGACGAGGTCGCGTCCGCGTTCACCGCGGAGGAGGTCGCCCACATCCTCGACGAGTCGCGCCACGAGGGCCTCGTCGGGCGCGACCACTACGAGCGCCTGGGTGCCGCGCTGGAGTTCAGCGACAAGGACGCGGCCGACGTCGGGGTGCCCGTCTCCTCGCTGGTCACGGTGACCAGCGCCGCGACGCCGCGGGACATCGAGCGGCTCGTCGCCAAGCACGGCTACTCGCGCTATCCCGTCGTCGACGACCTCGGCGACCTCGGTGGCTACCTGCACCTCAAGGACGTGCTCTACGCCGACGAGGTCGAGCGCCACGAGGCGGTGCCGGCCAAGCGGGTGCGCCGGATGGCCAACGTCCGGCGTGACGACGAGGTCGAGTCGGTCCTGCAGACCATGCAGCTGACCGGATCGCACCTGGCCCGGGTCGTCGCCGAGGACGGCACGGTCGTCGGCGTCGTCTTCCTCGAGGACGTCATCGAGGAGCTCGTGGGTGAGGTCTCCGACTCGTCACAGCGCTGAGCCGGCCGGCCCGGGGCCGGCTCGGCAGTCGAGGGTGTGAAGGTGGCTACACCCGGCCCCCACGGTGACGCCGTCGCGCCAGCATGGTGGGGACCGGAAGGAGAGGGCCCGATGACGACGGTGCCGCACCGCTGGGACGTGACCCCGACACGAGGCTGGGCGGGGGGAACGCTGCTGGCGGTGCTCCTCCTGGTGGCGGCGAACGCCGTCTACGGGGGGATCGGGCTGGTCGCCAACGGCATGGGGATGCCGCTGGAGTGGCTCGACCGCCTGCCCGTCGACACCTGGACCCTGCCCGGCGTCGCCCTCGTGCTGACGGTGGCGGTACCGCAGCTGGTGGCCGCCTGGTTCGTCTGGCGGCGCGCCCCCCGGGCCGGCGTCGTCGGGCTGGTCGCCGGCGCCGCGCTGGTGCTGTGGATCGCGGTGCAGCTGATGGTGCTGCAGCGCTACTTCTTCCTCCAGCCGGTCATCGCCGGCCTCGGCGTGCTCGAGATGGCGCTCGCCTGGTGGTGGATCCGCCGCTCGCGCGCCTGACGCGACGCCGGACGAGGGTGGTGCGCAGGGCCCAGGGTAGGAACCGTGGGCCTCGTCATCCCACCGGGGAACGCGAAAGGGCCCGGACCATGGCGCTTCGCGCCTGAGGTCCGGGCCCTTCTCGCGTGCCCCCGGTAGGATTCGAACCTACGCTCCCGCCTCCGGAGGGCGGTGCTCTATCCCCTGAGCTACGGGGGCCTGGTCGGCCTGCGCGAGAATCCACGGGGTGGATTCCAGCGCCCCGCGAGGGTAGCAGCCTAGGCTGGCGTCCATGCAATCCGGGACCGGCGCCCGCGGTCCCGCGCCACGCGTGCTCGTCTGTGACGACACCGAGGCCATCCGCAGGCTGCTGCGGATCAACCTGGAGCTGGCGGGGTTCGACGTCGAGGAGACCGCTGACGGGCACGAGGCCATGGCGCGCCTGATCGACCCGGTGCGGCCCGTGCCCGACGTCATCGTCCTGGACTCCGAGATGGCGCCGTACGACGGCTGGTGGGCGATCGCCGCCATCCGCTCGCACCCCCGCCTGGACCCCGTGCCGGTGCTGCTGGTGACGGGCTCGGTGATCGCGCACGACGCACCCGAGGCCAGTGGTGCCGGTTTCGACGGCTTCATCTCCAAGCCGTTCGACCCCGACGAGCTCGTCGACGCCGTCTCACGGCTCGCGGCGGGCGGCCGACGCCGCAACCAGCGCCCATAGAATTGCGCGGGTGACCCCCGAACAGCTCTCGGCCGCGATCCGTGCCGCCCTCCAGTCCGCCGTCGACGCCGGTGACCTCTCCGTCACCGTGCCCGCGGAGGTCCGGGTGGAGCGTCCGCGCAACCGCGACCACGGGGACTGGTCGACCAACATCGCCCTCCAGCTCGCCAAGGGCGCCGGCGTCGCGCCGCGCGACCTGGCGATGGCCTTGTCGACCCACCTTGCCGGCGTGCCGGGCGTGAAGGCCGTCGACGTCGCCGGTCCCGGCTTCCTCAACATCACCCTCGAGGCCGCCAGCGCGGGCGAGCTGGCCCGCGCCATCGTGCAGGCCGGTGCGGCCTACGGCCACAGCACCGCCGAGGCGGGCCGCGTCGTCAACCTCGAGTTCATCTCCGCCAACCCGACCGGGCCGCTGCACATCGGCCACACCCGGTGGGCCGCCCTGGGCGACGCCATGCGCCGCCTCCTCGAGGCGGCCGGTGCCCACGTCAAGGCCGAGTACTACATCAACGACGCCGGCGCCCAGATGGACAAGTTCGGAGCCTCGGTGCTGGCCCGCGCCGCCGGGCAGGAACCCCCCGAGGACGGCTACCCGGGCGCCTACGTGGCCGACCGCGCCGCCGAGGTGCTCGCGCAGCGCCCCGACCTGCTCGAGCTCGACCCGGCCGAGGCCGTCGTCGTGGCCCGCGACCTGGGCTACGTCGCGCAGCTCGCCGCCATCCGGCGCACCCTCGACGGCTTCGGCGTGCACTTCGACGTCTGGTTCTCCGAGCGCAGCCTGCACGACGGCCACGCGGTGGAGCAGGCCGTCGCCCGGCTGCGCGAGCAGGGTCACGTCTTCGACGCCGAGGGTGCGGTCTGGCTGCGCACCACCGACTTCGGCGACGACAAGGACCGCGTGCTCGTGCGCGCCGACGGTTCGCCGACCTACTTCGCGGCCGACGCCGCGTACTACCTGAGCAAGAAGGACCGCGGGTTCGACGAGAAGGTCTACCTGCTCGGCGCCGACCACCACGGATACATCAACCGGCTCAAGGCGATCGCGGCCGCGGCCGGCGACGACCCCGAGCACAACATCGAGGTCAAGATCGGCCAGCTGGTCAACATCGCGGGCGTCCGGATGGGCAAGCGGCTCGGCAACGCGATCTACATGGACGAGCTGATCGAGTCGATCGGCTCGGATGCCGTGCGCTACTCGCTCGCGCGGTACCCCTCCGACAGCCCGCTCTCGCTCGACGGCGAGGAGCTGCGCAAGCAGTCCAACGACAACCCGGTCTTCTACGTGCAGTACGCCCATGCCCGCACGGCAAACGTCGCCCGCCTCGCCGGGGAGGACGGCGTGCTGCGCGCGGACGGCTTCGACGCGTCGCTGCTCTCCGACCCCACCGAGGCAGCCCTGCTCGCCGTGCTGGGCGACTTCCCGCGGGTCGTCGCGCAGTCGGCCCACCTGCTCGAGCCGCACCGCGTGGCGCGCTACCTCGAGGAGCTCGCCGGCCGGTTCCACAAGTGGTACGACACCTGCCGGGTGCGCCCCGTGAACGTCGACGAGGAGGTCACCGACCTGCACCGCAGCCGGCTGTGGCTCAACGACGCCACGCGCCAGGTGCTGGCCAACGGCCTGGACCTCCTCGGCGTCAGCGCCCCCGAGCGGATGTGAGGGCGAAGCGATGCGTTCGCACGAGGCCGGCGTCCTCCACGCCGAGGGCTATGGCGGGCCCCCGCTCTACCTGCCGTTCCCGACCGATGTCATGGAGCTGCTGCCCCAGCTCTGGGCCCGCACGGTCGACCGCGACGGTGCCGGTCGGCTGACCGTCGGTGGCGTCGACGTGCTCACCCTCGCGCGGGAGCACGGCACCGCCGCCTACGTCCTCGACGAGGACGACTTTCGTTCTCGTGCAACTGAGTTCCGCGACGGGTTCGCGTCGGCCTTCGAGTCGCTGGCGGGTGCGGACGTCTACTACGCGGGCAAGGCGTTCCTCTGCACCGCCGTCGCGCGCTGGGTCGCCGAGGAGGGCCTGCACCTCGACGTGTGCACCGGGGGCGAGCTCGCGGTCGCGCAGCGGGCCGGCTTCCCGGCAGAGCGGATCGGCTTCCACGGCAACAACAAGACCACGGCCGAGATCCGTGCGGCGCTGACCTACGGGGTCGGGCGGATCGTCGTCGACTCGTTCCACGAGATCGACCGGATCGCCACGGTGGCCGCCGAGCTCGGCGTCGTCGCTCCGGTCATGGTGCGGGTGACGGTGGGCGTCGAGGCGCACACCCACGAGTTCATCGCCACCGGACACGAGGACCAGAAGTTCGGCTTCAGCCTCGCGGGGGGCCGGGCCTTCGAGGCGGCGACCCGGCTGCTGGCCCGGCCCGACGTCTTCGACCTGCGCGGCCTGCACAGCCACATCGGCAGCCAGATCTTCGACACCGGCGGCTTCGAGATGGCGGCCCGCCG